>CASUIT010000029.1 GCA_949455995.1 uncultured Clostridia bacterium
CTTAATACTGCTATTAATACTATTACCAAAATTAATGCAATTATCCATATGATGTTTTTTGTTTTCATTTTTTATTTTCTCCTTTCTTTTTTCTCTTTTGGTTTAAATTTTAAAATACAAATTGGTCTTGCATTCTTTTTAAAGATTGCTTGATTGCTCTTGCTCTTACTTCTCCAATTCCTTCAACATCGTCTAAGCTTTCTATGTCTGCTGCTAATATGTGTTGAAATGATTTGAAACTATTTACTAGGTTTTCTACAATGCTAGATGGCATTCTTGGTATTTTGTTTAATATTCGATATCCTTTTGTGTATACACCTACTTCATCATAATTGTCAAAATTTTCATATCCTAGTAGCTTGGCTATTATTGTTTCGTTTGATAATTCAGTATATTCTAATGTTTCTAATTTTTCTAGTATTTTTTCTATTGCATATTTTTTCTTTGTTGATACTCTATAGTCTTTTATTAGTAATAATTCTTCTTTTTCTAATCCTCCTATTAGTTCTTCTAATTGCATTCTTACTAATCTTCCGTCATTTCCTAGTTCATAAATTTGTCTTTGTATTTCTTCTACAATACGCATTACCATTTCTGCTCTTTGTATGACAACTAATACATTTTCTAGTGTTACGATATCATTGAATTCATATTCATTTAGTAAGTTTAGCTTATTGTCAAATACTTTTTTGTATTTTTCTAATGTTTGGATGGCTTGGTTTGCTTTGTTTAAAACAACGTCTGTGTCTTCTAATACATATCTGTCTTCTCCTTTGAACACGGTTATAATGTTTCTTCTTTGGGATATGCTAATTACTAATTCTCCTGTTTGTTTTGCTGTTCTTTCTGCAGTTCTATGTCTGGTTCCAGTTTCTTGTGTTAGTATTTGTCTTGCTGGTATTAATTGGGCATTTGCATATAGTATTTTTTTTAAATCTCCACTTAAAATAATGGCTCCATCCATTTTAGCTAGTTCATATAGTTTGGCAGATGTGTATTCTTCGTTTATTGTAAATCCTCCATCTACTATTTCTTTTAATACTTGGCTGTTGTCTGTTATTAATAATAAGGCTCCGGTTTTTGCTCTTAATATATTTTCTAATCCATCTCTAATTGGTGTTCCTGGAGCAATTAATTTTAATATTTCTGTGATATTATCTTCTTTTCCTTTTCTCAAAAAATTACTCTCCTTCTCTAGCCTAAAGCTTTTTTTATCGCTTCATTTACATTTCTAACGCTTATTATATCTAATTTATAGTTATCTTTCAAGTCTTTTTTATTACTTTCTGGAATAATACAGATTTTAAAGCCTAATTTTTCTGCCTCTTTTAATCTTTTTTCTATTAAGTTTATTCTTCTTACTTCTCCTGTTAGTCCTACTTCTCCAATTATTACCATGTTTTGTGGTATTGGTATATTTTTAAAACTAGAGGCGGTTGCTATGATAATTCCTAAGTCTATCGATGGTTCATTAATTCTTAGTCCTCCTACTACATTTAAATATACGTCTTGTGAGTCTAACATAAGTCCTGCTTTTTTTTCTAATACAGCAATTAGTAAAGCTAATCGGTTATAATCGATACCGTCTGCTGTCCTTTTGGGATAGCCAAAAACAGTGTGTGAGGTTAAGGCTTGTAATTCTACAAGTATGGGTCTGGTTCCTTCTATGCTAGAAACAATACATGAACCAGAAGGGTTTCCTTGTCGTTCTGAAATTAATATATCAGATGGACTTGTAATTTCACACATTCCTTCTTCTTTCATTTCAAACATTCCTATTTCGTTGGTAGATCCAAATCTGTTTTTTACACCTCTTAGTATTCGGTAAGAAAAATATCTTTCTCCTTCTAAATATAAAACGGTGTCTACCATGTGTTCTAATACTCTAGGTCCTGCAATATTTCCTTCTTTGGTAACATGTCCTATGATAATAGTTGTTATCGCTCTTGATTTACAAACTCTCATTACTTGAGAGGTTATTTCTCTTACTTGACTTACACTTCCAGCTGCTGCTGATAGTTCTTCAGAATACATGGTTTGTATGGAATCTATTATTACTAATTTCGGATTTTGGTCTATAATTGCTTGATTTACAATATCGATGTCTGTTTCTCCTAAGAATAAAATTTTTTCATTGTTTATATTTAATCTGTCTGCTCTCATTTTGATTTGCTCTGCGGATTCCTCTCCTGATACGTATAAAACGTTTCCTTCTCCTTTGACTTTATCACAAATTTGAAGAATTAATGTTGATTTCCCGATTCCTGGCTCTCCACCGTAATAAAACCAGTGATCCTTTTACTAATCCTCCTCCTAGAACTCTATCTAATTCCCCAAATCCTGTCGCTGTCCTTATGGTTTCTTTTGTTTCATATGAGCTTAACCTTTGTGGATTGTTACTCTTTATGTCTTTTTTCTTTAAATTACTATTTTTACTTTCTACTATTTTTTGCTCAAAAAAACTATTCCAACTATTACAATTAGGACACTTTCCTAACCATTTGACTGATTCATTTCCACATTCATTACATACAAAAATGGTTTTACTTTTTGCCATGTTGTTTTTTTGAAAATGTATTTTTATACATTTTCTTCCTCCTTTCGCTCTTTTCTTTAAGCTTCATTTTTCCTATTTCCTATACAACAAAAAAAGTATAGCATATCTTTTATTATTTTACTATACTTTTTTGATTTATTTTTTTATTTACAATTTTTAATATTAGAAAGTAATTTCTTGGAATAAGAAATTGCGTACTTTTTCCCATGTAACATCTTGGTGTAAAAAGTCGTTAATTTCATTTTCTACTTTTTGTTGGTATGGCGTTAATTCAACTTTTATTTCTTTGTTCCAGTCTATGTCTTGTAACCAAAATGCTTTAAATTTATTCCAAAATCCGACTTTAGTTGGTAGGTTGCTTCCTGCTTGTCTTATAGTTCCAGCATTTTCTTGATTTTGTGCTTGTTCGTTTTCAAATCCTCCCAATTCTACTCCTCCAAAAACACTTGATTTTTGATTCATTTGTTCAAAATCTGCCATTTTATTTCCTCCTTCGTAGTTTTTGTACATTTACTAATCTATTTATACTATATTATTAAAAAATAAGCAAGTGCTTTTTGCGTTTTTTTATATTAAATATTTGTTACGTATTTGTTACAGTCTTGTTACATTTTATGAAGTAATAAGTTGTTTGAAGATGCTTTTGTGCATTTTGCTTTTATTATTTTATTTTCTAAGTCTTTTTTACTTTCTATTAATGCTAATATATAGTTTTGGGTATGCCCTTGATAGTATCCATTTTTTTGTTCTTCCCATAGTACTTCTACTTCTTTTCCTATATATTCTTCGTTGTATTCTTTTGTGTTTTTGTTTGATAATTCTATTAATTTTTTGCTTCTTTGTTCTTTTATTTTACTATCTATTTGCCCTTCCATTTGCGCTGCTTTGGTTCCTTTTCTTGGCGAATATTTGAATATGTGCATTTTATAGAATTTGATTTCTTGTAAAAATTGATAGGTTTTTTCAAATTCTTCTTTACTTTCTAATGGAAAGCCTACAATGATGTCTGTTGTTAATAAGACGTCTTTATAATGTTTTCTTAGTTTTTCTACTATTTCTCTAAAATTTTGAGTGGTATATTTTCGATTCATCCTTTTTAAGGTTTCATCACATCCACTTTGTAATGATAAATGGAAATGATGACATACTTTTTTTAGTTTGGATAGCCTTTTTATAAATTCTTCTGTTATTAAGAGTGGTTCTATCGATCCTAAACGAATTCTTTGTATGGTTTCTATTTTATTGATTTCTTCTAATAAGTCAATTAGTTTGTATTCTTCTTTAAAGTCGTTTCCATATGAGGCAATGTGAATTCCTGTTAATACTACTTCTTTGATTCCTTTTTGGGTTATTTTTTTTATTTCTTCCATTACATTTTCTGGTTTTCTACTTCTGATGCGACCTCTTGCATAGGGAATAATGCAGTAAGAACAAAATCTGTTACATCCATCTTGTATTTTTATGACTGCTCTTGCTTTTTCTGTGTATGTAACGTTTCCAAATTCTTGGTATTTTTCTTGTTTTTTGATTTCTTCTATTTTTATTTGCTTTTTGTTTTCTTTTTTATATTTTTCTACGATTTCTACGATTTCTTTTTTTTCATTGTTTCCTATTATTAAATCGATTTCTTTTATTTTTTTTATTTCTTCTTTTGCTATTTGTACATAACATCCACAGGCTACTACTATTGCTTTTTGGTTTTGTTCTTTTACTTTTCTTAACATTTGCCTTGATTTTCGGTCTGACATATTGGTTACGGTACATGTGTTTACAATATAAATGTCTGCTTGTTGTATGGCTTCTACTATTTGGTATTTTTTTTGTATAAATGCTTGTGCCATTGCATTGGTTTCATATTGGTTTACTTTACAGCCTAGTGTAATAAATGCTACTTTTTGCATTTTTTCTCTCCTGTTTTTATTTTTTATTGTTTTTCTAGTGCGTCTAAATTATCTAGTGCTTTTCCAGTTCCTAATGCTACACATGATACGGTGTCTTGTGCTATCATAACATGTATTCCTGTTTTGTCTTGTAATAACTTGTCTAATCCGTCTATTAAACAACCTCCTCCTGTCATGTATATTCCTTTGTCACTGATGTCTGCTGCTAATTCAGGTGGTGTTCTTTCTAATACAGAGTGTACACTGTCGACAATCATCATAGCTGGCTCTATTAGGGCTTCTAGCATTTCACTTGAGTGCATGGTTACTGTTTTTGGTAATCCTGTTATTAAGTCTCTTCCTCTTATGTCCATTTCTGTGTCTTGTATTTTTGGAAATACACACCCTATGTTTACTTTTAGGTCTTCTGCTGTTCTTTCTCCTATCATTACATTGTGTTTTTTCTTGATGTATCTTACGATGTATTCATCGAATTTGTCTCCTGCTACTTTTAGTGAGGTGTTTACTACGGATCCTCCTAATGATATGACAGCAATGTCTGTTGTTCCTCCTCCTATGTCTACTACCATGTTTCCACATGGTTTGGAGATGTCTATTCCTGCTCCAATGGCTGCTGCGATTGGTTCTTCTATTAGATATACTTTTCTGGCTCCTGCTTGTGAGGCAGCATCAATGACTGCTTTTTTTTCTACTTCTGTTACTTGTGAAGGAATACATATCATGATTCTGGGCGAAAAAATAAATTTTCCACAGACTTTTCCGATGAAATGCTTTAACATTTTTTCTGTAACAGTATAGTCAGATATGACACCATCTCTTAATGGTCTTGTTGCTACAATGTTTCCTGGTGTTCTTCCAAGCATTCTTCTTGCTTCTTGCCCTACTGCTAATACTTCCCCATTGTTATTGTCTACTGCTACAACAGATGGTTCTCTTAATACAATTCCTTTTCCTTTTACATATGCAATGACTGTTGCTGTTCCTAAATCGATCCCAATATCTTGTCCCAACCCAAATTTAAACATTTTTTTCTTCCCTTCTTGTTTTTTATATTTCTCCTTGTTTTATTACAAAATCATTACAATTATATTACATTTTTTACGTTTTTTCAAGACTTTTCATTGAATTTTTTGTTTTTTTGTATTATAATGGTTATTGTTCAGCCATAGTATGTTTTTAATTAAAAAGTTAAATGGGCTGAATAGTAATTTATAATGGTTACTGTTTGGTCAATGCTTAAAGTAGTAACTAAAAGAGAAAAAAGATACTAGGAGGTTTTATGAATAATGAAACAATTTCAATTTATTTCTAAAAATGAAGAAGATACTAAAAAATTTGCAAAATCACTTGCACCTGAACTAAAAAAACAAGATACTATCATTCTTACTGGCAATTTAGGCTCTGGAAAAACGAAATGGGTGGAAGGAATTTTATCTTATTTTGGCTTAGAAAATGAAATTTCTAGTCCAACTTTTACTATTGTAAATGAATACCAAAAAGAAAATATTGCTATCTATCATTTTGATATTTACCGTTTAGAAAATGTCTCCGAATTTTATGAAATTGGAGGCGAAGAATATTTTGAAAAACGGTATTTGTTTAATCGAATGGGGAGAACGTATTATAGAAGCACTTCCCAAAGACTATCTTCATCTTACTTTCTCAAAAAAAGACACAGACGAAAATATTAGAATTTTAAATATAACTACGAATTCCAAAAGATGGGAGGATTATTTTGAAAATATTAAGTATTGATACAACAAGTGACATTTGTGGTGTTTCTCTATTAGAAGATTTTAATTTAATTTGTAAATTAGATCAAAATACACAAAAAACACACTCTGAAAATTTAATGCCTATGATCCACCAAGCTTTTCAACAAGCAAATCTAACTTTACAAGACATAGATTTATTGGTATGTGACAAAGGTCCTGGATCTTTTACAGGTATTCGTATTGGCATTGCTACTATAAAAGCTTTTCATGATAGTTTAAATATTCCATGTATTGGAGTGAATGCTTTAGAAGTTTTAGCTTATGGGGTAAAACAAGAAGGACTTATTGCTAGCATCTTAGAATGTAACAACAATGAATGTTACTTTGCCTTATATGAATTAAAAAACAACCATTACATAGAACTCTTAGCTCCACAATGTAACTCTATTACAAATATTTTAAAAATTTGTAGTAATTATTATTCTAATCAAGCTCCAATTACTTTTGTTGGCAGTGGAGCTCGGTAAAACACTAAAAAAATACACACCAATCTTTGAAATACAAACTTTAAACTCCTACCATTTAGGAATAGCAGGATTAACAAAATGGAACAAAAACGAAAAAGAAGAGTTGTTGCCTTTTTACTTAAAAAAACCACAAGCACAAAGACAATTAGAAGAAAAACTAAAAAATGTAAAAATCTCAACAATGACCTTAGAAGATATAAATCAAATTTCTAATACTTTAAATACTGAATTTGATGACTTTTGGAACATAGCCACCTTAAAAAACGAAATACTCTCTGAAAACTCGCATTATCTCATTGCAACCATTGATCAAACAATTATTGGATTTGCTGGCATAAAAGTTCTATTAGACGAAGCAAACATAATGAACATCGTAATAAAAAAAGACTTTCGAAATCAAGGAGTGGGATCGTTACTATTAGAAAATTTAATAAACTTATCCAAAAAACAAAAACTTACCTCCATCACATTAGAAGTAATGGAAGAAAATTATCCAGCCATTCACCTATATAAAAAATTTAACTTTATCCAAAAAGGTCTTCGAAAAAAATATTATCAAGAAAAAAATGGTCTTATCATGAGCAAAAAATTGTGACAAAAGGGGCGTCCCTTTTTGTCACAAATGTGCCAACTTTATTCTTCATACCATTCTAGTTCCCAATCTGCAAGTATTACCGTATCTCCTTGGCATACACCCATTTCTTTTAATTTCGCTTCAATTCCCATGTTTTTTAAACTTTTTTGCAAATAATACATCGACTCATTGTCTTCGATATTTACTCTTCCCATTAATCTTTCTACTGCTCTTCCTGATACAATAAATACATCGTCTTCTTTTTTTATCGTCCATTGATTTTGTTTTTCTTCTAGTGTATATACTATTTTATCTTCTATTTCTATTAATTCTTCTTTTGGTAATTCTTTTAGTTGTTTTACTATCTTATAAAGTAATTCTTCTATTCCTTGGGTCGTTATTGCTGATATTTGATAAAATTCTATGTTTTCTTTTTTAGCTAATTCTTTTACTTCTTTTAACAAAGTTTCGTCTTGCATCACATCTACTTTATTGGCTACTATTATTTGCTTTTTTCTAGATAGTTTTTCACTGTATTTTTTTAATTCTTGATTTATAGTATTAAAATCTTCTACTGGATTTCTTCCTTCTTGTCCTGATACATCTAAGAAATGCAATAATAAACGTGTTCTTTCTACATGCCTTAAAAATTGTATTCCAAGACCAATCCCCTTACTTGCTCCTTCTATAATTCCTGGAATATCTGCTATTACAAAATCTTCTCCTGTTTTTATTTTTACAACCCCTAAATTAGGTTCTATCGTTGTAAAATGATAATTGGCAATTTTAGGCTTGGCATCGGTTACTGCCTTTAAAAAAGTTGATTTTCCTACATTTGGAAATCCTAATAATCCTACATCTGCTAATAATTTCAATTCTAAAATTACTTCTTTTTCTTCTCCTTTTTCTCCATCTTCTGAAAATCTTGGAGCTTGTCTAGTTGATGTTTTAAAATGTGAATTTCCTCTTCCTCCTCGTCCACCTTTTAATACTAATTCTACTTGATCTGGTTTAGATAAGTCAGCAACTATTCTTTTGGTTTGTGCATCTTTTATTACTGTTCCAATTGGTACTTTTATATACAAATCTTGCCCATATTTCCCATTACAATGACTCCCACTTCCATTTTCTCCGTTTTGAGCTTTAAATTTTTTATGATATTTAAAATCAATCAATGTATTTTTATCCTTATCCACTTGAAAATAGACATTTCCTCCATTTCCTCCGTCCCCACCATCTGGTCCACCTGCTGCTACATATTTTTCTCTACGAAAAGCTACTGCTCCATTTCCTCCATCTCCTGATTTTATTATCACTTTTGTATAATCAATAAACATTTTCTTCTCCTTACTTATGAGACAATAGGGACAGGTCTTTTTGTCTCATTTTTTGTTTGTTTTTCCTACCGCTTTTCATAAAAAACAATAACCATACATAATTCATATTAAGCCTTGTCTATCTACCAAAATCGCTTAGTGTTTTATTTTGCTATATTAAATTCACATTTAATAGGAAATGAAACAAAAAAGACCTGTCCCCATTGTCTCATTTAAAATAATCTAATTTCATTGCTTTTTTTATTTTCTCCATTGTTTGTTTTGCTTGCTGTTTAGCTCTTCCGTGTTCCTTCTTTTAAAATTTCGTCTACTTCTTCTAGATGTGCTTCATAATAAGCTCTTTTTTCTCGAATTGGTTTTAATTCTTTTATGATATTTTGGGCTAGTTGCTTTTTACATGCAACACACCCTCGTTTTCCAGCTTTGCATTCTTGGCATATTGTTTTTACTTCTTCTTGACTACTAAATAAATTGTGATAATAGGCTACCATACATATATTAGGATTTCCTAAATCATCTTTTTTTATTCTGTTTGGATCGGTTATGGCACTCATTACTTTTTTGGTTATTTCTTCTTCCGTATCTGATAGATAAATCGCATTACCTAAGGATTTTCCCATTTTTTCATTTCCATCTAATCCTTTTATTCTTTTACCATTAGAAAGTATTGCCTCTGGTTCTACCAATACCTCTCCATAAACGTGATTGAATTTTCGAACAATCTCTCTACATTGTTCAATTAATGGTAATTGATCCTCTCCTACTGGTATATATTTTCCTTCAAATGCTGTTATATCTGCTGCTTGACTTACAGGATAACCTAAAAAACCATAGGTTACACTTTCTCCAAATAGTTCTTTTTTTTGTGCAATTTCTGTTTTTACGGTTGGGTTTCTCTCTAGTCTGGCTATTGTTACAAAGTTTGAATAAAATACTGTTAATTCTGCTATTTCTGGTATCATGGATTGGATATAAATAGTGGTTTTTTTGGGATCTATTCCACATGATAAGTAATCAATGGCTACTTCTCTTACATTTTTTCTTACTTTGTCTGGATTATTAAAATTATCGGTTAATGCTTGCACATCTGCAATTAGTATATATGGTTCATATTCTCCACTTTCTTGTAATTCTATTCTTTTTTTTATGGAGCCAAAATAGTGACCAATGTGCAATCTGCCAGTTGGTCGGTCTCCTGTTAGTATTCTTTTTTTATTCATGGCTTTTTTCTCCTTGTATGAAAATTTTTCTTGGCTTTTATTATATCACAATTTACTTGTTTTTGTAAATGTGCCCTCTTTTTTGTTTTACTGCTTCATATATAACAATGCCTGCTGAGACAGAAGCATTTAAAGAAGTTATCTTTCCATTCATTGGGATTTTAACTAAAAAGTCACAATTCTTTTTTACTTTCTGACTCATTCCGCTTCCTTCACTTCCAATAACGATACCAATGGCACCTGCCAAATCTTGCTCATAATATAAGGTTTTGGTATTCATATCAGTTCCACAAATCCAAAGTCCTTCTTTTTTTAAAAACGCTATGGTATCTGCTATATTGGTTACTCTTGCTATTTTCATATGTTGTACAGCACCACAAGATACTTTATTTACAGTACTATTTACTACAGCTGCTCTTCTTTTAGGAATAATAATGCCATGAACTCCAGCAGTTTCAGCAGTCCTAATGATAGAACCTAAATTATGCGGATCTTCTATTCCATCTAAAATTACTACAAATGGGTCTTCTTTTTTCCTTTTAGCAACTTGCAACATATCTTCTACTTCACAATAAGAAAAAGGTGGTACGATAGCAATAACACCTTGAAAATTTGGTGTTTGTGCCATTTCCTCCATTTTCTTTTTCTCTTTTTCTACTATTACTACTTTATTCTTCTTTGCTAGGCTAATAATTTTATAGATAGAACCATGTTTTTCTCCTTTTGTTATAAATATTTTATTAATGTCTTTTTGACTCTCTAATAACTCTATTACGGCATTTCTGCCCTCTATTTGGTCTTCATACATCTTTTTACTCCTTACTATTTTTTAGTTACCTATCATTTATTCATCATCTAACTTAAGTACTGCTAAAAATGCCTCTTGTGGTATTTCGACATTTCCAATTTCACGCATTTTCTTTTTTCCTCTTTTTTGTTTTTCTAATAACTTTTTCTTTCTGGTAATATCTCCTCCATAACATTTGGCTAATACATCTTTTCGCATTGCAGATATGGTTTCTCTGGCAATAATTTTTCCTCCTATTGCTGCTTGTATTGGTATTTTGAATAGTTTTCTTGGTATTACATTTTTTAATTTTTCTACCATTTTTTTTCCTCTATCATAAGCACTTTCTTTATGTACAATAAAACTTAGGGCATCTACTGCTTCTCCATTAATATGTATGTCTAATTTTACTAAATTAGATCTCCTATATTCTTTAAATTCATAATCTAGTGAAGCATAACCTTTGGTTTTTGATTTTAAATGATCAAAAAAATCATAAATAATCTCATTTAATGGCATCTCATATACTAATGTTACTCTATTTTCATCTAAATATTTCATATCAATATAAATTCCTCGTCTTCTTTGGCACAATTCCATAATATTTCCCACATAATCTTTTGGTGTTAAAATATTGGCTGTTACAAATGGTTCTTCCATATAAGAAATTTCTTGTGGCTTTGGTAACTCTTCAGGATTATATAATTGGATTACTTCTCCATCTGTTTTATACACTTTATAAATAACAGATGGAGCTGTTGTAATAAGTCCTAAATTAAACTCTCTATCTAATCTCTCTTCGATAATTTCTAAATGTAGTAAACCTAAAAATCCACATCGAAATCCAAAACCTAAGGCAATAGACGTTTCTGGTTCATACTCTAGCGCTGCATCATTTAATTTTAATTTTTCTAAGGCTTCTTTTAATACTTCATATTGACTACCATCCATCGGATATAATCCACAATATACCATTGGCGTTACTTTTTTATAACCTTTTAATGGCTCTTTTGCTGGATCGTTTTTTAAAGTAATGGTATCTCCTACACGAATATCTGACAAATTTTTGATACTAGCTACTATGTAACCGAACTTCTCCTGCTTTTATTTCATTGGTTGGCATATAAGAACCTGGTACAAAATATCCGTGTTTCTACTACTGTAAAGTTTTTATTATTTGCCATTAATTTTATTTCGTCTCCTACTTTTACCTTCCCATCTACCACTCTTACATGTGCTACTGCACCTTTATAATTATCATAATAAGAATCAAATATTAAACATTTAACTTTTTGGTTTTCCTCTCCTTTTGGTGCTGGTAAATCTGTTACTATCTTTTCTAATACTTCTTCTACATGATATCCTGACTTTGCAGAAATACAAATAGCATCTTGTGCAGGAATTCCAATAATATCTTCTATTTCTTGTTTTACCTCTTCTTGTCTTGCATTTGGTAAATCTATTTTGTTTAACACTGGCAGTATCTCTAAATTATTATCAATTGCTAAATACACATTTGCTAATGTTTGTGCTTCTACTCCTTGACTTGCATCCACAACTAAAATAGCTCCATCACATGCAGCTAAACTTCTAGATACTTCATAATTAAAATCCACATGACCTGGTGTATCAATTAAATTTAATGTATATTCTTGCCCATCCTTTGCTTTATAAATCATTCTAACTGCTTGCGATTTTATGGTAATTCCTCTTTCTTTTTCAATATCCATATTATCTAATACTTGACTTTCCATTTCTCTTTTAGACAACACTCCAGTCATTTCAATTAATCTATCTGCAAGTGTTGATTTTCCATGATCAATATGTGCAATGATACTAAAATTTCTAATATGTTCTTGTCTTCCTTTCATTTTTCCTCCTTCTTTTGCCTTCATCTTTTCTTATCTAAACTAAAAATGAGACAAAAAGACCTGTCCCTTTTGTCTCATTTTAGCATATAAATATAAAAACCTCAATAGTTAGTTGTCGTTTTCTATTCCTTTACATAAATTATATACTTTTTGATATCCAAGCTTTTGAAGCGTTTTTTGTGCTTTTTGACTTCTATGCCCTGTACTACAGTATACAATGATATTTTGTGTTTTATCTGATAGCATTTTATTGTATCTTTCTTTTATTTCATATTCTGGTAATGAAATAGCATTTTCTAAGTGTCCTTCTAAAAATTCTTGTGGACTTCTGACATCTAAAAGTATGGCTCCTTGCTTTATCATTTTTTCTAATTGTGATTGATCCATTTCTGTTTCACAATAACATCTATTTCTTTTTAGTAAATATCTTAATTTATTTAACATCTATTTTTCTCCTTTTTTCTATTTAGTTCTATTTATTATATGCTATTTTCATCATTTTCGTTTTTTTTCTCTTCTTCTTATCAATTTTATGTTTTCTTCCACATTTTATGTCTTCTTTTTTTCTTTTTTTGTCTTTTAACAATTATTATTTAAGTTTGTGGAAACTGTGGATAACTTTGTGAATATATCGTATTACTTATTTTCTTATTTAAAGTTGTTCACATATCATTTTAGTTTCTATAATATTTTTTCTTTTTTTTTATGTTTATTGTTTTTTATGTCTATTTTATAAATATTAATTTGATAGACTAATATCTTACTATAATCATTAACATTATTTCTTTATCATCTATCATTGATAATTCTAAGTTATATCCTTTTGAAAAAGCAGGTCATGGAGCTTTTTATATAGAAAAACTAAAAGGATAAAGCATCAATAGCATAGATTATAATTACTATCTTCAGCTATTGATGTCTATATCTTTAATTAAAAAATATCCAATAAATGGCTGCTATTATCTCTAAGATTGTTATAAAGGGAAACCCAATTACAAAATTAAGTTTTTGTGTCTTATGTCTAAAGGTATACATTCCTGCAATAGTTCCTATTCCTCCACCTAATGCAGTAATCACAAATAATGTTTTTTCTGGAATTCTCCAAGCTCCTTTTTCGGCTTTCTTCTTATCTAGCCACATGATAAAAAATCCAAAAAGGTTAACAACTAATAAATATATTAAGATATTTCGTAAAGAAAATATCTCTTCAAAATTAAATGGTGTTGTTTGTTGTATCATGTACTTTTCTCTCTTTCATTCTAAAATTTAAAGTCTAAGTAAGCATATTTTTGTGTTTGAAAATTTAAAGCATTTTCTATGTTTTTCTTTGCTTCTTCTGATATTTGGTTAATTCTTACAAATTGTTCTTTTTGTTTTACTAATGGTATGATATATCTTATTTTGGCTTTTATGCTTACACAATATTTAGTATTTATTGGTATGGGACTTTCTTTAATTTGGGTTGTATTTTTCCAAAGTTCAAAACATTTTGCAATATTATTTATCTGACAATTTTCAATCTTTTTGATTACTTCACTTTCTGACAAACCATATAAATCTTTTTTAGTAATCAATCCTTCTTCTGACATTTTTTTCATAATATCTGCTAAGAATTGCATGGAAAATTTGGTTCGATTTTCAATATAAGAAGAGGACAATTTACTCATGACAGATGTGAATTTTTCTGCTATTTCTTTACTTTTGAACCCAAGCTCTTCTATATTATCTTCATTTTTTTGTACTTGTATATCTTGATAAACTTTTCTTATTTCTTCTAATCCCCACAATTTCTTTCCTGCTGCCCCTAATCCATTAGAAAGCGTATATTCTAAGCGATCACTTGCTAAACGTGGTGTATCATTATCTGCAATTGGATATAAGTGATAATCACAAATCTCTTCTATTGTTATATTATCTCTTTTTAATAATTTCATAATTTCTTTTGATTCAGCAATTATTTTAGTGGTTAATTCCTCTGTTGATTCTTGTGTTTCATAATCTCCATTCATAAAGTCAATAGAATGTTTAAATACTGGCGTTGCAATATCATGAAATAATCCTGCTAATGTTTGTTTTTTACTTTTGGTAAAATTCCATATTATTAAAGCTACTGCTACACTATGGTCTAAGGTTGAATACCAAAATTCATGACAAAACATTTTTGAATATATTGTGCCACAACTTATACTTATTCCTGCTTGTTTTTGCATTTCTGGCGTTTTTATATAATCATATAAAAATTCTGGGATCCCTTCTGGGGATAATATTTTAAAATATTCTTGTATTTGTGGTTTTAATGTTTGTAAATACTCTTTCATATTGTTAACTCCTTTGATTTTTTTATTATATTTTCTTTCTTTTTAAATTCTTCTCTTTTTTATGCAAATAAACTAATTTGATTGCTTTGGCTCATTCCTTCTAAACATCCGAATTTTTTTAGTAAATCTATTACAGAATTACCGACTTTTGCTCGTATTTTTAGGTCATCTATTGACATGAATTTCCCTTCTTTTCTTGCTTGTTCAATTCCTTGTGCTGCTACAGTTCCTAAACCTGGTATACTATTTAGTGGTGGTCTTATGCCTCCTTCTTCTACTAAAAATTTGGTGGCATGTGATTGGTATAAATCAATTGGTAAAAACTGATAGCCTCTTTCATACATTTCCAATACCAATTCTAGTACTGCATACATATTTTTGTCTTTGACAGTTGTTGCATTTGCATTTAAGTCTATTTCTTTCATTTTGTTTTTTACTTTTTCTTTTCCAAATATCATATATTCACTATCAAATTCGTCTGCTCGAATTGAAAAATAAGAAGCATAGTAGGCTAATGGCTCATGTACTTTAAACCAAGCTATTCGAAAAGCATTTGTTACATAGGCTGCTGCATGGGC
>CASUIT010000030.1 GCA_949455995.1 uncultured Clostridia bacterium
AAAAATGAACCCAAATTGTTAAACTTTTTTGTCTAACAATTTGGGTTCACTTTATTCTGATTGATTTCTGTATCAATTCTGTTCAATTTAATTCGAACAGATACGTCGTTGGTGTCGATGGTGGGAATCGAACCCACATGGTTTCCCGCAGGTTTTTGAGACCTGTGCGTATACCAATTTCGCCACATCGACATTTTTATTATATATTAGCACATATTATTTCTAATGTCTAGCTTTTTCAAAAATTTTTTCTCTAATCAGCCAATACAATCCATCTAAGATAGCTTAGATGGATTACATTAGCTAAATAGTAACTTAAAAAGAAAAAACAAATATTACTATCTCAAAAATTTATGAAAGCTTAATAAATTGCCCTGGATAAATCAAATTTACATTACGAATTCCATTTAGATTCGCTAAATATTGAACCGTTACTCCATATTTTCTTGCAATTCCTGATAAAGTATCTCCTACTTGTACTGTATAATAATTTTTTTGCAAAACGGGATTTAATGTAGTATTTGTACTTTGTGTAATTCTTAATTTTTCTCCTGGGTAGATTAAATTTGGATTTTGAATGTTGTTCATTTGTATAATATGATCCACTGTAACTCCATAAGCATTTGCTATTTGTGTTAACGTATTTCCTATTTGTACAGTATAGGTTATACTTCCTGTTGCTCTGGTTTCTGATGCGTTTACTGTTGAATTTGTTAAAATTCGTAAGGTTTGACCTGGATAAATTAAGTTAGGATTTGTTATGTTATTGATGTCTACCAATTCTTGTACTGTTGTTCCATATTGGTTAGCAATTTTATTTAAAGTGTCTCCACTTTGTACAGTATATAATATTCCTTCTGTATTGATACTACTGTTTGGATTTTGTGTGTTAGGTATTTCTTGAGTTGTGTCTGATAAAAATATATTTTTAGTATATATGTCTCTATCTACATATCCATTAATTCCAGCAACTCTTCCTCTGTCTGAATATTGAACTCCTATCCATTTATCCCAACTGGTCTCTACATTGGTTAAATTATTATAATCACCATAATAGGCAAGCCATAGTTCATAATTCTCTGCAATATTGCGACTAAACCTGTCTCTTGCATTTGATAAGTCACTATATACAATTACTTCCTTTTTGGTTAGTCTTCTAACACTTTCTAAGAAAATTTGTGCTATATTATTAGATTCTTGAATGCTTACTCCTCCAAAAACTTCATAGTCCATTACTAATTTACAGTCTGGTTGCTTTCCTGCTATAACAGATGCGAAAAATTGAGCTTGTTGCTCTGCTTCTCCAGTATTGGTTGCTGTTAAAAAATGATAAAATCCAACTTTTAACCCATTTGCTTTGGCATTTTCATAATTGATATCAAAATACGGATCTTTTATATTGGCTCCTTGACTTGCTTTGATATATACTACTTCTATTCCACTTTCTCTCACTTGTGCATAATTTATGTATCCTTGCCAGTCACTTACATCAATTCCTTGATATTGTGGGGTTGAATTTGGAGTAATGGCATATGTCATATTGATATTAGCAAAAAATAGAAAAGCTAAAATGATAAAGGTAACCCATAGATATTTTACTTTTTTCATATCAAACCTCCTACTTAATTTTATTTATTATATGTAAAAGAGGTTAAATGGTTCTTTATCCATCATATTCAAATACTTGAATGGTTTTTATTGTAATAGGTGAAAAATCATCTTTTTCGTTTCTCATATCAATTATTTTAAAAGATGTCTTCTTTTTTAATTCTATTTTTATTTTAGAAATATCTACTAACATTCTGGTAGATAAATCTTGTCCTATTGGCAAGGTTTTATTTTGGTTGTCATAAAATATACTGTTGGTAAAACTAATGACATTTGCACCTTTTTTTAAATTAATTTTATAAAAATTGATTTTTGATTTTTCTTGTTGTATTGCTTTTCTGATTTCTTTTTCTGGATTCATGTCAAATACATTAATTTCTTTTTCATCTAGCAGATTATCTTGTATTGCTTTATATACTGGTAAATCTTCCGTTATTGTTACTTTTTCTAATGCCATTTTTATATTTTCGATTATATTCTCTAAAGATAATTTGTAACCTATTTGTTTGGTGGTTTTTCCAATATCTAATATTACAAATTTGTCTTTTGCTATTTCTCTATGCTTTTTATTACTAATTTTAGATACTTTGGATAGGTCTTGTACTGCTCCTCCAAAAATATCAAATTCGTCTTTTGCTGTTATTTTTTTCTCTTCAATGGCTTCTTTTTTTAATTCATTCAAACTTGCTGTTATTTCTTTTGGTGATACTTCATTATTTTTTACTTTATTTAATATTTCTATTAATTTAGTTGATGCGATGTAGACACTGTCTGTTTCCGATTTTGTTAAAACTTTCCTTTGAATTTTGTCCATATTTCTTCCAAATTTTTCAATATCTTCTTCATAATCAAATACTTTTGTGATTTTTTTTATGATGTTTATTTCTTCTTCTTCCCCTTCTGGCAAAGAAGCTATTTCGTCTTTGTTACTATATTTCCAAAATTCAAATATACTTTTTTTATGACTGTCTATTTCTTCTATAAATAAAGTGGCATTTTCAATCTTTTTACTCATATTTTTCTTTTTTAATTTTAAGCTATTGATGTCTAACATGATGTTTTTTAGTGTGTTTTCCAATTTTTCGAACTCTTTATATAGTTCTATTAATTCTTCAATGGTATAATTGTCTTTTACTACTATTTTCTTCCTCCTTCTTTTAGGTGGAAGTATGTTTTCTTCTAGCTTTGGTTGTTGCTTTTCCATTACTTGTAAAATAGGTTTCATTTCTCTTTTGTTTTTCTTCTTACTGTATTTAAAGTAGTATTTAAATTTACCAAAAAATGATTTTTTACATTCTAAAAAGGTTGATATTTGCTTTTCTTTAGCTAGATATTCAATTTCTTGTGTTGCTACTTCTGCTTTTAAATTTTCTAGTCTTTTTTGATTGGTTCTAATTAGTTTTCTTGCTTCTTGACTTTGTTCTTCTCCTTGTTTATATTCATCATTAATCCATTTTGCAATATTTTTGTATTCTATTTTAGTATCTCTAATATAAAATTCAATATCTCCTGATTGTTTGATATTGGTTTTAAATGTAAAATAATGTGGTAATTCGGTTTGTAGAATAAACATTGCTTTGATTAATTTATAAAATTCATCTGCTTTTTCTTTACTGTTTAATTGTATTTTATAGGGACTTTTTATTTTTTCATATACTTGCGTTTCTCCTATAATTTGTACACTTAATTCATCATTTTTATCATATACTTCGTATATTAATGGCCATTCTTTGGTAAAAAGCCATAAATAACTTTCAATGTCTTCAAATTGAGATTTTTTAAAGTATTTTCTGCTATATCCAACATTTCTAATTGGTACAAAAATTTTACCTGTCTTCTTTTTTTCTAGTTGTTTTTTTAATAAAAAGAAAAAAGTAGAATAGTTAGAATCTTCTGTTGGTACTAACATAAAATATTTGTCTGTATTTTCTGAATAATAAATTTGCCATAAATAGTTTCCTTGAAATTTTACTTTAAAGGGGATATTTTTGTTAAGTTTTGCTTGCTCTTCCTCTATTTTTTCGATGTCTTCTATTTGCATTTGCTGTAACATTTTTAAAAAGGTCGTATGTTCTATAATATTTTCTTCGCTTTTGCTGTCTAGATAGTCTGCTAATGGACTGGCTTTTTTATATTTTTCTCCTATTTCGTCTAAACGGTTAGTGGGTGATAATAAAATTTGTATGTCTTTTATTGAAATATAACGGTATTGTCTGTATTGCTTTTCATCATAAAATTTGGGAATTCTAAATTCTAATGGCTCAAATTTTTTGATAGCTGGTGGTATTTTTTCTAAATTTAATCCTAAATATTTTAATTTTTCTTCTATCAGTTCTGTTTTTTCTATTTTGCTAGCCAAGTTTCTCTCTCCTTTTATTTTATAATTTCATAAAAATTTTTAAATTCATATCCATTTTCTCTTAGCCAAGAAATAATTTGTGGTAAAGCTTGGGCTGTTACTTTTTTTGCTTCTGCATCATGTAATAAGATTACAACACTATTTTTACCATATACTGTTTTTTGTATTCTTTCCATTTCATATTCTACGGTTGGGTTTGTTATTTCGGCATCTCCTGAAAGAGCATTCCAGTCTATATGTAAAATGTCGTTTTGGGCTAATAATTCTTTGGCTTGATTTTTTACTTCTACATATTTTCCACCTGGAAGTCCCCCTGGATATCTAAATAAATGTGAATTGTATTGTTCTTGTCCAATTGCCCTTTTTACAGCATCATTACATTGGTTATATTCATCTAATACTGTTTGTGGTGATTGGTAGATGGAAGAATAGGAATGGCTATATCCATGGTTTGCTATATAATGCCCTTCTTCATAAATTCTTTTTACAATATCTTGCATTGCTTCTACTCTAGAACCTAATACAAAGAATGTGGCTTTGATTTTTTCTTCTTTTAAAATGTCTAAAATAGCTGGTGTTACAGTAGATGGCCCATCGTCAAAAGTAAGGAATGCTCTTTTTTCTTCTGCATGATATATGTTTTCTAAATTTTCTTTTCCGCTGTTTTGTTAGTTTGGGTAATTTTTCTTGTCTTTTTTTTTCTTCGTTTTTTTCTTTTTGATGTTGTTTTTCTTCTTCTTGCTTGTTTAGTGCTATTAATTGATTTTCATATTGCTCATATATTTTGTGCTGTTTTATTATTTCTTTTATATTATGAATTGTCATAATAAGACCTATAATAATTATTATTAGTAGTATTATGATAATGATTTTCTTTTTATTGATTTGATTGTTTGTGCTTATTTTATAAATATCATATATTTCTTTTTCTTCTCCTACCATTTTTTACATCCCTTTTTGCTTCGTTTTTTATATGGTTATTTATATACTTCTTAAATAAAATGTGTATTCATTGGTTACTATTTTTTCATTATATTTTTTAAAAATTCTACTTCTTCTGCCACATTTAGTCTCATAAAAATTGGCTCTCCTTTTTTTATTACTTTGCTGGTTTCTATTTTATCATATTGTTTTAAATTTTTCCAGTTTTTCATGTCATTTTCTTGAATTCCAATTTGTCGGAATATATTGTTTGCGGTATCTTTCATAAATGGACGAATTAAAATCGCTATTTTTCTTAAATTTTCTGCTAAATGATACATACATGATTGTAATTTTTCTGTTTGTTCTTGCTTTGCTAATTCCCATGGCATGGTTTCGTCAATATATTTATTGGTTCTTGCAATTAAATTCCAAATTTCTTGAATGCTTGTTGCTATTTCATAGTGGTTCCATTTTTCATCAAATTTTTCAATTTGTTCTAAGGTGTATTCTTCTAATTCTTTGTCTACTTTATTGGGTTGTCCATTATATTTAGGAATGTTTCCTTCAAAATATTTATTAACCATAGATATGGTTCTGTTTAAAAGATTACTTAAATCATTGCATAAATCAAAATTGTATCTTTCTACAAAAGATTCTGGCGAAAATATTCCGTCTTGTGATGTTGGCATTTCTCTTAATAAAAAGTATCTTACCGCATCTAAGCCATATCGTTCTATTAGAGTTTCTGGATAAATTACATTTCCTTTGGATTTTGACATTTTTCCGTCTTTCATCATAATCCAATTATGCACTAAAATGGTTTTTGGCAAAGGTATTCCTAATGCCATTAAGAATATAGGCCAATAAATTAGATGAAATCTTGCAATGTCTTTTCCTACAATTTGTAAGTCCGCTGGCCAATACTTTTGAAATAATGTGTCATCTTTTGATTCATATCCTAATGCTGTGATATAGTTTGTTAGTGCATCTAACCATACATAAATTACATGTTTTGGATCTTTTATGACTTTGATTCCCCAATCAAAGGAAGTTCTTGTAACACATAAATCTTCTAGTCCTGGTTTAATAAAGTTGTTTATCATTTCGTTTTTTCTATATTCTGGTTTAATAAAATCTGGATGTTCTTCATAGTATTTTAAGAGTTGATTAGTATATTTTTTCATATTGAAAAAATAGGCTTCTTCTTTCATTATTTTTACTTCTCTACCACAATCTGGACATTTACCTTCTTTTAATTGTGTTTGTGTAAAATAGGTCTCACAAGGTACACAATACCACCCCTCATATTCTCCTTTGTAAATGTCTTTTTGTTCCATAAAGCGATCAAATATTTTTTGTACTATTTTTTCGTGTCTTTCTTGTGTAGTTTGTATAAAGTCGTCATATTCTATTTCCATTTTTGCCCATAGTTCTTTTGCCATGTTGGCCATTTTTTCTACATATTCTTTTGGTGTTTGATTTGCTTCTTTTGCTTTTTGTTCTATTTTTTGCCCATGTTCATCATTTCCTGTTAATAAATACGTATCTTCTCCTTTTAATGTATGGTATCGTTTGATACTATCTGCTAAAACGGTTGTGTAGGCTGTTCCTATATGAAATTTTCCACTTGGGTAGTAAATGGGTGTTGTTACATAAAATTTGAGATTCATTTCGTTTTATCTCCTTTCCTTTGTTTTTATGGGTATTTAGTAAAATTTTATTGAAATATCTCGA
Organism: uncultured Clostridia bacterium; assembly: GCA_949455995.1. GTDB lineage: Bacteria > Bacillota > Clostridia > TANB77 > CAG-508 > CAG-269. The sequence continues at coordinate 6,626 of CASUIT010000030.1, forward strand.
ATTCTTGAATGGGATTGCCTCTTAAAAAATCTTGGATTGCCATCCTTTTGGCATTTTCTCCTTGAATTTCTAATACTTGCAAAATACCTTCTTTTGTTTTGATCCATAAACCATCTTTGGGATTTGCAATTAGAATCGTTCCATTTTCTATCGTTTCTATTGTTTTTGACAATATTTTTTGATTTTCTTTTGCGACCTCTACTTTCCAAAATTTTATTTTCTTTTGGTTTAAATAGGTATAGGCTCCCATAATTGGGTTTAACCCTCTTACTAAATTTTTTATTTCTTGTGCTGTTTTTTTGCTCCAATTAATTTTTGCCATTTCTTTTGAAAGCATGGGAGCTATTGTAAAGTTTTTTTCTTGTTCTTTTCTAGGTGCTGTGTTTTGTTCTATTTGTTGTAATGTTTTTACTAACAGTTCTCCTCCTATTTTTGCTAGTCTAGTCCATAATTCTCCTGTTGTTTCATTTTCTCCTATTTCTACTTCTTTTTTTAAAATAATGTCTCCTGTGTCCATTTCTGTATCCATATACATGGTGGTAACTCCTGTTGTTTTGTCTCCATTTAAAATCGCCCACTGGATAGGTGCTGCTCCTCTGTATTTAGGAAGTAAGGATGCATGTACATTGATACAACCAAATTTAGGAATGTCTAATATTTCTTTGGGAAGTAATTTGCCATAGGCTACTACACATATCACATCAGGATTTAGTTTTTTTATTTTTTTTATGATTTCTTGGTTATTTTTTATTTGCTCTGGTTGTTGTATTGGTATGTTTTTTTCGATGGCAAATTTCTTTACTTCCGATGGTTGTAGCTTCATTCCTCTCCCTTTTGGTTTGTCTGGGTTGGTTATGACACCTTGTATCGTATAGCCTGCTTGATAGATGGCTTCTAAGTTCTCTTTGGCAAAGTCTGGTGTTCCCATAAATACAATGTTTAACATTATTCTCTCCTTTTCCTTTTTAATTTTTATCCTGCTAATTCTTTTGATTCAAAAATTTTGGTATCTAATAGCTCTAATCCTTGGAGCTGATTCTCTTTAATAAGACCTACTGTTAATGCTTTTTTTATATCATCTTCTACTTCCTCTGGTTCTTTTTTTAATTCTTTGGCAATTTCTTCTGGATTTTTTCCTAATTTAGTATACAATACTTCTATTCTTATTGTACTGTCTTGTTTTATTTGTGCTTGTACATCTCTTTTTTCTTGTTTTATTCTCTTATACATAGCTTGTTCTTTCATATCTTCTATTTCAAAATCACTGATTCCATATCTTTGTTGTATGATTCTTTCATTTTTATCTTGTAATAATAATTCAACTATCTTTTCCCTTTGTAAAACATTTAAAAATTTTACTGGCTTTCCTATTAATTTTATTTTTAAAATGTTAACTTCGTCTTTTGATAATCCTGTTATTTCACAAATTACCTCTGTTATGGTATTTCCTCTTTTTATGAGTTGAATGGCTTGCTGCACTTTGCATGCTTTTTTTAAAGCGTTCTCCCATTTACTTAATACAGCTTCTTTCTTTTTTGAAGTCGTTTTTCTTTGCATTTGATGTCTATTTCTTACCACCTCCAGTGCCTGCTCATATTCACCATTTTCTGTTCCTTTTTTTGCAAATTTAATAATATCCTCATCTGTTACTTCTATTTTTTGAAGGGATTTTCTCAAAAATATCATTTCTTCTTTTGGCATTTTTTCTTCTGCATATACTTTATAAGTGGTGTTTACATACTGTCTAATTATTTCTTTCTTTTTTAGTGATACTGTTTTATCAAATTTAATCTCTGTTTCTATGTCTTTTCTTAATTGACTTAACATTCCTTTTTTTCTTTGCTTTTTAGCTTGTTCTCTTTTTTCTTCTGTTAGAATTCCTAGTTTGATACATTTTTCCATCTTTTTAGATATTGTTGAACGTACCCATGAAATATCTGTTTTTTTTGAAATCTCTTCATCAGATAACCCTTGTCTTACATATTCTAAAATTCTTTGAACTTCTGAATTTTCTTCTAATTCTTTACGCTCTTTTTTATCTCTTGCTTTTTGTATTTCCTCTTGCGTTATTAATCCAAATTTAATACCTTTTTCTATCTGCTTTTGTATCGCTTTTCCATCTTTATATGGACTATCTACTTGCCTTGAAATTGCTTTACAGGTTAGACCTTGTAATATATATTCTAGTATTTTTTGAAAGTTAGGATCCTTTTGTAATTCCTCTTTTTCTTTTTTCTCTTCTATATTTTGTATCTCCTTTTGTGTAATGAGTCCTAATTCGATACATTTGATTTTCTTTTTATAAATATTTTTCTCTCCCCATGGAATATCCGATTTTTTTGAAATCTCTTGGTTTGATAAACCCATCCTTATATACTTTAACATTGCTTGAACATCTTTACTTGCTTCTAATTCTCTACGTTCTTTGTCATCTTTTGCCTGTTGTATTTCTTCTTGCGTTATTAAACCAAATTGTATACATTTTTTTACCTTATTGTCAATAACTTGTCTTGTCCATGAAATATCGGATTTTTTTGAAATTTCTGTATGAGATAATCCTTGTTTGATATATGCTAACATTTTTTGAATCTCTTGGTCTTTCTCTAATTTTTTACGTTCCCACTTTTCTTCTTTTTCTTGTATTTTCTCTTCTTTTATTAAGCCTAATTGAATACATCTTTTTATCTCTTTTGCAATTTTTGTCTTACTCCATGGAATATCTGACTGTTCTGAAATTTGCTTATAGTTTAATCCTTCCATCTTATATTTTATGATTTTTTGTATTTCTGGATCTTCTTTTAGTCTTTTGCATTCTGCTTTATCTCTTGCTTTTTGTATTTGTTTTTCTGTTATAAGACCTAAATTAATACATTTTTTTACTTTTCTAAAAATGATCTTGTATTCCCATGGAATGTCTGCTTTTTGGGCAATTTTTACATTGGATTCTCCTTGCTTTAGATATCCTAATAATCTTTGAATATTTGGATCTTCTTCTAATTTTTTACGTTCTTTTGCTTCTTTTTCTTTTAATTTTTGTTGTTCTCTTGCTTTTTGTATTTTTTCTTTTGTTATTAAACCTAATTGGATACACTTTTTTACGTTTCTTATAATTGTTGATTCACTCCATGGAATATCTGCTTTTTTGGCAATTTCCACATTGGATTCTCCTTGCTTTAGATATCCTAATAATCTTTGAATATTTGGATCTTTTTCCAATTTTTTACGTTCTTCTATCTCTTTTTTACTTAATTTATTTTTTTCCATCTCTTACTCTTCCTTTATTTTTGAGGTTCCACATATTCTAAGGTACCTGGTATGATTTTTTCCATAAATACGATTCCATTTAAGTGATCTACTTCATGACAAATGGCTTGTGCTAATAATTCTTTTGCTTTTTGTTTTGTTTTTTTTCCTTCTTTTGTTAAATACTCTACTACAACTTCTTCTGGTCTTATTACTTTTGCAAACTGATTTGGAAAACTAAGACATCCTTCATCTACTTTTTGTTCTCCTTTTGTTTTTATGATAGTTGGGTTAATCATAACAATAGGACCTTTGTCATCATATAAATCAATTACAATTACTCTTTTTAAAATTCCTACTTGTACTGCTGCTAATCCTACTCCATTATATTGATGCAAAGTTTCTATCATATCTTCAATTAAAATTTGTATTTTTTCGTCTATTACTTCTACTTCTCTTGATCTCTTTTTTAATATTTCGTCTCCTTCTAATCTTATATTTCGAATTGCCATTTTTTTACCCCTTTTCTGTTTTTTTAGTCTTACATCATATTATTTGGATTAACTTCTATTGCTATTTTTATGTCTTTGGATCGTTTTTCATATACCTTTTTTAAACATTCATTTAATATGATATTTGCACTATTTTGCATGTTTCCTTTAATAATCATTCGCCAACGTATTTTATTTTGTATTTTATCAATTGGTGCTGGCATTGGCTTAAATACTTGAAATTGTTCTTTATCTAGGTTATTTTTTAAGTATTCATAAATCCATTTACTTGCTTGTATGATCTTTTTTTCTTGTTCACTATTAAATTTTATTACTATTATATCGCAAAATGGAGGATATTTCAACTGTTTGCGCAGTGTTATTTCTGTTTCATAAAATTTTTCATAGTTTTGTTCTTTGGCACATTGGATGCTAAAACTTTCTGGATTGTAACTTTGTATGATAACTTTTCCTGGTAAGTTTTCTCTACCTGCTCTTCCTGCTACTTGTGTTAAAATCTGAAAAGTTCTTTCATTTGCTCTATAATCATCTATATTTAAGGAACTGTCTGCTGCAATTACTCCTACTAAGGTGACTTTTGGAAAATGATGCCCTTTTACTACCATTTGTGTTCCAATCAAAATATCAATGGGTTCATTTTTAAATCGATTCAATATTTCTTCATGTGAATTTTTTTTGGTTACAGTATCGATATCCATTCGGATGGTTTGAGCTTTTGGAAATTGTTTGTTAATTTCTTGTTCTAATTTTTGTGTTCCCGTTCCAAAATATCGTATTTTATCACTATGGCAATTGGGACATATGGTTAATACTTTTTCTTCCTGACCACAATAGTGACACTTTAATTTTTTCTCATAACTATGGTATGTCATACTAATATTACAATTCTTACATTTTACAGTATACCCACAATTTCTACACATAATAAAGGTAGCATATCCTCTTCTATTTAAAAATAAAATGGTCTGCTTTTTTTGCTTTAAATTTTCTTCGATATGACGATAAAGATCCATACTTAACATAGAACGATTTCCACTTGCTAATTCTATTTTTAAATCTACTACTTGTACTTCTGGCAAAGAAGAATGGTTGGCTCTTTTGGTTAATTTTAATAACTCTACTTTTGGTTGGTTGCCTTCTATCGAATCGTAATATGTTTTTATATCTGGTGTTGCACTACCTAATACTAAAGGACAATTATTTTGTTTAGCAATTTGCTTGGCTACTTCTTTTGCATCATACTTAGGATCGGATGCTGATGTATAAGAACTGTCATGTTCTTCATCAATAATAATAATTCCTACTTTTTCTACTGGTGCAAAGATAGCAGACCTTGCTCCTATGATTATTTTTGCTTTTTTTTCTTGAATTCGAATCCATTGGTCATGCCTTTCTCCCATCGATAATTTACTATGTAATATAGCAATTTCTTCTTTTCCAAATCTGGCAATAAATCGGTCTAACATTTGTGGTGTTAAAGAGATTTCTGGTACTAATAATATGGCTGTTTTTTCTTGGTTTCTTGCTTTTCGAATTAATTGTAAATAAATTTCTGTTTTTCCGGATCCTGTTACCCCAAATAGTAGATAAGATTGATATTTATTTTCTACCATCTTTTGTTCTATTTTTTGGTAAGCTCTACTTTGTTCTTTCGTTAAAACCAATTGGTTTGTTTCTTCTTTTTTTTGTATCTTCTCTATATCTTTTACATTCAATGGATTTCTTTCTATTTTTTCTTGTACTATTTTTAGATATCCATTTTTAATAAGTGTATTTACAATACCTCTTGAACAATCGGTAAGCATTTCTATTTCTGGTATAGTTGCTCCCTCATTATTTTGTATAAAATAAAGGACTTTTTTTTGTTTTTCTGATTTAATTTTTTTTGTTTCTATGTTAAATTCTAGTTCTTTTATGTCTTTTGCTAAATATATTTTATTTTGGGTTTTATCTTGTAATCTTTTTTGTTTATCTTTTGTTTTGGTTCCTGGTGTTAACATTAGTTTAATGCAATCAGATAGATTACAAAAATATCGTTTTGCCATCCATCTAGCCAACCTAATTTGCTCTTCTTTTAATTGTTCTTCTAGTCTTTGTATTGACTTGATTTGATTTTCGTAGTTTGTTGTCTCTTTTAATTTTACGACAAAAGCTTCTTCTAGTTTTTCTCCTTTTCCAAATGGTACTAATACTTTACTTCCAACAAAAATAAGTCCCTCTAATTCTCTTGGGATATGATAATCAAAAGTTCTATTTAATTTTTTAGCGGTTCGATTTATGATTACTTCTGCTATCATTTTTTACTCCTTTATTATTGGAAATACATACTAAGTCTAGCTATTTTGAAATTTTTCTATGATATGTTTTTTAGTTAATCCAAAATATTCCATTAATGCTTCTGCTTTACCAGATTTTCCAAACACATCTTTTATTCCCATTCTTTCTATTTTTTTAGGATATTCCTCTGCTAAAACCTCACAAATAGCAGATCCTAAACCTCCTATTATATTATGATCTTCAATAGATACTAATTTTTTTGTCTCTTTGGCACATTTGACAATCATCTCTTTGTCAATTGGTTTAATGGTATGGATGTCTACTACTCGAATATTAATATTTTGTTGTTTTAATTCTTCTTTTGCTTTTATTGCCTCTGATACCATTACACCTGTTGCAAATACCGTTCCATCTGTTCCTTCTCCTATTTGAATAGCTTTTCCCATTTCAAACTTTTGATTTTCTTCATAAATAACAGGGGTCGCAAGTCTTGCTAATCTTACATAAACAGGTCCATTTATTTTACTAATTTCTTTAATTACCCACTTGGTTTGCATATCATCAGATGGAGAAATAACTGTCATATTTGGCAATGTTCTCATCAAAGAAATATCTTCTAACATTTGATGTGTCGCTCCATCTTCTCCTACTGTAATTCCTGCATGTGTAGCACAAATTTTTACATTCAAATTTGGGTAACAAATACTATTTCTAATTTGATCATAACCTCTTCCTGCTGCAAACACAGCAAATGTGCTAGCATATGGGATTTTTCCACAAGTTGCAAATCCGACTAGCCGTTCCTAACATATTTGCCTCTGCAATTCCCATATCAAAAAATCTATTGGGAAATTCTTTTGCAAACAAATTTGTTTTTGTAGCACCTGCTAGATCTGCATCTAACACAACAATATTTTCATTTTCATTTCCTAAAGCTACTAATGTTTCTCCATAGCTTTGGCGTGTAGCAATTTTTTCTTCTTTCATTTTTTCTCCTTCCAAATGAGACAAGGGGGACAGGTCTTTTTTGTCTCATTTTCCTATAACATCAATCATTTTTCAAAAACACTTATTATGAGACAAAAAAGACCTGTCCCCCTTGTCTCAAATCCTTTCTTGCTTGGTTATATTGTTCTTCATTTGGGGCTTTTCCATGCCAATTTGCTTGGTTTTCCATATAGCTTATTCCTTTTCCTTTTATGGTCTTGGCTATGATACAAGTTGGCTTTCCTTTTACATTTTTGGCTACTTCTAATGCTTTTTGGATTTCTTCGATATCATGTCCATCGATATGAATCACTTCAAATCCAAAGCTTCTAAATTTATCGTCTATGGGATAAGAACTCATGACTTCTTCTATGGTTCCATCTATTTGTAAATTATTATTGTCTATAATGACACATAAGTTGTCTAATTGGTATTGGTTTGCTGCCATTGCTGCTTCCCAAATTTGACCTTCTTCGATTTCTCCATCTCCTACAATGCAATATACTCTATAATTTTTTTTGTCCATTTTTCCTGCTATTGCCATTCCATTGGCACAAGATAATCCTTGTCCTAATGAACCTGTTGTCATGTCTACTCCTGGTACTTTGTTTTTGTCTGGATGCCCTTGTAAATAACTGTTTATATTTCGGAATGTCTTTAAGTCTTCTATGGGAAAAAATCCTCGATTGGCTAAACAACTGTATAGTGCTGGTGAACAATGTCCTTTTGATAATACTAGTCTGTCTCTGTCTTCCCATTTTGGGTCTTGAGGATTAATATTCATTTCTTTAAAGTATAAAACTGTTAAAATGTCTGCTATGGATAAAGAACCTCCTGGATGTCCTGATTTTGCATAATATACTTCGTCTAGGATATCTTCTCTTATTTTTCTTGCTTTTTGTTCTAATTCTTGTGTTTTGCTTTTTTCCAAAATTACCACTCTCCTTTTTTCTAACTATAACATAAATAAATAGTATATTCAACCTAATTTAAAAAATAGCATGATACGTATTTTTACATATCATACTATTTTTTTATTTTCAGATGTTTATTGTTTTCATTACATTACATAAAGCATTAAGCGGAAACCAACTGTACTGTAAGGGTTATTCTCTATACCATATCCCGTTAAAGCAGCACCACCCTTAAGATTTGCTGATCTATCTTCCCCCCTATAAACTGCAGAATAGCTATTAACCTGATCATCAGAAACCCATTCT
>CASUIT010000031.1 GCA_949455995.1 uncultured Clostridia bacterium
AGTGATGTTTGTGCAGATGCAAGAGAAGTTGAATCTCACGAACATGGATATAATACAGTAGATGAAATGGGATTAATGAATATAATTCAAAGTCCTGCCTATGCAGAGATATTGGATCATAGTCAAATTGTAAATCCTAATCCGTCTGCAGGCTCCTGGTGTTCTCGGTACGAATTCCGATGCCAAATATGTGGCGTAAAATACTATATACATTATGCTCATAAATTTGAGAATGGTGTTTGTACAAGGAAAGGTTACTGTGGTGGAATCGCACAGATAGCCAGATAGCTAATTAATTTTAATATCACTCCACTATTTTTTAAATCATTTTTTAGAGAGGCATTTAATGTCTCTCTTTTTTTGTTGTATAGGAAAAATCAAAAATTTTAATTATGCCCTTTTTGTTCTGAAAATAAAGCATATTTAAAATTTTAACACAATAACCTTATAATAGAGGTGAAAAAATAATGGTGTTAAACATAAAAAAAGCAAAAGATGAAAAAGAATTTGAAAACAAAGTAGCTAATTTAAAAGCCATATTAATTCAAGAATCCATTAATCAATTAAGTTTTAGTTCTAAAATAAAAGAAAAAATAAAAAAACAAGTAATCCAAAAATTGCAAACAAACTAAAAAAGCATAAAAAGGGAGGTCTTCTAATGCTTGTAATAGCAATTTATACAAGAAAATCAAAATCGACCAATAGGGGAGAATCGATTGATACACAAATAAAACTTTGTGAAGAATATATTAAAAAACAATATATAGACCAACAAACTAAAATGATATATTATGATGAAGGAGAAGGAAAATCAGGAGGAGATAGTCAAAGAAGGAAATTTCAAGAATTAATGAAAGATGCTAAAAAAAAGAAATTTCATATTTTAATATGTTATAGACTAGATAGAATAGCAAGAAGTGTAGCTGATTTTTCAGATTTAATCGAAGAATTAACAACACATCATATTAGTTTTATATCAGTAAAAGAGCAATTTGATACAACTACACCAATGGGAAGAGCCATGATGTATATTGCAAGCGTATTTGCCCAATTAGAAAGAGAAATTGGAGCAGAAAGGATAAGAGATAATTTAAGAGAATTGGCAAAATCAGGAAGATGGTTAGGAGGAATAACGCCAACTGGCTATCAATCAGAAGGATTTGAAGTATTATCCATCAAAGAAAGAAATGAAAGCAATGAAATAGAAAGAAAAAAGAAAAAAGTATATAAATTACAAAAAAAAGAAGAAGAGTGGAAAACGCTTGAAATTTTATTTCGAAAAATAGAAGAGCTAGAATCTTTAACAGCAGTAGAAACGTATCTATTTAATCATAATATCGTAACAAAAAATAAAAAGAGATTTACAAGATACACATTAGTATCCATTTATAGAAATATGGTATATGCCAAAAAAGATTTAGACATGTATGAATATTTAAAAAAGAAAAATATTGAAATATATGCAAAAAAAGAACAATTTGATGGAAAAAAAGGAATGATTGCCTATAACAAGACATTTCAACAAAAACATAAAACAGCCATTAAAAATGAGATGCAAGATTGGATTGTTTCTGTTGGTAAACACGAAGGTTTCTTAGAAGGAAAAAGATGGATTCAGATACAAAATATTTTAGATAGAAATCAAAGCAAAAGATATCGAAGACCAAGAAAAAACAAAGCATTGTTATCTGGAATCTTAAAATGTGAATGTAATGGATATATGAGACCCAAAATAATATCAGGAAGAACAAATATTTATGGAGAAGATCGATTTTTTTACATGTGTGAAATAAAAGAAATTAGTCGTAGACATAAATGTGACAGTAAAAATATAGATGGCAATGAATTAGATAGACAATTATTAGAAAAAATAAAGACATGGTTTGCACCAAATGCAAAAATAGCAAAAGAATTAAAAAAGCTAGATAGCAATCAACAAGAAAAGGTAGAAGATTTAGAATTAGATAGATTAAATAAACAATATGCCAAAAATGAAAACGATTTGATAAGTTTGATTGATCGATTAAAATATATCGATATAAAAGTAATAGAAGATATAAATCAAGAAATAAAAAAGTTAAAAGAACAAAATGAACAAATAAAAGAGCAAATAAAGGTATTGAGCAAAGTACAGCCCAATAGTAATTTAGAGATGACAGAAAAAGAAATAGAAAAAATAGTACTAGAAATAATTGATAATTGTTTTGATGTGTTTACAAAATTAGATATTATGAAACAAAGAAAGTTGTTAAAAATGTTTATTTCAACAGCAGTTTATAAAGGAGAAACGGTTGAAATAGAATGTTTTTGAAAGAAATCAAAATTTTTTTTAAGAAGGTGTTTCCAACAAGTAGGTATCAACAATGAAATTTTAATGCACCTAAGAGCAACCAAAAAACTTCGGAGCAGAGGTTTATTTAAATGAACCAATAGGAAAAGATAAAGATGATAATGTAGTAACCTTACAAGAGGTGTTAGAAAATAATGAGAGAAACATAGAAGATGAAGTGGATATTAAAATAAAAATCAAGTTACTTTGTAAGAAGATGAAAGAGATTTTAAAAGATAGAGAAAGAACTATTTTAGAATTACGATTTGGTTTACGGTGGTCATAAGCCAAAAACACAAAATGAAATTGCTAGTATGATGGGAATTTCTCGATCCTATGTATCACGTATTGAAACAAAAGCAATTCATAGATTAGCAGAAGAAATTAAAGAATAAAAGCAAAAGTCTAACTATTTTTTAGTTAGATTTTTGTTTGGTTTAGGAAAAATTTCCGATTTTCCTACTTATTGTGTTTTTGTATTGTATAATAAAAATAAATTTATAAAAGTGAAACTTTTTAATAAAAAAACGGCACTAATAAAGTGAAAGGTGGAAAAATATGAGTACTCTAATTACAACAAATAATTTTGAAGATACCTATCATAAAACCTATAACAATGTATTGCGATATATGGTATGTAAATGTCAAAACTTAGAAGATGTTAATGAATTAATACAAGATACCTATGTAGCATTATATCAAGATTTAGAAAAGAAAAAACAAATAGAAGTAAAGAATGAAAAAGCTTATATCATTGGAATTGCTAAAAATATAGTAAAAAGTTATTATAGGAGTCAATATAAAGAAAAAGCAAATATTTTATATTTTGATAGAGAAATACCTTCAGATGCCAATTTAGAAATGGATTTTATTAACAGAGAAAATGTAGAAGAAATATGGAATTATTTAAAAGAAAAAGATATTATAATTGCTAAAATTTTTTACTTATATTATGCACAAGGTTTAAAAATAGTAGAAATTGCACAAGAACTTCAAATAAAAGAGTCTACTATAAAAAATTATATTTATAGAACATTAAAACAATTAAACAAAAAATGGGGAAAGGAGGTAACATAGTATGAAAAATGAGCTATATGAAAAGTTTGCGGAAGAAAAATTTAATAAAGACAGTAATTATAAAGCGATTTTTTCTAAAATAAAGGAGGGGGATACTATGAAAATGAAGAAATGTAGAAAGTATAAAATACTAAACATAGCAGCAATTTTTATGATAATTGTTATAATAGCAAGTATTACACCATCTATTTATGCAAAAATCAAATGGGATATTCAATTTAAAGAATATCAGCAAAATAGACAACTAGGAGAAGCAAAAGGGAGTTTAGAAGATGCAAAAGAAACAGGATATGCTCAAGTAATGGATATGAATTATGTAACACAAGAAGGAATAAGTGCCAAGGTAGATTCTATATTAATGACAGATGATTGTTTTGATGCTAATATTAGTTTTAAGTTTGATGAAAGTATTATATTAGACTCACAAGGATTTTCATTTAGCTATGTAGTATATGATGAAAATAATAATATTTATCAGATATTTGAAAGAATGCATATGGATCCAAATCAAAAGCAAGATACCCTAACACCATTTATTTATAGAGAATTAGGTGTAGATTATAATAAAAAAGACATTTATGCCATTCAATTTGCAGATAGAGGTGGATTTGGAAATATTGAAGCAAATGAAGAAAATAGAACTATTACTACAAATATTACACTTAGAGCAGGGGACACTTTTCCAAGAAGTAGAAAAATATACATTAAATTATTTGATTTAGGATATACTATGTTTGACTTAGAAAATAGTAACAAGGAAAACAACGAAATAACTGTTGAGGACTTTCAAATAAGTAAGGCAGAATGGCTTTTTGAAATTGATGTGCCAGAAAAGTTCCAAGAAAGTCAAACTTTAGAATTGAAACTTCAAGATGATATACCTGGTTTAGAGATTGAAAAAATAACACTTACAGAAGCAGGAATGGTATTAAGATACAAATCAGTAGAATATAATAATTTAATAACAGCAGGAAAAGATATGAAAGGGAACGAATTTTCTAAAGCAAGAGAAAGTATGTTAAGTATAACAGATGGAGAAGGGAGAGTTTTTCAAGATTTAGGAGGTGGAACCACACAAAACGGTGGATATAAAATGATACTAGATGCTGGTAAAAAAGATTTATCTAAAAAGTTATATATTAATTTCAAAAGTAATGGAGAACAATATACAAGTGAATTAGTAGTAAAATGAGACAAAAAAGACCTGTCCCTCTTGTCTTAAAAAAACGAAACTTAATTAGAAATAGCCTTGAAAATATTTCCAGATTGTGTTATGATAAAACAAAAATAGGAGATAAAAATGCAAAGAACAAAATTAAAAGATAGAATATTGCCCAAATACACAAAAGGTGAAGAGATTTTTAACATGACATCACATATTGTAGGAACCATTTTGGGAATTGTAGCAACTGTTTTATGTATTGTATTTGCAGCAGTACATAAAAACGTATATGGAGTAGTAAGTGGAGCCATTTATGGAGTGACCATGATGCTACTCTATACCATGTCTAGCATATACCATGGACTAAAACCAGAATTTAATGCCAAAAAAGTATTTCAAATATTAGATCATTGTTCTATATTTTTACTAATAGCAGGATCTTATACACCATTTGCACTGTGCAGTATTAGAGAAAAAGACATTTTTGCTGGTTGGTTTATTTTTGGAGTAATATGGCTATTTGCTATTTTAGGAATTATATTAAACTCGATAGATATCAAAAAATTCAAGCTATTTTCAATGATATGTTATTTATTAATGGGCTGGTGTATTATTATGAAAGCCAATATATTGCCAGAAATATTAACACAAAATGGATTTATCCTTTTATTAGCAGGAGGAATTTCCTATACCATAGGAGCTATGATATATGGATTTGGAAAAAAACATAAATATTCTCATTCTATCTTTCATTTATTTATCTTATTAGGTAGCCTATTACATTTTTTATGTATCTTATTATATGTAATGTAAAAAAAAACAAAAAACTAAAGTTTTTTGCCACACAAAATATACCTTTATTTTAGCACAAAAAAGTAAAAAAAGCAAAAACAAAAAAACACTTTAAAATAAAAACAAAAGAGAAAAAAAGAGATAAACATAGAAAATAAAGAAAACAAGAAAAATGATAGAAATTATTCTATTTGCAAACCAAAAGAACCTATGGTAAAATAAAAATAATAAAAAAATAAAAACCCTGCATAGTACGTATACACAGAATTTTTAGAACCAACACCATTAAAGAGGGGCTTAAACTCTAAATATGGCGTGCAAGCTCACACAAAGAAGAAGTGAGAAGCCCAGGAATATTTAGGCAGGCACCCACCTGTTTTTAGGAGCAGGTCCATAAAAATTCAAGGTAACTGACGGCTAAGGCGGGGAATTTTTTATGTGACAAAAGGGGCGTCCCTTTTTGTCACATTATGGATTAAATCTTTTATCTTAAATTTAAAATTTTTTGTCATATCTTAAAAAAATTTATGTGACAAAAAGGGACGCCCCTTTTGTCACATATCATTTAAGGCTAAGATTGCTTTTGCATAGATTTTGCAAGAGAGTAATAGTTTGTCAATGGCTATGAATTCGTCTGTTTGATGACACATGTCTTTGTCTTGTGGGAAGTTGGCTCCAAAGGAGATAAAGTGCTCAAAGGCACGTGCGTAAGTGGCTCCTCCTATGGCAATGGGTTCTAAGTTGGATTGGGTTTGGGTGTTGTATATGTTGCATAGTGTTTTTATTAGCTTATTTTCTTTTGGAATGTATAGGCTTGGCTTGTAAGATATGGTTTCGAAGTCTAGATTCCAATAGGATTGCAGATGATTGGTAAAGCTATTTCCAATGGTAATCATATTGATGGTGACAGGGATTCGAAGGTTTAATCCTATTTGTAATGTATTGTTTTTTAAACAGAAGTCTCCAACGTTTAAGGTTAGTTTTCCGAGATTCGTCTTCAAAGTCGATTTTTAAGTTTTCTCCATAATATTGCATGTTAATGTAATGGTAGAAGAAATCAAATAATTCAATCGAAATATGGTGTAAATTGAAGATGTGATATAAGGTTATTAACAATTGTGAGATTGCATTAACACCTAAGTTTGGATGGGCAGCATGGCTGGTTTTTCCATGAGAGGTTAGTTTGATTTCTTGGTCGTCTATTTTATAAAGATCGATTTCAAATTGATTTTCGTCTATTATCGTTTTTAATTTTTGAATGAAATCACACATAGCTATTTTATAAGGGTTTATTTTTAAAATAATGGTACAAGTTTTTGGTACAACGTTGATGGCATTATTGTAAGTATTAATTTCTTTTATTGTAATGTCTTGATTTAAAACAGATGTGTAGTCCATCTTTAAATAAGCAGTTAAGATGGATTTTTCGGCATAAATACATGGAAAATCAGCATCAGGGCTAAATCCAAGTGAGGGAATTTCTTCATGTTTTTTATAATAATCAATACATTTCCAATCATTTTCTTCGTTTAATCCTAAAATAAGACGAATACGTTTATGGACAGGATAATGTTCCATTACAGCTTTCATAGCAAATAGGGAACTAATGACAGGTCCTTTGTCATCTATGGCACCTCTACCATAAATTTTGTTATTTGAAATAGTACCCAAAAAAGGAGGATAGGTCCAATCATCTCCTTCTGGCACAACATCTAAATGACCAATAATTCCAACTAAATCGTTACCTTCTCCAAATTCAATATAACCACAATAGTTGTCTATATTTTTGGTTCGAAAACCTAATTGGTTTCCTAAGTTTAGCATATAGGCTAGAGCATCTCCAATAGGCTTTCCAAAAGGATATTGTGGATTGGTAGAATTAGAGATCACACTTGGGATTTGAATTAGTTCTTGTACTTTTTTTATTATTTCTTGTTTATGTTCTTCAATGTATTTTTCTATCATAGTACCAGTCCTTTCATATTTAAACTATAATAATAAAATATGAAAAATAAGAAAAATTAATTCGTTTTCTTTTCTTTTTCTTTAAAAACTAAGTTAGTTATTATTGTTCCGAATCCTAAAATAATGGCTAAGATTCCTATTAATAAACCAATATAAGGAATAAAACCAACCAACCATAAAATAGTAGTACATAACACTAAAATTCCTAATTTAGAAAACGTTTTTTGAATATTTAATTTATCACAAACAATATAGCTAATATGAATGATAAACAAAGAGGTACTAATAAGCATTAAAAGCAATAAAGTAAGTAATAAAATAAAAGCTAGAGTAGAGGTAATTCCTATCATAAATAGTAAAATTGCTAATAAAATACTAACAATTGGTGTTAAAACACCAAATCCAATGACAGGTAATACTTTTTTGGTTGTTAATAAACAAGTGGCATTTTTTAAAAAATTAGGAACAAGCCATAGGCTTATAAGCCAAATCATAATAACAGTAGTAATAAAGGTAATTAAAGAAAAGATACGATCTCCTATACTAGGATTAGGAGAAGAATTTTCTTGTTTAAAGGTTGTTTCGCCTTTGACAAAATCATTTGGAATAGAGGCTTCTTGAGGTGAGCTGTAATTTAAATTACCATGAATTCCTTTTTTAGATGGTAGGTTTGTATTATTTTGAGTAACATCGTTGGTATCTTGTGGAAATGTTAGGGTATTGCAATTAATAGAAGCATTTCTTCCAATGATACCAGATATGGTTACCGTATTAGAACCTACTCGAATATCTCGATAAATGGTGCCATTTATCGTAGTATTTTGAGTAGCACAATAAAGATCACATACAATACCATCTATTTGAACATTTTTGGAAAAAGTAAATAAATTACTAAAGATATAGGCAGATGAACCAATCGTTACACTGTTAGCACAAATAAAAGCATCACCACCAATTTGTGAGTTTATAGTAACTGTATTTGCAAAGATAAATACGTTTCCATCAATGACATAATCAATGGTAATATTATCACCTGTTAGATAGACGTCACCTTGTTTAAAGTTTTCATCAGTGGTAGTATTTTCTTCTTGTACAGGGGTAGCAGGATCAAGAACGGTTTGTGTATTTGGTGTTTGAGTAGTATTTATTGCTGTTTCATTTTCAGCTCTTACCGTAGGTAGCATAAAGGTAAAAATAAGGGTTGTTAAAATAATAATAATTTTTAATTTGTTTTGTAACATGTAAAATTCCTCCTAAAATAATGTTTTGTTGTTTTGATAAAACTTGCATAAATCTTTTATTACACAAGTTTGGCATTTTGGTTTTCTTGCAATACAAGTGTTTCTTCCATGCCATACAAAAATATGATTGATATCTTTTAGATATTCTTTGGGAAATGTTTGTAATAGATCTTGTTCTACTTTTTCTGGTAGCTTTTCTTTAGAAAGTCCTATTAAATTAGAAATTCTTTTGGCATGTGTATCAACGGCAATTCCTTGAGCAATACCAAATACTTCTAACATAATTACGTTAGCACTTTTTCTGCCAATTCCTGCTAAACTTACCAATTCTTTCATTGTGTTTGGAACTTCGCCATTGAAATTTTCTAATATTTGTTTTGCACATTGTTTGATATTTTTTGCTTTATTTTTGTAAAATCCACAAGGATGTATTATCGTTTCTAATTCTTGTAAATCAATATCGGCAAAGTCTTGTATTGTTTTACAACGGGCAAAGAGGGTGGGGGTGGTTTTATTTACTCTTTCATCGGTACATTGAGCAGAAAGCATTACAGCTACTACTAATTCAAAAGGTGTTGTAAAGTCTAAACTGCATGTGGCATCTGGATAGGTTTGTTTTAATTGCTCTATTAAATTAATAGCATCTTGCTTTTTCATTTTTATCATTCCTTTCTTTGATTATTACTATTATAAAGGCAAATGATTGTAAAAGCAAGTATATAATCATTGGTGCGATATACAAAATGTGAAAAAAGCCTAAACATTTAAATATTTTTATTTAAATTTCCATTGGTGTATTCTTTTCCCTCTAATCGTTTTCCAAGTTTTACAGTTTGTACAATATTATTTATTTGTGAGATATTTTCATTTAAAATATCAATTCTAGCAAAATGGATAGAGAAATCTTGTGAAGGAATAGAAGTAATTTTGCTATTTAATAAAGTGGTTACTGTTTGAATATTATCTGGCATAATAGGAAATTTCATATTTAATCGATCTTTTAAATAATAAGAATGTTCACTTTGACAACGAACTTGGCAGTTTGGATAACATTTGTCTGTTTCTCCTAGTAGACAATAATTCATATGGATTAAAGGAATTCGTCCATAAACAATCATTTCCTTTTCTAAAACAGAATAAGCACATAAATTTTGAATTGTTTTTTTATCTAATTCAGGAGAAATAGTAAAACAACTAATACCTAGTTTTTTAAGAGCTAACATGGTTGGAAAATTAAAAGTATGAAAAGTATGGTTAGCAACTAGTTTAAAATGTTTATCTAAGTTAGTAAAAAGTTCGTTTAAAAGTCGAATATTACAAATATTTGAAATGACAAATCCTTGAATTCTATAATTTTTTACAGAGTTTTCTGCATTTGCATAAAATAAGTTTTTATAATTTCCTTTAACAATAGTTGGCATATATATGTAAGTATCGAAACGGTTGCTTAAAGTTTTTAAAATGGTTTCATATTTTCGATTGGTAAAAAACTTTAAGGGAATGTAAATATGATCAATGGCATCACTTAATTTTGTATAGTCAAAATCAAGATTTAAATTAGTTAACAGTACCGAAATTTTGGGGGATGGTATGTTGGGTTGAGCTAATTTTTTGGTTTCTTCATTTTTTTCGATAGGTTTGGAAAAGCTACGCAAGCAATGAGTAGTAGCATAAATCTCTACTTGTTCTAACGCATTTCGACGTAGTTCATTTAAAATACTTAATTTAGGAAGAAAAACGTCATTATCTAATAGAATGTTTATATTTTTAAATTCATAAGGAGTAGAGGCAGTTTTTGCAATTTGGTTTATAACGGTTTGCTTTTCTAATGGTTTATTTTTGGCTTCCATAGGTATTACATTTTTTAATTCGTATTGAAGGTTTAAGTTATGATAGATAGAAGAATGAGCATTAGCAGGTGTAATATGGATAGTAATAGGAAATCCCTTTTTTATCGTTACAGTAGCATTTAAAAAGATTTTGCGATTTTCTTTTTGATAACTCTTTTTGGCAAAAGAAGATAATTCTTTAGAAGATATTTTATAAATTTTATCATGATAAGTGATATTTCCTTTCATTCTTCCAATGGTAACAGTTTGTCCAATATTTGTTTTTACGATATTTTTTTTGTTTTCCATTAATTCAGAAACTGTATAAGAACCTGTTTCATTTTCTAAAGCAATGGTATCCCCAATTTGAATAGGTTCTTTTAATTTTACAGTAATATGTCCTTTATTTTTATTGTAAAATTGAACGTTTCCTAAAAATAGACCCATATTATTAGGTTTTTCTTTAAAAACTAAATTTTTATTAGGTTCTTCTTTTAAGTGACCAGAAGAGGACATACCTCGATTAAATACTTGCATTAATATTTTTTTGTCCATAGGATCTACAAAATACGATTGGTTTGATAGGGCTAAATGGATGTATTTTTTATAAATTCTAGTAACGATTGCTACATATTCTGGAGATTTCATTCGTCCTTCAATTTTTAAGCAGGTAACACCAGATTTTATAAAAGATGGAATATAGTCCAAACTACATAAATCTCTAGTACTTAATAAATAACCAGTATTAATTTTTTTATTATTTTCTAATAATTCGAAGGGAAGTCGACAAGGTTGAGCACATTTTCCACGATTACCAGAACGACCACCTATCATACTAGAAAATAAGCATTGACCAGAATAAGAAATACACAAAGCACCATGAACAAAACATTCAATTTCGATTTGGGTATTTTTACAAATATAATCAATTTCGTTTATGGAGAGTTCACGAGCAAGTACAACTCTTTTAAATCCAAGTTTTTGCAATTCTAAGGCTCCATTTAAATTGTGTACAGTCATTTGGGTACTAGCGTGAATTGGTAAGTCGGGAAAAAGTTCCATTAATTTAGTAGATAACCCTAAATCCTGAACAATAATAGCATCGATTCCAGATTGGTAGGCAACCATTGCTAAATGGATAGCTTCTTCAAATTCTTCATCTTTAATTAACGTATTTAATGTTAAATTCGTTTTTACACCACGAATTTTGGCGTATTGTATGGCTTTTTTCAATGTTTCTTGGTCAAAATTATTAGCAAAAGCTCTAGCACTAAAAGTATTAGAACCAAAGTAAACACTATCAGTCCCATTTTGAACAGCAGCTTTTAAACATTCAAAATTACCAACAGGAGAAAGTAATTCTATCATAGTAGGATACTCCTTTAAATTTTTTTTTTATTATATCAAAAAATAAAATAAATTGTAAACTTTTTTGCTTTAAAAATAAAAATTGATTATTTTACATAAAAGGAACCAATAATGTGAAAAAGTAATATAATATATAAAAAACAAGGGAGGTATTTGTAATACAATGATGAAATTATTTAAAAAGACATTAGCTATTTGTTTGATTGGCTTGGGATTAGGAATTTTATTAGTATTATTACTTCCCTTAACAGGTTGGTTATTTATCATTGGAGTAGTAGTAATTGGTGTTGGATTTATGTGGCTTGCCTGTTAAAATAAAAGGAGGGAATACATATGACAGTTGTCGTAAAAAAGGTACCAAAGTTCTTAAGAGGATTTGTAAAATTAATTTTTGGAATTAAAGATTAAAAAAATTCCAATACAATAACGTAGGAGCTTGTTTTTTCTATATTTAAAATGATATTTTTTAAATTCTATTTAATGGTTCGTCCACTAAAATTGCATAGCAATCTCTTAAGTGGAATATGTTTTTGTTGTATAGAAAAAATTAAATTTTCCTATATAACAAAAAGAGAGCATTCATTATGCTCTTTTTATTTTACCATTTTTTAAACATTTTGCACATACATAAATTCTTTTTGTTTGACCATTCATAAGAACTTTTACCCTTCTTAAATTAGGTTTCCAAGTACGTGGAGATCTTTTACTAATATGAGAACGAGTAATACTAAGTTTATTTCCATGGCTAACTGTTTTTTGACAAATTTCACATACTGCCATATTAAAAATGCACCTCCTAAACTTCTTAAATAAATTGACTATTAACAAGTTTAGCACAAAAGTAGAAAAAAAACAAGTATTTTTTAAAAAATAAAAAAAAATCCTTGCAAAAAGGGAAAAATGTGGTATAATAAAAACGCTATTGTGATAACAAAGAAAGGATTGAAAAAGAATGAAATGTAAAGTGGAAAAAACGCAAAATGCAAATGAAGTAAAATTAGAAATAATAATTGAGGCTGAAAAATTCAACGAAGCCATCAAAAAAGTATATTTTAAAAGTGCAAAATACTTCAACATACCAGGATTTAGAAAAGGAAAAGCACCAATGCAAATCGTAGAAAGATACTATGGAAAAGAAATATTCTATGAAGATGCATTCAATGAAGTAGCACAAGAAGCATTAGAAGAAGCCGTAAAAGAAAATAAATTAGAAGTAGTAAGTAGACCAGACATAGAAGTAACCCAAATAGAAAAAGAAAAAGACTTAATATTTACAGCAACCATGCAAACAAAACCAGAAGTAAAACTTGGAAAATACAAAGGTATAGAAATCAAAAAAATTGAGTATAATGTAACAAACGAAGACATCGAGCATGAATTAGGACATATGCAAGAACACAACAGTAGATTAATAACCATAGAAGATAGACCAGTAGAAAAAGGAGACATAGCAACCATAGACTTTGAAGGATTTGTAAATGGAGAAGCCTTTGAAGGAGGAAAAGCACAAGGGCATGACCTAGAAATAGGAAGCAACAGTTTCATACCAGGATTTGAAGACCAAGTAATAGGAATGAAAATAGAAGAAGAAAAAGAAATAAAAGTAACATTCCCAGAAGAATACTTTTCACAAGAACTAGCAGGAAAAGATGCCACCTTTAAAGTAAAAGTCAATGCCATCAAGAAAAAAGAATTACCAAAATTAGACGACGAATTTGCAAAAGACGTAAGTGAATTTGACACACTAAAAGAACTAAAAGAGGACATCAAACAAAAACAACAAAAACAAAACGATGAAAAAGCAAAATATGAAACACAAGAAGAAGTAATCAAAACAGTATGTAAAAACATGGAAGTAGAAATTCCATCTGGGATGATAGAAATAGAAATAGACAACATGATAAAAGACATAGAGCAAAAACTATCTTATCAAGGATTAAACATGGAAAAATATCTTCAAATGATGGGAAAAACGCAAGAAGAAATAAGAAAAGAATATGAACCCCAAGCAATAGATGGAATAAAATCAAGACTAGCATTAGAAGCAATAATCAAAGCAGAAAAAATAGAAGCAAGCGAGAAAGAAATAGATGAAAAACTAAAAGAAATGGCTAAAAATTATGGAAAAGAAAATGATGAAGAATTCATAAAAAATGAAAATGTAAGAAACTATCTAAAAGAAGGAATAACATCAGAAAAAGCAATAGATTTCTTAGTAGAAAACGCAAAAATAAAATAAAGAAAAAAGTCTGGGGAATAAATGATAAGTTAAAATTTAGCTCCAGATTTTTGGATTTTATATAAAGAGCTATATTAAAATGTAGAAAATAAAAAATTAAGTGAAACCAAAACAATTTCACAAAAAACAAGGAGGAAAAAATATGTTAGAAAAAAACAGTTTAGTACCATATGTTGTTGAGCAAACCAGTAAAGGAGAAAGATCCTACGATATATTCTCAAGACTTTTAAAAGACAGAATCATATTTTTAGGAGAAGATGTTAATCCAACAACATCTAGTCTTATCATAGCACAACTATTATTCTTAGAATCGGAAGATCCAGACAAAGATATCAACTTATACATTAATTCACCAGGCGGATCTATTACAGACGGAATGGGAATTATTGATACAATGAATTATATAAAATGTCCAGTATCAACCATATGTGTTGGGATGGCAGCAAGTATGGGAGCAGCATTACTTGCTGCTGGAGAAAAAGGAAAAAGATTTGCAACTCCAAATGCAGAAATACTAATACATCAACCATTAATCGGAGGAGGCGGAATATCTGGGCAAGCAACAGAAGTAAAAATCCATGCCGATCACTTAGTAAAAACCAGAGAAAAGCTAAATAAATTTTTAAGTGAAAAAACAGGGCAAACCATAGAAACCATCCAAAAAGACACAGAAAGAGACAATTACATGACAGCAAAAGAAGCATTAGACTA
>CASUIT010000032.1 GCA_949455995.1 uncultured Clostridia bacterium
TTCTTTTATTCTAGCAATTTTAAATATTCTATAATCTTCTTTTAATTTGCAATAATTTCTTTGCACGTATTCATTATCTATCACATATCTTATAAATTATCTTTCTTCTCTTTTGTCTCCTTTTTTCAATAATTTATTTAGTATTTCATATTCTCTTACATGAGGAAGAATTAATTGCTTTTCTATCAATTGATTTAACTCTTCACAAGAATACCACTTTACTTCACTTACTTCTTCTTGTTGTGATTTAATTTCTGAAATGTCTACATCTCCACAAGCAAGATAAATTGTTACATATTCATTACTAATTATTCCATTGTTAGTAAGTTGTTCTTTTATTCTATCAACTTCTTTTATATCAAAATCATTCAAATCCAATCCAAGCTCTTCTTGTAATTCTCTTTTAGCAGTTGTTAAAGCGGTTTCTCCTGCTGAAATATGACCACCTACTGCTATATCCCACATATTCGGATATAATTTTTTCTGTGCACATCTTTTTTGTAAAAGCGTTTCTGTTTTGTCTTTATTTACAATTAATATATGAATAGAACCGTACCATTTACCTATTTTATGTGCTTCATTTTTTGAAATAATCTCTCCTACTAAATTTCCATTTTCTTCATCTAATACGTCTATCATTTCTTCCATAAATATTTCCCCCTTAAAATTATTTTTATGTATTCATAATAATACTAATTATTTATTTTCTAGCTATTATTAAAATAATATTTGAAAAATTTTTTCAAAATGTATTGACATACATATAGTTAGTCTCCTATATGTATTTGAATCAAGCTTGTGTTTCGATTATATAATAAAAGACAGATAATTTCAATTACCTTCCCTACTTATCATGATTTTCTATTCAAAATAATATGTTTCATTTTTATTATTTTGAATTGTAGCATTCTCTGGTACTTCTCTTAAAATATTAAATATATTATAAATATCAGGATAAACACCTACCATCCCCATTATTGCCATTCCAAACAATATTCCATTTAATTCTTTTAAACTATTGCTACTAAAACAGAATATAACTAACGGAATCAGTCCTAAAATAATTGGTAATATGCTTAAAAATAGAAAACGATTCCTTTTTACTGGACTTGAAGATAACGCAACTGCTGTCAGACTTCTAGGCATTATTCCTATATATACAGTTGCACTTTTAGGAAAAGCGATAGCATGTAGCAATTCATGAACAATTATCAATAAAAATCCTATAATAACTCCTAAAAATAGAAATCCTACATTTATTACTTTTTGACTTGCTACAAATGTTTTAACAAACATACATATAAAGCAAATTAAAATAGATGGTATCATAAACGGTATTGCTTTTATTTGCATTTTCTTCATATCTTCTTCACTATTTAATTTTTTAGCATTTTTAGGTATCTCGGCAGTTGGAAAATCCTTCTCACTTTTTATGATACCTTTCCATATAATTTTAGGCATTTCTTTATCTCCTATTATCTCTACTTATTGACTAATTTATATAACTTCATTCTCATTTTTAACATATTTATCATAGTCTTTAGGTTTATTTTTACTCCATTGTTTTTAATTTGTCTATAATATTTGTAAATTTTCACAATTTAGCTTTCCTACAATTTGTATACCACATTAAATCTCTTTTACATCATATCTAAAGATTTGTATGCTTCTCGTGATGTTTTTATATTTATTTGTTCTGTCAAATTCTCTAAAGTGAATGCTTTTTGAATCTTATCAATAATAATATTATTAATATAGTTCCATAATTCATTATTTGTTTTAATCACACTAGTTTTATAAAATATACACCCTATATTTACATTACAACTATCCTTTAACTGTTTGTCTATTTGAACTTCCATTATTTATTATTCCTCCCTACAAACTACTATCTTTTGTTAGCATTATATAATAAAAGACTGGTAATTTCAACTTATTATCAGCCCTAATTATTGACTATCTAATTTAATTTCAAATATTATCTATTATTTCTACCCCTTTTCTTCTGCTTAAATTAATAAAAAGAGAGCAAACTGCCCTCTTATAAAATGTACAATTCATCATTAACATTTTCGACATCTTTGCCAAATGGTGCAAATGATAAAGTTGCAAATTTAAAACATTGTTTTCCATAAAGGATTCTTATTATTGTAATGCACCAAATAAGACCTAATCTATTATTTCTGTTTTAATATTTTATCTGCTTCACTTTGTGTAAGATATTTATACTCTATCATTTTGTTTATTACTTGTTTGTGTCGCTGTTTTGCTAATTCTGGATTTTTTGTTGGTGCATATATTGATGGTGCATTTGGTATTCCTGCAAGCATAATCGCTTCATAAGCTGTCATCTGATTTGGTTCTTTTCTAAAATATCCTAAACTTGCTTCCCTTACAGTATAATATCCATCTCCAAAATAACTTGTATTTAAGTATAATTCTAATATTTCATCTTTTTCACATTCACTTTCTATTTTTAATGCCATAAATACTTCTGCTATTTTTCTTTCAAATTTCTTGTCTTGTGTAAAATATATATTTTTTGCTAGTTGCTGTGTTATTGTACTTCCACCTTCTACAAAATCCATAGCTTTTATGTCATTTATTGTTGCTCTACCTATTGCAATTAAATCTATTCCAAAATGCTTATAAAATCTATGATCTTCTACTGATAATACTGCATTGATATAAATTTGGGGTAAATCTGAAATTTTTGTATAGTTTTCTTTACTTTTTATTTCTTTTATTTTATCTTCTATACTTATTTCTCTTATTGCTTCCTTATACATTTTATATCCATTTCCTACAAATAGCAATGCTATGCTTGTTATTATCAATGTTAGTAAAAATACTATTTTTAGAAATCTCTTTATCTTTACCACCTCTTTTACTACTTTTATTAAAGTAGTCTCATTATTTACTTGTTAAACCTGCTGTATCAAAACTATTCCTCCTCTTTAATGATGTTTTTACTTCCAAAGTATGTAGCCAAGAAATATGCACCATATATAACTCCTATAATAACTACTGTGGCAATAGCTGATGGTAATAAATCTTTCTCGCTTGCCAATCCTAACATGAGTTTTATTGCAAATTGTATTCCAAATATAGAATGTATGATGCTAAGTACTAGTGGAACTCCAAAGAATATTCCAATTTGCCTAAATAGTGCTCTATTTATCATTTTTTCATCACAACCAATTTTTCTTAGAATAGTATATCTTTGTTTATTATCTGAACTGTCTGTTAATTGCTTTAATGCTAATATTGCTGAACTTGCAATTAGAAATATTACGCCTAAATAAATTGCAATAAATGTTACTATTGTTGCTATTCCTATACTTCCTTCCATAATTCTTGTTTTAGTAAGTCCTTCTATATCTAATCCTTTTTTGTCTAAACTTTGTATAAATGCTGAATCATCTTTTGAAAATAGTTCTTCAATTTTTTTCTTTCCTTCTTCTGTATCATCGTTATAATTAGCTGCTAAAAAATACATTTCTTTCATATCTTCTGTTAAAGGACAAGTATCTGGCACTAATATAATTCCTGTATTTGTATGGCTTGTTGACATTACGATAAATCCACTTTTACATTCATTATATTTTGTTTTATATTGTTTTCCTGCGATTGTTAAAGAATTGTTTCCACCTGCTAATACTTCATTTCTTACTTCTTCCATACTTGCAAAATCACAAAGCATAATATATTCATCATCTTTTAGTTCATATTGCTCTATTCCATATAATTTTGCTATTTTATTATAATCAGATATTTTTACAATTTCTTCTACTGTATCATACGCAAGCATAGGAAATTTTGCTTTTACCTTTTCTAGTTTGCTTCCAAAAAAGTCACTCCAAGTTAGCTCATTACTTACATAGATTGGTATTTCTACCATATCTTTTAATACATTCATATCTAATCCATTATTTTTTAATGTTTCTTTAATAGAATGTTTTGAATCTTCTCTTTGTGCCTCAGTTGTTTTTACTTCTCTTTCGTATTTCATATAACTGTCTGGTAAATTAGCAGTTTTATATAAGTTTAAGTCTACTGGTGTCATTTCTACTAATTCTCTTCCCATTGTATTTCTTAATGCTAAACTTGAAGAAAGTATTGATATTGTCATAAATAGCATTAAGCATATAACACTCATACTTGCTACCATTGTGTTAATTTTATTGTTAATTTGCCTTAATACAAACATATTAGTACCTTTTAAATATGTATTTCTCATTTTTTGAACTATTTGTATGATAAAACCTGATAAAGACCAGAAAATTAATACTGTACTAACTATTCCGAATTAGTATTGGTGGTAATAGTTTGTCTGCTGTACTTATAGTTTGAGCATCTCCTGTTACTTTCCAATAAGCATATCCTAACATTGTTGTAGCAACAATAAATACTAATATGCAAAGAAATGAATTCTTTATTTTTACTTTTTCATTTTTCTTTTGTGCATTTAATAAATTAATTAGTTTATATTTTGAAACAGTAAATGTATTAAAGATCATTACTGCAACATACATTACAGCAAAATAAATACAAGTTTTTATACAAGCATCTTGTGAAAATACAAACTGAAATTCACTCATATCTGCTTCAAACATTTTTGCAACTAATACTGACATAAATTGTGATGCAAATACACCTACAACTATTCCTATGACAAGTGAAATGATTCCAACAAATATTGTTTCCATTAGTATAATTTTTGATATTTGTCTTCTTCCCATTCCAAGAGACATATAAATTCCAAATTCTTTTTTCCTTCGGTTAATTAAGAAATTATTAGCATATACGATTAGCAATCCTAATATGACTGCTACAAATATCGATACAAAACCAAGCATCGAAATCATCATTTTTATTATATCTCTTTGTGATTGTGATACTTGTAGCATTGCTTGTTGACTATCTATTGAATTGAACATATAAAAAATTGCTACACCTAATACTAATGTTAAAAAATAGATAGCATAGTCTTTTATACTTTTTTTCATATTATTCCAAGATAACTTAAATAACATCGTTCAAATCACCTCCAAGAAGTGTTTGCACCTCAATTATCTTTTCAAAGAATTGTTTTCTTGTATCATTTCCTTTAATTATTTCATTAAAGATTTTTCCATCTTTAATAAATAAAATTCTATTTGCATAAGAAGCTGTAAAAGCATCATGTGTAACCATTAAAATAGTTGCACTCATTTTTTGATTTAAAAACTCAAAGTTCTCTAATAGTTGTCTTGCTGATTTTGAATCTAATGCTCCTGTTGGCTCATCTGCTAATACCAATTTAGGGTTTGTTATAATTGCTCTTGCTGATGCAATTCTTTGTTTTTGCCCTCCAGATACTTGATAAGGATACTTTTTAAGAATTTCTTTAATTCCTAACTTTTCTGCAATTGCATTTACTCTTTTATCAATTTCTCTTGCATTTACTTTTTGAATTGTTAGTGCTAAAGCTATATTTTCATAAGCTGTTAGAGTATCTAATAAATTGAAATCTTGAAAAATAAATCCTAACTCTTCTCTCCTAAACTTGTTTAGTTTGTTTCCTTTTAGTTTTGTAATATCTTCGCCATTAACAATAATATGTCCTGCTGTTACTCTGTCTATTGTTGAAATTACATTTAAAAGTGTACTTTTTCCTGATCCACTTGCACCCATAATTCCAACAAATTCTCCCTTTTCTACTGTAAAGCTAATGTTGTCTATTGCTTTTGTTAGATTTGATTTGTTTCCATAGTATTTCTCTATGTTTTTTACTTCTAATACTTTTTCCATAATAAAAAACTCCTTTCAATCTAATATTATTAGAACTCCACTTTAGCCATTGTTCCTATCGATTTACCTTACACAATTCTTACATTTTCGTAAGGTTTCTTTCTTATTAAAAAAACTATCCTGTAAATATAACAAGATAGCAATTTTTTTATATCTATATAACTCTTTTTTATAATCAAAATCCATTTCCTTCAAGAGAATATAAAAGAACTTAATTCTGTCATTTAAACATTCCCCCTCATGTTTCAGATTATATATTGTTTGTTATATCTTCTACTATTTGACTTGGAGTAAGTCTATTTTCTTTTAAAATCTCATTTACATCATATCTATCTATAAACTCTTTTTTCAAACCATAATTTTTAACTTTTATATCTGTATCTCCATAATAACTTGATATGCTTGAACCAAATCCACCATCTAAAATTCCATCTTCTAATGTAATGACTAATTTATGATTTTTCTTTAACTCTTCTAATAATTGTTTATCTAATCCTGTTACATATCTTGGGTTGATTAATGTTGGAGTAAATCCTAACTTTTCTTTTACTTCTTTTGAAACTTCTTCTCCTATTTGATAGAAATCCCCGAACCGCCAAAATTGCAACTTGTTCTCCTTGTTCTTCTACTTTATATTTATTGATATTACTATAATCTTTCTCTAATGTTCTTCCATCATTTATTACTCCATTTCCAGGCATTAATATCATTACTGGATGCTCTTTTTGTTCAATAGACCATTCAAGCATTGAAATATATTCATCCTTATTTGTTGGTGCAAGTATTACTAAATTGGGAATATGTGAAAATGCTGAAATAGTAAATATTCCTAAATGTGTTACATCATTTAATCCTGCAACTGATGTATAGTTTAAAACAATTGTCGCTGGATTATTATTAATACATAAGTCTTGTGATATTTGGTCGTAAGTTCTTTGTATAAATGTTGAATTTGTTCCAAGTATTGGTTTACCACCATTTTTAGCAATTCCAGAAATCAATGCAACTGCTTGTTCTTCTGCAATTCCTACATCTACAAATTGCTTTCCTGCTTGTTTTCTTTTTTCAATATCAAATCCAATAGTTTTAGGCATAGCTGGTGTTACTGCTACTACTGTTTTATCTTTTTTCATTTTTTCTAATAAATAATCTGCTGTTAAAGTAGCATAATCTTCTCTATTTCCAAAGTCAATTGTTGTTTTTCCTGTTTCTTCATCAAAAGGCATACACCAATGCCAATCTTCTTTATTTTCTTCTGCAAGTTTATATCCTTTTCCTTTTTGAGTATTAATATGAATTACTATTGGATGATTTATATTTTTTACTTTTTCAAATGTTTCTATCATTTTTTCAATGCTATTACCTTCATTTTGATAGATATAATCTAATCCAAAAGCCTTAAATAAATTGTTTTGTGCCATTCCATTTGTATTTCTTAATTCTTCTAAATTTTTATAGATTCCACCATGATTTTCTGCAATAGATTGCCCATTGTCATTTACAACTACTATAAAATTTGAATTTAGTTCTGATCCTACATAGTCTAAACCTTCAAAAGCCTCTCCACCACTTAAAGAACCATCTCCAATAACTGCTATAATATTTTCTTTATCTCCTTTTAAATCTCTTGCTTTTGCTAGTCCTGATGCTAAACTAATTGATGTAGAAGTGTGTCCTATATTGAAGAAGTCATGCTGACTTTCTTCTGGATTTGTATATCCTGAAATTTCTTTAAAATGTTCTTCATATAGGTATCCATTTTTTCTTCCTGTTAGCATTTTGTGTGGATAGGTTTGATGTGATACATCAAATACAAATTTATCTTTTGGCGATTCAAATACATAGTGCATTGCTATAATTGTTTCTACCATACCAAAATTTGGTCCAAAATGTCCTCCTATTTTAGTTAATCGATTCATCAATGCTTTTCTTATTTCTTCTGCTAATTTTTTTAATTCCTCCATATTTAATTTTTTTACATCTTCTGGACTATTAATCTTTTCTAAATACATAAACTTATTTCCTTTCTATTCTTTTATTTTTTATGACCCAACATTTTTTTATTTATTATATATGGTTTTTCTAAAAATAGCAAATACTTATCTAAGAAATATGCTCCATAAAATGTAATGATTGTTGCTAATCCCACACTTACTTCCATAATAAAGTCATTTCTTTTTTAACAAAAAAACTACCCTGTAAAAAACAGAAATAGTAATTTTATTTCATATCTATATAACTACTTTTTGGAAATACTAATCGTATTTGTGTTCCCTCATCTTGAATTGAATTTAGCTCTATTGCTATTCCGAAGTTTACTGCATAAATTTTTACATAAATACAATCCAATTCCTGTAGATTTTTTGCCTATTAACCTTCCATTCGTTCCAGTAAATCCTTTTTCAAATACTCTTGTAATTTCTCCTTTTTTAATTCCTATACCATTATCTTTAATATAAAGTATAACATTTTCTTTTCCTTGTTTGGCATATATTTCAATTTCTAAATTTCCTTCTTGTTTTCTATACTTAATACTATTTTGAATAATTTGATTTAATATAAATACGATCCATTTATTATCTGTATTTACTTCTAGTTCCAACTCATGAACATTGATAGATACTTTTTCTTGGATTAAAACATTTTTATTCTTTTTAATACTTTCATTTACAATATCTTTTAAATCTACTTTCTTTATATAATAATCTTTTTCTAGTGTATTACTTCTTGCATAATATAACGCCTGCTCTATATAATTTTCTACTTTGTTTAATTCTTCATCTATGCTTCTGGTTATTTCATTTTTGTTATTTTCAATTATTAGCTTGCTTGTTGCTATTGGTATTTTTATCTCGTGAATCCATAATTCTATATAATCTTTATAGTCCTCTTGCTTATACTTATATGAATTTACATTTTCAACCATCGATTTACTAATCTGTTCTAGTAATTTTTTTAGTATTTTACCTTCTGTAAAATTTGGCTCTTTTATAATTTCACAAATTAAGTATTTATCCTCTAATTCATTTAGAATATTTTCTAAATCTTTATAAAATTTTCGTTTCATAAAATATTCTATGATAAGCCCTATGAAATATAAGAAAGCAATGATAACTAAAATATATATTTTTATAAAATTTCCAAATGGATAAGGGATTAAAAAGATTTCTATTGTAATAATTCCAAATAATAATAATATGGTTAAAAGTATTTTATCTTTTATAAAACTTTTAAAACGCATATCCATTCTCTCCCTTTAATATATACCCTTGTCCTCTTCTTGTTTCTATTAAGTCTTTTAATTCTAATTCTTCTAGCTTTGTTCTTAATCTCGTAATATTTACACTTAAGGTATTATCATCAATAAAGCTTTCATTTTCCCACAAGCAGTCCATTATATCTTCTCTTGAAACAATTTTTCCTCTATTTTCAATTAAATATTTTAAAATCTTATATTCATTTTTCGTTAAATCAATAGTTTTATCTTTTTTGGTTATTGTACTATTTGATATATTTAAGATAAAGTCTTTTGCATCAATTTTATCTTTTGATTTGCTATTATTATTATTATTTATTCTTCTTAATAGTGAATTTATTTTTGCAAGTAGTATGTGTATATTAAATGGCTTTGTAATGTAATGATCTGCTCCATAATTGATGGAAACTAATTCATCTATTTCATTATTTCTGCTTGTTATGATAATAATTCCCATATTGGATCGTTTTCTAACCTCTTTGCAAATATATTCTCCATCTATTCCTGGTAAATTGATATCTAGTAAAATAAGATTTGGATTTATGGCTAGAATATCATCAATGGTATTGTCAAATGTTTTTAAATATTCTGCTTGATAGCCATAATGGCTTAAAAATATTTTTAACTCACATCGTAATTTTTCATCATCTTCAACTATTAGTATTTTTTGCATTTTCAATACCTCCAAACTATCTATTTTTCTTCTTTTGGGTCTATCCTAATGCCACATCTAATATCATCATAATTACAAACCCAATTGCTACTCCTATTGTTCCAATATTAGAGTGTTCTCCTACTTTAGTTTCTGGTATTAATTCTTCTACTACAACATAAATCATAGCTCCTGCTGCAAATGATAATAAATAGGGAAGTATTGGTATTATTGCATTTGCAAATAATATGGTAATGATAGCCCCTATGGGTTCTACTATCCCTGATAAAGCACCATATAAGAATGCTTTTAATTTTGACACTCCTTCACTTTTTAAAGGCATTGATATAATAGCACCTTCTGGAAAGTTTTGAATAGCAATTCCAATAGCTAATGCAAATGCACCAGCTATTGTAACTCCTGTATTTTCTATTATTGCACCTGCAAACGTTACTCCTGCTGCCATTCCTTCTGGTATATTATGAAGTGTTACTGTAAGTACCATCATTGTCGTTTTCTTTAATTTAGATTTTATTCCCTCTGGCTCACTGCTTTCTAAATGCAGGTGAGGAATTAAACTATCTAAAACAAGTAAAAATAGAATCCCCAATAAAAAACCAACGCTAGCTGGAATCCAAGCTACTTTCCCTTGTTCTTCTGCCATATTGATAGAAGGTATCATTAAAGACCATATAGATGCTGCTATCATGACACCTGAAGCAAATCCTAGAAGTAATTTTTCAATTTTTTTGTTCATTTTATTTTTCATGAAAAATACCATTGCTGAACCAAAAGTAGTGCCTAAAAAAGGTATTAATAAACCTATTGTTAATGTCACCTTTTTATCCCTCCTTTTTCTAAGTATGTATTGATTACTGTTTAACTCTATAGAATAATTTTTTGAGTACCTATCATGGGATATATTTTTATTTTTCTACTTTTACATCTAATTTTAAATTTTCACCATTAATATTAGTTTGTATGTAATTTTTTCTGTCTTGATCATATATTACTTCTATTGCTAATGTTTCATGTTTAATTAATTTTTCATTTTTCTTAATGATTTCTTCTAACATTTTATTCCCTGTCACATAAAGAAAGATATTGTCTAATACTTCAAAATTTCTGTCTTTTCTCATATTTTGAACTTTTGATAATATTTCTCTAACATAACCTTCTTCTTTTAATTGTGTTGAAATATGAGTATCTAATACTACTCCTATTTCCCCTTCTCCACTAAAAGCGTATCCTCGTTTTCCTTGCATCGTAACAAGCAAATTTTCAGCATTTAAACCAATTTGTGTTTCCTCTATTTCAATGTATTGTGTTTTCCCATTTTTTACTTTATTGGCTAATTCCATTTGATTTATACTAGCAATTTCTTGTTTTATTTTTGGAATCAATTTTCCATACTCTCTTCCAAGTACTGGTAAATTTGGCTTGATTTCAAAATTAACATATTTATCCATTTGTGCTCCTAATTGGATTTCTTTTACGTTTAGTTCTTCTTTTACAATGTCTGCATAATAAGAAGGTATGGTATTGATTGATATTAACATTTTAGAGAGTGGTTGCCTATTTTTAATATTTGCTGAATTTCTTGCACTTCTTCCTAATTTTACAATTTTATAGGCTAAATCCATTTCGTTTTCTAATTTTTTGTCAATTTGCATTTCATCTACTTTTGGCCATAGACATAGATGTACACTTTCTGGTAATGTTTTGTCTAAATTAACCACTAAATTTTGATAAATTTCTTCTGTCATAAATGGTACAAATGGTGCTGCTATTTTTATTAGCGTTGTTAATACTTTGTATAAAGTACAATAAGCTCCTATTTTTTCGTCATTTAATTCTTGTGACCAAAATCTTTCTCTATTTCTACGTACATACCAGTTAGATAGTTCATCAGTAAAGTTTTCAATTTTGATAGCTGCTGTTGTAATATCATATTGTTCTAATTTTTCATCTACTTCTTTTACTAAAGTATTTAATTTTGATAAAATCCATTTGTCCATGAGATTAGATGTTTTAAAATCTTGGTATATTAATGGATTAAATTGGTCTATTTCTGCATATAAAACATAAAAAGAATATACATTCCATAATGTACTCAAAAAACCTCTTCCGTGTTTCTTGTACATTATTTAACCCTAATCTTGTTGGAAGCCATGGTGCACTTACTGTATAAAAATGCCAACGGGTAGCATCTGCTCCTACTGTATCTAACAGTGTCATAGGGTCTACTCCATTTCCTTTGGATTTTGACATTTTTTGTCCTTTTTCATCTAATACATGACCTAGTACAATGCAATTTTTAAATGGACTTCTTCCAAATAATGCTGTTCCTATTGCAGTTAACGTATAAAACCATCCTCTTGTTTGGTCAACCGCTTCTGAAATAAATCCTGCTGGAAAATTATTGTCAAACATTTCTTTATTTTCAAATGGATAGTGCCATTGTGCAAAAGGCATAGAACCAGAGTCAAACCAACAGTCTATTACTTCTTTTGCTCTATCCATTTTTTTACCACATTTTGGACATTTTAATTTTACTTTGTCAATATATGGTTTGTGTAATTCTATATCTTTTGGTACTTCTATTGCTTTTTCTTTTAATTCTCCGAATAGAACCAATACATTCTTGATGTAAACATTTTTCATTTTCACATGTCCAAACAGGAAGAGGTGTCCCCCAATATCTATCTCTTGAAATTCCCCAATCAATTACATTTTCTAAAAATTTTCCAAATCTTCCTGTTCGAATGGTATCTGGATACCAATTTACCTGATTGTTATTTTCTACTAATTTATCTTTTAGTTTGCTCATCGCAACAAACCAGCTTTCTTTTGGATAATAAAGAAGCGGTGTGTCACATCTCCAACAATGTGGATAAGAGTGTAGATGTTTTTCTTTACTAAATAATTTATTTTCTTTTGCTAACCATTTACAAATGTCTTCATTACAATCTCTAACAAATTTGTTAGCCCATGGTTCTACTTCTTCTACAAATTTTCCTGCTTTGTCTACTAAATTAATAAAAGTAATGCCATTTTGTTTGGATACTAAACTGTCATCTTCACCATAGGCTGGCGCAATATGAACAATTCCAGTACCATCTTCTAAATTTACATAGTCCCCATGGATTACTTCAAATGCTTTTCCTTCTACTTTTCCCCATGGCATTAGTCTTTCGTATTTTATTTTAAGTAGTTCTTCTCCTTTAAAAGATTTTATGATTTCATAAGGTGTTTCTTTTAATACTTTTTTTAGTAAGTCTTTTGCTAAAATGTAAGTTTCATATTGTGGCTCTTCTCCGTGTCCCTATATTAGCTTTTACTTCTACATATTCATATGTTTTATTTACACAAAGTGCTAAGTTAGATGGCAATGTCCATGGTGTTGTTGTCCACGCTAAAATATATTTATCTTCCTTTTCTATTTTGAATTTTGCAATACAAGTTAAATCTTTAACATCTTTGTACCCTTGTGCTACTTCATGTGAAGAAAGCGCTGTTCCACATCTTGGACAATATGGCATTACTTTATGCCCTTTATATAGAAGTCCTTTTTCCCACATTTGTTTTAAAGCCCACCATACTGATTCAATGTATTCATTTTGATAGGTAATATAAGGATTTTCCATATCTAACCAAAAGCCTACTTTATTAGTCATTTCTTCCCACATGGATACATAAGTAAATACACTTTCTTTGCATTCTTTTACGAATTTTTCTACTCCATATTCTTCTATTTGCTCTTTTCCTGAAATTCCCAATTTTTTTTCAATTTCTAATTCAACAGGAAGTCCATGTGTGTCCCATCCAGCTTTTCGGATTACTTTGTACCCTTTCATTACTTTATATCTTGGAATAATATCTTTCATTACTCTTGTTTCTATATGCCCTACATGTGGCTTTCCATTTGCTGTAGGTGGTCCATCATAAAAGGTAAAGTATTGTTTTGCTTCATTCATAGCAAAGTTCTTTTTTATTATGTCTTTTTCTTTCCATGTTTTTAGAACTTCTTTTTCCATCCCTACCATTCCATCTTTTAGTTCTACTTTTTTATACATTTTTATTTTCCTCCTTTTTTCTTTAGGTATCTATTTTTTATAATTAGATCCTTGTTTTTTTATATCTTGTAATTCAAATCGGTATTTTTGCTTTTCATTTGGATATTTTTTGTGATCTACTTCTGATAAAAACATGTCTAATGGACGTACACAAAGATCTCCTTCTCCATACAGATGTCTATATATTACCATTGTTTCTTTTGTTTCGCTGTCACTTGCAATATCTTCTACTAAATAGTAATCTCCTTTAAAATGTTTATAAATTCCATGTATTTTTAATTCTCTTTTTGTTTGAATTTCTTCCATTTTTATTTCCTCCTTCTAAACAATATATATTTTTTTAGTAGTAACATTAAAAAACTGTTGTGTATGATATATTAATAAAAATCTTTCCATCCTAACTTCTTAAATTAGGACGAAAAGATTTCTCTGTTCCGCGGTACCACCTATTTTAGTAAATTATTTTAAAATACAATCTACTCTCTTATTTCCTTTTTAACGCAAAAGATACGGCTAAACTTAATTTTTGCTTTTTTTCAGTTTAACAACAACTAGGTGATAATAAATAATTTTTACTTACCAAATTTTCAGCTTCCTTTGGCTCTCTTTTTAAGTTATTTTATTATTTATCTTGTCCTTGTTTTAGTTTTTCTCTATATATTGTTATTTATTATATCATATTTATTTATTTTTGCAATAGTTTTTGTTAATTAAGTTTTGTTTTTTTGCATGTATAGAGTTACTGTTTAGTCAATACTATCAACCTAACTGCACAAGCCCTATAAAATTTTGATTTGTCGGAATGAATATATTAAATTTCAAGACTTTTGATTTGATAC
>CASUIT010000033.1 GCA_949455995.1 uncultured Clostridia bacterium
TGCAGCACATGAAAGAATTATGTATGAAAAGGTAAAGAAAAATTATTATAGTGATAAAAACAAAGACTCTCAAATGTTATTATTACCAGATGTAATAACATTAACACATAAAGAAATGAACATTGCAAAAGACAATAAAAAAATGTTTGAGCAAGCAGGATTTAGTTTAGAAGAATTTGGAGAAAATACCATAAAATTAACAGGAGCGCCAACCGTATGTATTGACTTAGACACCAAAGAATTATTTTTAGAAACATTAGATGAAATCAATACAGTAGCAAGAACAGCTAAACAAGAAAAAGAAGAAAAATTTATTGCAACAGTAGCCTGTAAAGCAGCAGTAAAAGCCAATATGTCATTACAAAGAAGGGAAGTAGAAACATTATTAGATAAACTATTAGAATTGCCAAATCCTTTTACTTGTCCACATGGAAGACCCACAGTAATTAAAATGACAAAATATGATATAGAAAGGAAATTTGCTAGAAAATGATATTTATTGTAATAACAGCCATCATCGTATATTTTGTTTGCATTGCTTGGACTTGGCATAGTCTAGGTGAGATAGAACAAAAGAAAAAAGTAATTTTTATTTTTATAGGGATTATTTTAATTTATGGTATTACTTGGTTTATTTGTCCTAAAAGTGGAATAGATTACCAAAAAGTAGAAATGAAAAAACAAATACAAAATATATTAGTACTAATTTTTACAGGTATTAATGCAATAATAGTAATGCCACAAATAGGAAAGCTATTGGAAAAAATAAAAGAAAATGAAATAGAAAAAGAAAAACTAAAAAAAAGAATTATTTTATTAATCATTCTATTTATCCTATGTATCTTTTTTGAGAGAGGATATATGAAAGATACACAAGAAGGAATTTTAAGAGTATATCAGTCAATCAAATAAAAGGAGAAAATAATAAACAAATGGAAAAAGTCATTGTAATAGCGGGACCCACAGCTTCTGGAAAAACAAGTTTATCCATAGAACTTGCCAAAAAAATAGAGGGCGAAATTATTTCTTGTGATTCAATGCAAATTTATCAAGAGATGAATATAGGTACTGCCAAACCAACCAAAGAAGAAATGCAAGGAATCAAACATCATTTATTAGATTTTGTTTCTCCTAACCAAAGATATAGTGTTGCAGACTATAAAAAAGATGCCAAAAAAGCCATAAAAGAAGTTTTACAAAAAGGAAAAAAACCAATAGTAGTAGGAGGAACAGGACTTTATATGGATAGTTTGATTTATGAGATTGAATATCCCAATATAGAGTTTGATAAAAATTATCGCCAACAATTAGAACAAAGAAAAGAAAAAGAAGGATTAGAAAAAATATATGAAGAAGCCAAAAGAATAGACCAAGTAGCCATTCAAAAAATTAGTCCCAATGATAGCAAAAGAATTTTTAGAATATTAGAAATTTATCATGCAACAGGAAAAACGAAAACACAACAAGAAATAGAATCCAGAAAAAAAGTAGTAGAATATGATTATTATGTATATGCCCTAAAATGGGAAAGAGAACTTTTATACCAAAGAATTAATCAAAGAGTAGATCAAATGATAGCACAAGGTTTAATAGAAGAAGTACAAAAAATTTTACAAAAATACGAAGAATTTCCAACAAGCTTACAAGGCTTAGGATATAAAGAAGTAGTACAATACTTAAACAAAAATATGACAAAAGAAGAAATGATAGAAAAAATAAAAATGGAAACAAGAAGATATGCCAAAAGGCAAATGACTTGGTTTCGAAAAAATAAACAAACTATTTGGTTAGAAGGACAAGCTAAAATAAAAGATAATATAGATATTATTTTATCTAAGTTAAAATAACAGTTTAGCCAGAAAGGAGGAGATAAATTTGAAAGAACCATCACCTTTGCTAAAAAAGAAAAAAATAATAATATACATAGCTTTGACTGTAATTTTAATATATATTGCCTATGCCATCTATCTTTTAATAAAACAACCAACCAATGTGTTTACCATTGAAGAAGGAAAACTCTATCAAGAAGAAACCAACATTGGATATGTCATTAGAAGTGAAAAAGTGGCAAAAGGAGAAAATTATAAAAATGGGATGATGCAAATAAAATCAGAAGGAGAAAAGGCTGCTAAAAATGAAAACATATTTCGATATTA
The DNA here is from genome assembly GCA_949455995.1 of uncultured Clostridia bacterium. GTDB lineage: Bacteria > Bacillota > Clostridia > TANB77 > CAG-508 > CAG-269. Next base: position 2,157 of record CASUIT010000033.1, read on the forward strand.
TAATACAAATGAAGAAACCTTAAAAAAGAAAATAGAAGACTTAGACAAAAAAGTACAAGAAGTAATGATAAATGACAATAGCCTATTTACTTCAGATATGAAATTACTAGAAAATCAAATAGATGAAAAAATAGCAGATATTAGTCAAATAACCGATTCTAACAAACTGTTAGAATATAAAAAAGAAATAAATGATTTAGTAACCAAAAAGGCACAAATTGCGGGAGATTTAAGTCCAAAAGGTTCCTATTTAAATCAATTAATAGAAGAAAGAAAACGGATATGAAAGTCAATTAAATTCTGGAGCCGAATATGTAAAAGCACCTATTAGTGGAATCGTATCTTATAAAGTAGATGGATTAGAAGAAATATTAACAGTAGATAATTTTAATACACTAAGTAAAGAATATCTAGAAAATCTAGATTTAAAAACAGGAAAAATCGTTGCAACTAGTGAAGAAAGTGGAAAGGTAATAGATAATTTCTTTTGTTATATCGCTACCATTTCTACATCACAAGAAGCTAAAAATGCACAAATAGGGCAAAAAGTAAAAGTTCGATTGGCAAATAACGTAGAAGTGGCTGCTAAGATAACAAATTTAATTCAAGAAGAGGAAAACGATGTTGTTATTATATTAAAAATAGATAAACAAATAGAAGAATTAATTAATTATCGAAAAATCTCTTTTGATTTAATTTGGTGGGATGATTTAGGTTTAAAAGTACCTAATCAAGCAATTGTAAAATCACAAGATTTAGATTACGTAGTCAGAAATAGAGCAGGATATTTGAGTAAAATATTAGTAAAAGTAAAAAAACAAGGAGAAAAATATTCTATTATAGAAGCTTATTCAACAGAGGAACTAACAAAATTGGGATTTTCTAATGAAGAAATAGCAAAATATAAAAAAATAACACTGTATGATGAAATATTGTTAAAACCAAATTTAAATGAATAACGCTTACAAGTATTAGAAATTAGCTAGATCGTATTAACCAATTATTTATTACAACAATATTACAAAAATGTTAAGATTTAATAACATTCTTAAAAAATATTGACAATCTTGTAAAAAAAGTAGATACTATAGGAAAATAAACAAAGGAAATTTTTTAGGAGGGTTTTTTATGGCAGGAGCATTAATGAACAAAGTATGGGATTTATTTGGAATGGATTCACAAGCTGAAGAAGAATATGAGGAAGAAAATGTATATGATTATGAAGAAGAGGAAGAAATAGAAGATAGAAAATTATTTGGAAGAAAAAATAAAGTGGTATCTATGCCACAAGCACAAGCTAATGCAATCCAAATGATTATATCACAACCAACCACATTTGAACAATCAGATGAAATATGTGGATTTTTAAAAGAAAAAAAATCAATTATCGTCAATTTAGAATATGTAAATAAAGATGTAGCAAGAAGAATAGTAGATTTTATTAGTGGAGGAGTATATGCCTTAGATGGTTATATTCAAAAAGTATCCAACTCTATTTTTCTAGTGGCACCATCTAATTATGAAATTACAAATGAAATGGCAAGAGAAGAAATGAAAAGCAAACTTTCTGTTTCATGGTTAAAAAATAATGGAATTAACTAATAGTTGTTTTTTAAACTACTTTAGAGGAAGGAATGAAAAAAATGATCACACCGTTAGATATAGAAAATAAAAAGTTTTCAAAACAAATGATGAATGGATATAATGTGGAGGAAGTAGACGATTTTTTAGATGATCTAACAGAGGCTTACACCAAAACATATAAAGAAACAACAGAACTAAGAACAAGAGTAGAAGAATTAACACAAAATTTAGACCACTATAAAACAATAGAAGAAACATTACAAAGCACGTTAATAATGGCACAAACAACAGCAGAAGATGTAAAAAAAATTGCGAAACAACAAGCAGAACAAATTTTAAATGATGCAAAAGATTTAGCACAACAACAAGTAAAAAATTTAGACAGTGAAGTTATTGCAAAGAAAAAAGAATTAGAAGATATCAAAAAACAATTTGACATATACAAAGCAAAAATGGAAGCATTATTAATATCCCAATTAGAATTATTAAAAGATATCAACAAAGAAGATAATTAAACCAAAAGCTATCTATGCAAAATAGATAGCTTTTTTGACGAAAAATATTACAAATTAGGAAATATATTACAGAACTGTTAAATGTATGTTACATTTCTATGAATACTATTGACATTATCCAAAAAAAGAATAAAATAATAGTAACAAAGAAAGGGCTAATATATGAGAATAATAGGTGGAAAGGCAAAAGGATGCAAGTTATATACACTAGAAGGAAAAGATACCAGACCAACATTAGATAGAGTACGAGAGTCTTTATTTAATATCCTTCAATTAAAAATACAAGACAGTATTTTTTTAGACTTATTTTCAGGAAGCGGAGCATGTGGAATAGAAGCAATAAGTAGAGGAGCTAAAAAAGCTATTTTGTGCGATAAATCAAAACAAGCCATAGAAATCATAAAGAAAAATATAGAAAAAACACATACAAAGGAACAAATTCAATTATATCAAATGACATTTAAAAATGTATTAGAAACTAAAATAAAGGAAAAATTAGACATCATATTAATCGATCCACCATATGAAACAAATTTTGCCTATGAATCTATAAAAATAATATTGGATCAAGAGCTAATCCATGAAGATAGTGTCATAATTATTGAAACCGATCAAGAAAAAAAAGTAAAAGAACAAATAAGTAAGTTAAGAGTAGAAATAATAGACGAAAGAAAATATGGAAGGGTACATCTTATCTTCTTAAGCCAAAAAAGAAAGGGGTAAACCATGGAAATATTTACATTATTAGAAACATTAGAGGAGTTGTTAGAAACGAGTAGAAATCTACCATTTTCTTCAAAAGGTATAGTAGATAAAGAAGAAATATTAGATTTAATAAAAGAAATTCGTCTAAAACTTCCAGATGAACTAAAACAAGCCAAATGGGTAAAAGAAGAAAGACAACGAATTTTAGTAGAAGCAAAAAAAGAAGCAGATGAAATTGTAAAAGAAGCAGAAAATAGAATAATTGCTATGATAGATGAACATGAAATAACAAGAAAAGCGTATGACCAAAAGACAGAAATTATAGAAACAGCAAATGAAATGTCAAGAGAGATTTCAGCAGGAACCAAAGAATATGCAGACAATTTGTTAGCCAATACAGAACAGGTACTAAATACTACCTTAGAAAAACTAGGAAGTAGTATGACAGAAGCATTAAATCTAATGCAAATTTCATTAGAGGATATGCTAAAAACAATACAAAACAGTAGAAAAGAATTAAAATAGTAGTAAATTTTGAAAATAAAACCGTAAAAGGTCCTGTTTTTGGGTAGAATTGCGGTTTTATTTTTAAAATTAAAGGATGGTGTAAAAATGGCAAAAAAGAAAAGATATCAAAAGAAAAAAAATAAAGCTTCTAAAGCAGACTTAACAGTAGTTTCTTTCATTATCTTAAGTATTCTTTTAGCAGTATTAATCTATACAAGATCTGGTATTATGGGAGCAAAATTAAATGAAATATTAGGTGGCATGTTTGGAATAGTGCAATATGTATTACCAATTGGTATCTTTATGATTGCTATCAAGCTAGCATCAGAAGAAAGTCAATATTTCACTTCTAAATTAATACAATATGGTGTTTTGTTGATAAGTTTATCTATTGTATTTAGTGTATTCCAAATTTCAGCTAGTGAATTGCCACAAAATGAAGAGTTATCAGAAGTAATAAAAGAAGCATATCATTTAGGTTCACAAAGTAAAGGTGGAGGAGCAATTCGGGTCATTACGGAGCAGCACCACTTACTAAATTATTAGGAAATATGGGAGCTATTATACTTTGTTTAGGGGTTGCTGTGATACTTGTAGTATTTACATTTGACATTCATCTATCGGAAAGAATTCAAAAATTAGTAGAAGAATCACAAGAAAGAAAAGAGGAAAGAAGAGATGAAAAGAGAGCACAAAAGGAAGAATTACGAAAACAAAAACCTCTAAAAAAGACGAAAGAAGAACCAATGGATGAACAAATAAAAATCAACTTTGGTGGAACATTTGTGGATAACGTAGAAGAAAAAGCACAATTACAAAAATATGATCATAGTCAAGATGATTTAGAACCATTAACCAAGCAATCAAAATTACTGACCAAGCAAAAAATGAAAAAAGCACAATTAAGTATAGAGCTAGATGAGCAAGAAGAGCAAATGCAACCAGATGTTATTGAAAATAACTTATTTAAAGATGTAGAAGAGCAAAAAGAAGAAAAAACAAAAGCAGTGTTACAATTAGAACATGCCTTAACAGTAGAAGATGAGCATTATGAATATCCGCCAATAGAAATTCTTAGTAAATCAAACAAAAAATCTTTAAAAGGAGGAACCAAAATATTAACAGATACAGCCACGAAATTGCAAAAAACATTATATAGTTTTGGCGTATCTGCCAAAGTAGAAAATGTTTCAGTAGGACCCGCCGTTACCAGATATGAACTAAAACCAGCAGAAGGAGTACGTGTTAATAAAATTGCCAATTTAGCTGATGATATTGCACTTAACCTAGCTGCAGAAACCATTAGAATTGAAGCACCCATTCCAGGAAAACAAGCAGTAGGAATTGAAGTACCAAATGAGGAAAGAGAAGCAGTACACTTAAGAGAAGTTCTAGACAGTGAAGAATTTTGTAATAATTCTTCTAAATTAGCCATTGCCTTAGGAAAAAATGCTTCTCGGAAAATTGCAATTAGCAGATATTGCCAAAATGCCACATGTATTAATTGCAGGAGCAACAGGAGCTGGAAAGAGTGTATGTATTAACACCATTATAACAAGTATCATTTATCATGCCAAACCAAGTGAAGTAAAATTTGTTATGGTAGACCCTAAAGTAGTAGAATTGTCAGTATATAATGGAATACCACATCTTTTAATACCAGTAGTAACCGATCCTAGAAAAGCAGCAGGAGCCTTAGCTTGGGCAGTACAAGAAATGGATAACCGATATAATCTATTTGCTGAAAAAGGAGTAAGAGACTTAAAAGGATATAATAAAGCTATTGAAAAAGATGAAGAATTGGGACAATTACCACAAATTGTTATTATCATAGATGAATTAGCAGATTTAATGATGGTAGCCAAAAATGATGTAGAAGATGCTATTTGTCGATTAGCACAAAAAGCAAGAGCAGCAGGAATGCACTTAGTAATTGCAACACAAAGACCATCTGTAGATGTTATTACAGGATTGATTAAAGCCAATGTACCATCTAGAATTGCATTTGCGGTATCTTCACAAGTAGATTCTAGAACCATTTTAGATAGTGTAGGAGCAGAAAAACTATTAGGAAAAGGAGACATGCTATACTTTCCATCAGGAGCACCAAAGCCATCTAGAGTACAAGGAGCATTTGTGACAGATGAAGAAGTAGAAAAAATAGTAGACTTTATCAAACAAAATGGTACAGCCAATTACAGTGAAGATATTTTAGAAAGTATTGAAAATGGAAATAAAACAGATAAGGAAATAGCACAAGAAGCCTCACAAGACGATGATACCGATCCTTTTTTAATGGAGGCCATTCAAACAGTAGTAGAAACAGGGCAAGCCTCTACTTCTTTTATTCAAAGAAGATTTAAGGTAGGATATGCAAGAGCACGGAAGAATCATAGATCAAATGGAAGAAAGAGGGGTTATTTCTGGTTATCAAGGAAGCAAACCAAGGGAAGTACTTATGACTTTAGATAAATGGAATGAGTTAAAAATGGGAACACAACAAGAAGCAGGACAAGCCTCTTAAATAGGTGAGAAAATGGAAAAAATAAAACAAATAGATAGGTTAAGAAATGAGTATGACAAAACAGAATTAATCAAAACACTTCGCAGTGATGAACAAAAAATAGAATGTTTAAACAAATTAAAATATGATGGTTCAAAAGTAGATGTAATAATGAGTTTTCACATCAATAAAAATAAAAGCACTAGAGCAATTAGAAAGCGAATTTTACAAATCAGTAGTCATAAAAAAATTAGGATTTTCTACCAATGAGAAATGTGGAGGGCATATTCACATCGGAGCTGATTTTTTACAAACAATAGATATGAAAGTGTAGAAATACCAGAAAAATTAGGAGGAAACCTAAGCTTAAAATCGAAAGAAGGAGCAAAGGAAACAAAAGAGATATTAGCCTTAATGTATCGTGAATATCTATGTTCTAAAGAAGAAAGAGCTATGTTATTAATAGAAGAGAAAAAAAAACAAGAAAAATACAAAATAAATTTTAGAAAGAAGTCACTTTGAAAGGAGAAACATTTTGCAAAAGAAAACCGATAAGTTTTTAGATAAAATTGTAAAAAAAGACTATAACAATGAACTCGAAAAAATTCTTGAAAAGAAGTATTTTGATGAAAATACAAAAAGTATTCTTCTTAATATTTTATATAAAATAGACACTGCTTACAAAGATTACGAAAAAGTCAAAGGATATGTCGAAGAAAAAGAAACTTATATACAATGTATAATTGATAGCATAAAAGATAATTGTGATTCTATCAAAGTAGTCAAATTAAATTCTAAAGAAGCACAAATGTTAGGAACGAAAACTTTTTTAGTGGAAAAGGGAAAAAAAAGAATTGTTTGTTATCCAATTGAAAGAAAATTATTATACTGTATTGCCAAAATAGATAAACATGAAAAAATTATAAAAGATAATTATGGGATCATAGATAAAACACTTTCTGATTTAATCAATGTAGGAAATAACATAGATACCGTAGAGCCAATGCGAGATTTTAATGGCTATTCTTGGACAACTATTGCAAGAGAAATCGAAAGCATATACCACAATATGGTTTATCAAAATATTAGAATACTAATAGGGTATCCATTTTTAAATAAGTGGATACGAAATAATGAATTTATTATCGATTATTTTGATTCTTTCAAAAACAAATTAGAAGAACAATATGGAAAAGAGCAACAAGAAAAATTAGTAGAAATTTTAAGTGAAATATCAGTATTACTAGCCATTCAATATAACAAAACAATAGCATTGGAATTACAAAAACAAAAAAGTGATATAGATGGTAAACTAGAAAAAATAAAAAATAATCAAGAATTTGTACAAGAAATTACCAAGGAAAAAAAGGAATTAACCAATCAAATTAAGCAAATAGACGAAACACTAAATAATAAAAATAAATTACAAGAAGAATATGAAAAAAGAAATGAAAAATTGCCCTTACAAAATAAAATATTTAGTGTTAAAATTTTGTTTAAAATAATGGAAGAAGAAAGACAAGAAAAAATAAAGCAATTAGAAAACTTAAACACATTATTAAATCCACAAAATTTTGTAAACTACAAAAAAGAATTAGAAGAAAAAGCAAGCTATTTAAAATGGTTAGATGTAAAAGATAAAGAAATACAAATAAAACAGTCCATCGTGAAATTACAACAAATATTCTTACAATGTTATCAAACAAAGATAAAAAAAGTAGATACCAAAATGGAAATCATAAAACGAATAAATGAATTTAGATATTATTGTTTTATTCCATTTGATGAAAAAAATATAATAGGAGAAATCCAACCAATTCAAGAACAAATAAAAGAAGTAGAAATGCTATTATTAAAAAAAGCACAAGAACAAAAATTAATGAATGTGTTTTCAAAAGAAAAAGAAGTAGACTATGAAATATTAAAAAATATTTTTAAAGTTAGAGTAATAAACATAGAAGATTTATCTATTAAATTAATAAAAGAAAAAGAAGAATACTATATTCAACTATTTGATGAAAATGTATTTGAGGAAAAAATAAAAATAGAAAATACTAGCCAAATCAATAAAAAAGACTTACAATTAAAAATCAATAAAAAAGTAAAAATTTTTAATTAACTTTATTTTTAAAACAAAAACCAAGCCCAAATAGGAGGAATTGCGATGAAAATTACATTTTTAGGAGCAACCAAAACCGTAACAGGTTCCAATTTTTTAATAGAAGCCTGTGGAAAAAAGTTTTTAATAGATTGTGGAATGTGGCAAGGAAAAGTAGAATTAGAAGAACAAAATGCACAAGACTTTGAATTTAATCCAAAAGAAATTGACTTTATGTTATTAACACATGCCCATATTGATCATTCTGGAAGAATACCAAAACTATACAACGAAGGGTTTAGAAATAAAATATATGCCCACAAAGCAACTTGTGATTTATGTGCCTTAATGTTACCAGACAGTGGACATATTCAAGAAATGGAAAATGAATGGAAAAATAAAAAAAGAATGAGAAGAGGAGAAGTAGAAATTCCGCCACTATACACAGCAGAAGAAGCAGCAAGAAGCCTTGAGATTTTTGAACCAGTACAATATGATGAAATTATCGAAATCACGCAAGATATTCATGTAAGATTTAATGATGCAGGACACATGTTAGGCTCTAGTATCATTGAACTATGGACCAAAGAAGAAGGAGAAGAAACCAAAACCGTATTTACAGGAGATTTAGGAAACAATGACATTCCCTTATTAGACTCTCCAACCATGATAGAAAGTGCAGACTATTTAATAATGGAATCTACTTATGCCAATAGATTACACATAAAAAACGAAGAAAAAGCAGAACTTTTCTTAGACATTGTGTCACAAACCTTAGACAATGGAGGAAGTGTAGTCATCCCATCATTTGCTGTTCGGAAGAACACAAGAAATTTTATATGAAATCAACAAATTAAAAGAAGTAAAAAATGACGATGAATTTAGAAGAAAATACAAAACCTTAATGAAATCAAAAGTTTATGTAGATAGTCCACTTGCCATATCTGCAACAGAAGTATTTAAAGAAAATACAAATCTTTTCGAAAAAGAAATACAAGAAGAAATCATGCAAGGAGATAATCCACTTGAATTTCCAGGACTAAAATTCACGCAAACAGTAGAAGAATCCAAAGCATTAAACGAAGACGAAACACCAAGCATCATCATATCAGCAAGTGGAATGTGTGAAGTAGGAAGAATCAAACACCACCTAAAACATCACTTATGGAACCCAAAAGCAACGATATTATTTGTAGGCTACCAAGCGATAGGAACCTTAGGGCATAGCATCGTCAATGGTGCTAAGCAAGTAAAAATATTTGGAGAAGAAATTGCAGTAAACGCTAAAATAGAATATATCGAAGGATATTCTGGGCATGCAGATCAAGATGGGTTAATGAACTTCATTTATTCCTTCATCAGTAAACCAAAACACATCTTTTTAGTACATGGAGAAACAGAGCCACAAAAAATACTAGAGCAAAAAATACAAAACGATACACGGAATAAAAGTAACCATACCAGAATATGGAGAAACCTATAAAATCGATGGAAATCAAAACAAGATTGAAATGACTCATAAAATAGAAAGAAAAATAGCAAAAACGTTAAGATCAGAAATCATCCAAAGACTAGAAAAAGTCAAAGAAGAAATCAAAGACATGGACTCTTATGTAAGACAAGACGTAAACAACAGCAATTTAAAAGATGAAGACATCTTTAGAATAAACGAAAAAATAAAAGACCTAGAAAAACAAATTCTAAAAGTAATAGAAGGCTAAATTTGGTGTATTTTAGGATCAGTACAAAAATTCAATATAGTGGAGAAGTTAAAAAGAAAAAGAGAGATAGAGATTATGAGAAATAGTTTGATTTTTAATAAAAAAGGCATCACATTAATTGCATTAGTAATTACAATTGTAGTTTTACTAATTCTAGCAGGGGTTACAATAGTAACCTTGACAAGCCAAGATGGTTAGTATTGAAAAAGATGGGAAAATCATAATAGAGGAAGTGGAACCAGAGGAAAAACCAAAAGTAAACCAACTTTCACAAGTAGAATTAGGAAGTTATGTACAATATAATCCTAAAAAAGCAACTCTAACAATTGATTCATCTCATAATGGTTATGGAAATCAAGATTATGATACTACAAAATATATACAACTTTGGAGAGTATTGTCAAAAGAGGATAAAAATGTGGAAATTATATCAGATAAAGTTGTTGGAAATCTTACTTTATCAGGTAAAGTAGGATATTGTTATTATGATCCCAATACATATCGAGAGAATTTTGTTAATTTAAATTGGATTTAGGCAAATGGTTCTAATCGGTAAGCAAACTTGGGATGCTTATCTATGCTACTTAAATGCAGGAGGAAGCATAATGAATAAAACTCTTACAAAGGGGGTAAGAGTTGTGGTTAAATTAGTAGAAGAGGTGCAGTATCAATCTGGAAGAGGAACAAAAGAAGAGCCATATGTGTTAGTTGAAGAAAATTAAAATCTTCATCTAAATATACAAATAGTAAGAAATAAAAGGAGAGAAAAATGGAAAATAAATATTATAATGAAGCAATTATTGGGAATAAAAATATGTTAGCAACCTTTACAGAGAAGGGAGAAATGCAAAGAATTTACTTTCCAAGTAAAGACAATAGGCAATATATTGATTTTTTTCGAACAGGAGTAAAAATAAATAATTCAGATTTAATTTATTTACACCAAGATATCAATAATATATATAAGCAATATTATGATACAGATACTAATATATTAAATACAGAAATAACAAATACCTATTTTAATTTAAAAATACTTCAAACAGATTATGTAATGATGAAAGAAAATGTTTTGGTTAAAAAGTACATATTTTTAAATGATGGGAAAATTGATTTAGACATGAAGTTTTATATTCATTCCCAACTATTGTCAAATTATAACAATCAAGTTGGTTGTAAAATGATAGATGGAGGAATGATGCAATATGCACATGACTTTAGTTTTTCAACATTTTCAAAAAAGGATAAACTTTTCAAACACCAAATAAATGGAAGTTGTGAAACCATAAAAAGAGGAGAAATTTATGACAAAGACTATATTGGAATGTCAAAAGATACAAGTATTTGTTACGATTTAGGAGTAATACAACCACAAGAAAAGAAAACATTAGAAATTTGTATATTAATTGGTGAAAATAGAAATTTATCAGAAATGGAAAACGAAATAGAAAGAATTAAGAAAATGGACCTAAATAAAGAATACACAAACACAAAAGCATATTGGAGAAAGTATGTAAAAACACATAATGGATTAAATTTAAAAGATCCACAAAATAGTTATGAAGAAAAAATTTATGATATTTATAAAAGAAGTATATTATTGTTTCCTTTACTAACAAATCCAGAAACAGGAGGAATTATTGCATCTCCAGAGGTAGATGAAAACTTTACTAAATGTGGAAGATATGCGTATTGTTGGACAAGAGATGCTGTATTTATTACAAAAGCATTAGATATTTTAAAAATGGAAAAAGAAACAGAAAAGTTCTATAAAGTATTTTGTAAAACAACACAAAGTAAAAATGGAATGTGGGAACAAAGATTTTATACAGATATGAAATTAGCACCATGTTGGGGGTATCAAATTGATGAAACAGCAAGTGTAGTATATGGGATATATGAACATTATCAACATACAAAAGCGGAAAAATTTTTAAAAGACAATTTACAAATGTGTGAAAAAGCCATAGACTTTTTAAAACGTTATATAAAAGACTGGTTAGAAATAGAAGAAAAAGACGAGCATGACAAAGATAAAGTAAAACAAGAAATGGAAGCAAGTATTCATCGACAGGGACATAAATATCATGCAAGTTATGACTTATGGGAAATGTGTGAAGGAATCCATTTATATTCCTTAGCTAGTATCTATGCAGCCTTTGAATGTATGAAAAAAATCTATAAAATATTAGGAGATAAAGTATCAGACTTTGAAAACAATAGACTAAAAGAAGGAAAAATAGTAAAAAATGAAAAAGAAATTGAAAAATTACAAATAGAAATCAAAAAATACATCAATCAAAACATGTATGATGAAGAAAAAAAGTCCTATGTAAGAAATCCTAAAGACAAAAAAATGGACATAAGTATCATTGGTGCAGTTACTCCATTTAATCTATTTGGAGCAAAAGAAAAGAAAATTATAAACACAATCGAAAGAATAAATTTATCCCTAAGAACCTATACAGGAGGTTATCAAAGATTTGAGCAAGACCATTATATGAATGGAAACCCATGGCCAATTGCTAACTTATGGATGACCCTATATTACTTACAAACAGGAGAAAAGAAAAAAGCCAAAGAAACCTTTGACTTTGTAGTAAAAACAACAGGAAAACACAACTTTTTAGGAGAGCAAATAGACAATAGTACGTTAAAACCAAATTGGGTATTAGGTCTTGGGTGGTCTCACGCTATGTTTATCATAGTACTAGAAAAATTATATGGCTAATGGTAGGCAACCAAAACAAAAAAAGTACTTGCAAAGTAATGTTTTTTGAGATAGAATGTAATGGAGCCTAAAGATTTGGGTA
>CASUIT010000034.1 GCA_949455995.1 uncultured Clostridia bacterium
TGTTGTCAAGTTATATATTATATACTTCTGTTTAGGAGGTAGATATATAATGAAATATGAAATTGTAGAATTAGAAGAAAAGGTCTTTACAGGAATTAAAATTAAAACAACTAATCAAGATGGAAAGGCTATACAAGATATAGGAATGACTTGGCAAAAATTATTTGCAAATGGAATTTATGAGAAGATTTCAAATAAGGTAAATGGTAAAACAATAGGATTATATACAGAATATGAGGGTGATGATACAAAACCTTATACATTTATTGCAGGAGCAGAAGTAAGTCAAGAAGTACAAATAGGTGAAGAAATAGAAAGTATTATTATTCCAAAAGGAAAATATGCTAAGTTTGTTATAACAGGAGATGTGCAAAATTCAGTAGGACAGGATTGGCAAGAAATATGGAATATGGATTTAAAAAGAAAATATACTTGTGATTTTGAAGAATACCAAAACAAGAAATTCATATTTATATTGCAATAGAAGATTAGAAAGGAAAAAATAAAATGGCTTTTGATTATAAAAAAGAATATAAGGACTTTTATATGCCAAAGAATAAACCAAGCATTGTAAAAATTCCTAAAATGAATTATATTGCAGTTAGAGGAAAAGGAAATCCTAATGATGAAAAAGGGGAGTATAAACAAACAATAGGACTTTTATATGCGATTGCTTTTACTATAAAAATGAGTGATAAAGGTACACACAAAATAGATGGTTATTTTGAATATGTTGTTCCACCATTAGAAGGATTTTGGTGGCAAGATGGAATGAAGGATAGTATTGACGATAACAATAAAGACAAAATGAACTTTATATCTATTATTAGATTACCAGACTTCGTAACAAAGAAAGATTTTGATTGGGCAGTTGTGGAAGCAAGTAATAAGAAAAAACTAGATTTTTCAAAAGTGGAATTTTTAACTTATGATGAAGGAATCTGTGTTCAATGTATGCACATAGGCTCTTATGATAATGAGTCTAAAACAATCAATTTAATGCACGAATATATGATAGAAAATGGATATGAACTAGATATTACAAACAATAGATTTCATCACGAAATTTATTTAAGTGATCCAAGAAGATGTGATGTAAATAAATTAAAAACAGTTATAAGACATCCAATAAGAAAAAAGGAATAATTATGGAATTTATAGAAGCAAAGGCAATACTTCAAAGAGCGACACATGGAGAAGATAAATTACACTTATAAAGAGAATTTTGTAAATCTATTATTATTGAACTAGAAAAAGTATCACCAATACCAAAAGCAAAATCAAAAGATAAAAATCTTGCTTTCTTAGGATAAAAGAGATATAATAGTATAGGAATTTTGAAAACTTATAAAAAAGCAAAAAAGAGGAGGAAAAGAAAATGATGCCTAAAAAAAGAAAAAAAACGATCATAATTGCAACAATAATAAGTGTAATATTAATGATGATACTTGCTTTTGTATTATTATATATTAATACAGACATGTTCAAATCCAATCAAACATTGTTTACCAAATATGTAGGACAAAATATAGAAAACATAGATGAAATATACAAACAAATAGGGGACAATTCTCAGGAAGAATTATTACAACAAAAAAAATACACAACCCAAATGCAAGTAAAAGTAAATTATGTAGAAAACATAGGAACAAGCTCAGAAAGCACGCAAAATTCAATTAATCAATTAAAATTTAAAATAAATGGACAAACCGATCCAAGTAGTCAATACAACTATCAAAATATAGAATTTTTAAAACAAGATGAAAAAGTATCACAAATAGAATACATACAAAAAGAAGATACTTATGGAATTAAATTTTCAGATGTATTAGAACAATATCTATTAGTAGAAAACAAAAATCTAAAAGAATTGTTTAAAAAATTAGGCTATACAGATGAAGAGATTGCAAACTTACCAGATAAAATAGAATGGAATAAAAAGGAAATAAAAGAATGTTTCCAATTTACCGAACAAGAAAAGCAAAATATAAAAAATAGATACTTAAAAATAATCAATAATAATATTCAAAAAAATAATTTTTCACGCCAATCCAACCAAAATATTCAAATAGGTGGGCAAAACGTAAAAGCCAATAGTTATACATTAACGATTACAAAAGAACAGTTAAACCATATTTATCTAAAAGTATTAGAAGAAATGAAGCAAGATGAAATTCTATTAGCAAAAATAGATAACATCCAAGCCATATTAGAAAAATACCAATTAAGAAGAAAAGAAGATGACCCAATAAGAAAACAATTTGAAACCAAAATAGAAGAAACTATCACACAAATAAACAAAAACAACATAGGAAATGACGAAACAAAAATAATAGTATATGAAAACAATCAAACTACAATAAGTACCATTATTCAAACACCAGAATATGAAATCCATGTGGATATATTACCAAATCAAGAACAAAAATATTTGCAAATAGCCTATCAAGAGGGAGAAAAACAAAAAACAACATTAACCTATGCAAAATCAGAACAAGGAGCAACTATCACATTACATAATACAGAAAATGGAAAATCAAAAACCTATTGTATACTAGTAGATGAACAACAACAAGGAGATCATTATACCAAAAACACAGTAGCCAAATATGAAGATGAAAAAAATAGAGTAGAAATAGTAAGTGATAAACAAATTAATATAGTAAATAATCTTGAAAAAATAGAAGGAATTAATAATGAAAATGCTATCAATTTAAACCAAGCAGAAGAAGCACAAATAAACGAAGTAGTAGAAAAAACGATAACAGGAGTATTTGGAAAAATAGGAGAAATCATGACAAATGTCATAAACATGGAAGATATAGGAAAAGTCTTAAAAGTAACTGGAATCATAAAAGAAGAACAACCATTAGAGTCAATGGGAGTAACACAAACAGAAAGAAACCGATTTAATTCACAATTTGAAATTTTACAAGGAGAGGACTTAGACTATACAAATGCATTAAAAGTAATTGAAGCCATTCAACAAAACTTGATTGCAATGGAAGTAGTATCTAACACAGAATTAAAATTAAAATTAGACCAGTACAATAAAAATGAAGAATTAGTAACAACATTAAATTCTTTTTTAGAACAAGATAAAATGAGAAAATATAGTGTCAAAGTAGAATATGATGAAACAACAAAACTAGTAAATTATGTAGTATTGACAATATCAGAAAAAAGATAGGGGGAATTATGAAAGAATACAATAAAAAAATAGTATTAGAAGATGGAGAAGAATATTTAGGATATGGATTGGGAGCCAATAAAGAAAGGATCTGTGAAATTGTGTTTAATACCTCTATGGTAGGGTATCAAGAAATCGTATCGGATCCATCTTATACTTATCAAATGGTAGTTATGACATATCCATTAATAGGAAATTACGGAATAACAGATGATGACTATGAAACCAAACAACCAACCATAGGAGGCTTAATTGTAAGAGAATATAATGCGATACCAAGTAACTTTAGATATACAAAAACATTATCAGAATATTTAGAAGAAAATAATATACCAGCCATAGCAGGAGTAGATACTAGAAAATTAACAAGAAGTATTAGAGAAAAGGGAAGTAGAAAAGTCTTAATAACAGACATAAAAACGACAAAGCAAGAGGCATTAAAAAAGCTAAAAGAATATGAAATACCAAAAGATGCGGTATCTAAAGTAAGCTGTAAGAAGAAGTGGTATTCAAGAACTGCAAATCCGATGTATAATATCGTAGCAATTGATTGTGGCATCAAATTAAATATTGTAAGAAGTCTAAATAAAAGAGGTTGTAATGTAACAGTAGTACCATATCATACAACCAAAGAAGAAATCATAGATTTAAAACCAGATGGCATCTTTTTATCAAATGGACCAGGAAATCCAGAAGAAGTAACACAAGTGGTACAATTGGTAAAAGAATTAAAGGGAAAATATCCTATATTTGGAATTTGCCTAGGTCATCAAATGATAAGTTTAGCATATGGAGCAAAAACCTATAAATTAAAATTTGGACATAGAGGTGGAAATCATCCTGTATTAAATATACAAACAGATAAAATAGAAATGACAAGTCAAAATCATAGTTATGCAGTAGAAGAAGAGTCGTTGAAAAAAACAGATTTAACCATTACTCATCGAAATGTTTTAGATCATACCGTAGAAGGAGTAGAGTGCAAAAAAGATCGTATATTTAGTGTACAATATCATCCAGAAAGTGCACCTGGACCACAAGATAGCGGATATTTATTTGACAAATTTATTGACTACATAAAAACAAAGTAGTGCCAAATCATAAAATAGGGAGAAAGGTGAAAAAAATGCCAAAAAGAAAAGATATAAAAACAGTATTAGTAATTGGATCAGGACCAATTGTAATAGGACAAGCAGCTGAATTTGATTATGCAGGAACACAAAGTTGTTTAGCGCTAAAAGAAGAAGGATACAAAGTAATATTAGTAAACTCCAATCCAGCAACCATCATGACAGACACCTCTATTGCAGACAAAGTTTATATGGAGCCATTAACCATAGAATATGTTGCCAAAATTATTCGATATGAAAGACCAGATGCCATACTTCCAGGAATTGGAGGACAAACTGGTTTAAACATTGCTATGCAATTATATAAAAAAGGAGTGTTACAAGAATGTCAAGTAGAGTTATTAGGAACTAGTATTGAAAGTATTGAAAAAGCAGAAGACAGAGAAAAATTTAAAAGTTTATGCCAAGAATTAGGAGAGCCTGTATTAGAATCCAAAATAGCAACTTCTACAGAAGAAGCACTAGAGGCAGCAAAAAAAATAGGTTATCCTGTTGTTTTAAGACCAGCATTTACATTAGGAGGTACAGGAGGAGGATTTGCAGACAATGAAGAAGAATTAAAAGAAATTATGAAACATGCACTAAAACTTTCCCCAGTAGGACAAGTATTAGTGGAAAAAAGTATCAAAGGATACAAAGAAATAGAATATGAAGTGATCAGAGATAAAAATGATACCGCAATAACTGTATGTAATATGGAAAATTTAGATCCCGTAGGAATTCATACAGGAGATTCTATTGTGGTAGCACCAAGTCAAACACTAACCAATAAAGAATATCAATTATTAAGAGATAGTAGCCTAAAAATTATTAGAGCCTTAAAAATAGAAGGAGGTTGTAATGTACAATTTGCATTAGATCCCCATTCTTTTCAATATTATTTAATTGAAGTAAATCCAAGAGTATCTCGTTCCTCTGCATTAGCATCAAAAGCAAGTGGGTATCCAATTGCAAGAGTTTCTGCTAAAATTGCAATAGGTATGAGATTAGATGAAATAATGTTAGCCAATACCCCAGCCAGTTTCGAACCAGCACTGGACTATGTAGTATCAAAAATGGCAAGATTTCCCTTTGACAAATTTACGCTTGCTTCTAACAAGTTAAGCACACAAATGAAAGCAACAGGAGAAGTAATGAGTGTAGGAAGAACCTTAGAAGAAAGTTTGTTAAAAGCAATACGTTCTTTAGAAACAGGTGTATACCATATTCAAATGGACAAATTTAATTCTTATAAGACAGAAGAATTAATGGACTACATAAAAGAAGGAACCGATGACCGAATTTATGCAGTAGCCGAATTAATAAGAAGAAATGTAGATGTTGGATTAATCAATCATATTACAAAAATAGATATGTTTTTCTTAAGTAAAATTAGAAATATTATAAAAGCAGAAAGAAAATTAATACAAAAAATAGGAGACATAGAAACCTTAAAACAAGTAAAAAAGATGGGATTTAGTGATAAATACATTGCAAAAATATGGAACAAAACAGAAGAAGAAATATATTTATTGCGAAAAAAAGAAAATATATATCCAGTCTATAAAATGATAGATACTTGTAGTAGTGAATTTGAAAGCTATGTACCTTATTTTTATTCTACTTATGAAGAAGAAAACGAATCCAAAGTAAGTCCAAAGAAGAAAATTATTGTATTAGGAGCAGGACCTATTAGAATAGGGCAAGGAGTAGAATTTGATTATTCAACCGTACATGCAATACAAACCATAAAAGAAGCGGGATATGAAGCAATTATTATCAATAATAATCCAGAAACCGTTTCAACAGATTATACAACAAGTGATAAACTATATTTTGAGCCATTAACCATAGAAGATGTCATGAATATTATTGATTTAGAAAAGCCAGAAGGAGTAATTGCAGCCTTAGGAGGGCAAACTGCAATTAATTTAGCACAACCACTTTCTAAATTAGGCGTAAAAATAATTGGCACAGACGTAAATGCTATAGAAAAAGCAGAAAATAGAGAAGCCTTTGAAAAAATAATGAAAAAACTAAACCTATTACAACCAAGTGGACAAGCAGTAACCAATATAGAAGATGGCATTCAAGTAGCAAAACAAATTGGATATCCCGTTTTAGTAAGACCAAGCTATGTATTAGGTGGAAGAGCCATGCAAATTGTATCGAATCAAGAAGCACTAGAAAAATATTTAAAAACAGCAGTAGAAATAAATAAAAAACAACCAGTTTTAGTAGACAAATATATCATAGGAAAAGAACTAGAAGTAGATGCCATTTGTGATGGAAAAGATGTATTTGTACCAGGAATTATGGAACATGTTGAAAAAACAGGTATTCATTCAGGAGACAGTATTAGTATTTATCCAACCTTTAGTGTAAGTCCCAAAGTGAAACAAACCATTTTAGATTATACCGTAAAACTTGGTTTAGGAATAGGAATTATTGGGTTATATAACATCCAATTTATTGTAGATAAAAATGAAGAGGTATATGTAATAGAAGTAAACCCAAGATCTTCAAGGACGGTACCATTTATTTCAAAAGCAACAGGATATTCATTAGCAGATATTGGAACCTTAGTAATGCTTGGAAAATCGTTAAAAGAGCAAGGAATACGGAGAAGTCTATCCAAAAGAAAAAGAAAAATGGTATGTAAAAGCACCAGCATTTTCTTTTTCAAAATTAACAGGATTAGATGCTTGCCTATCACCAGAAATGAAATCAACAGGAGAAGCCATTGGTTATGATAAAAAATTAACAAGAGCCTTATATAAAGCGCTTCAATCTTCTGGCATGCATTTATCCAATTATGGAACCATCTTTTTAACCATAGCCGATCAAAATAAGCAAGAAGCCTTACCATTAATTAAAAGATTTTATAATTTAGGATTTAATATAGAAGCAACAAAGGGAACCGCCGAATTTTTAAAAAAACATGGAATTCGAACAAGAATAAAAAAGAAGATAAGTGAAGGAAGTAACGAAATATTAGAATCCATGAGAAGAGGTTATGTAAGCTACGTAATCAATACCAAAAACATCGATTCCATCAATCAGGAAACCGATGGAGCAGCCATTAGAAGATGTGCTGTTGAAAATAATATTCCCATTTTTACAGCATTAGATACGGTAAGAGTACTATTAGATGTGCTAGAAGAAATTACATTGGGAATTTCTACCATAGATGAATAATTCTCATATCTATGAATCTAAAACTGTGATCCGTAACCAGATGTAAAACTATCATGAATAAAGATATTGACATAAAAATATAAAAATGTTATAAATATATATGCTAACATATGTTATGCACAAGATATCACATTAGACCAGATTGTTACAAAATTTAACAATAGTTCAGTCGTAAAAGAATATGCTAACGATGATTCTACATGGATAGCATCTAGCAAGGACAATAAAATTGAGATAAATATAACAACACAAGGAGAAAATTACAATTTTGAATATAATTTAGAAAATACGGTTTTAACCATTAGTCTTTCAAAAGAAGAGTCTTTTCTAGGAGCATTTGTGACAATGATTTTAGTAGACTGTATTGGTCAATTACATGGATATGCAGAAGGGGAATTAATAGAGAATTTAAATTCTGTTGATATAACAAATTATACAATAGAAAAACAAGGACTAGAAATCAAACAATTTGAGAATGGAAGAGGGCAAATAAAAATAAATATAGCAAAAAAAATTCCATTAGCAGATGTTAGTAACACGTATATAACAATTTCGGATTTAGAAGAGTTAAAACAATATTTAGTAGGAGATGGAATGGCACAAAAAAGTGTAGGAAATATTATATTCAATAAAAATGGTTATGGTGAAAATGTAGTTGTTTTTGTAGGAGAAAAAAATAATCTTACTCAAAATACGTATCGATCTATTTTATCTATATTACAAGTTATGTTTCAAACAGAAAAAGTAGTAGATTATTTTGAGAGAAATTATCCAAATGCCTCTTTTAACAATAAACAATTTGGTGGATTTAAGATAGAAGTAAATCCAGAAAAAAGTAGTATAGAACAAAATGTATTAGGAAATGATAATACCTATCAATTTATTAGACTAACCATAGATAAAAGTTTAGTAAACAATGCTATCTAAAATGGAGCAACGAATGAAAATAATAATAATAATAGTGGTAAGATCGATACTTACAAAAAAGATACAAGCCAGTCTTCTAATAGATTACCAAAAACAGGAAACAATATCATTATGTGTCTAAGTATAGGTGTTAGTATCATTGCTGTTTTAATCATAATCATAAAAATTTATCAATATAGAGAGGTAAAATAAAAAAATACTTGAAATTTATTCAAAAATGTAGTAAAATAAAAACATTAAAATACCTTTTACTTAGCTTTTTGTTTAGCACCTAAACGACAAGCCCAGTTTAAGGCAAATAAAAAAATAAAGGTGTAAGAGCCTTAAGAAAGGAGAAAACATGACAAAAGAAAGAAAACAAGAAATCATCAACACTCATAAAAGAGAGGAAAATGACACAGGCTCACCAGAAGTACAAATAGCTCTTTTAACCCAAAGAATTAACGAATTAACAGAGCATCTAAAAATTCATAAAAAAGACAATCACTCAAGAAGAGGACTTTTAAAAATGGTAGGAAAAAGAAGAAATTTATTAAACTACTTAGCCAAAAAAGACTTAAATCGATACAGACAAATTGTTGAAAAGTTAGGATTAAGAAAATAAAATCAGTAGCAAAGCCCAGTGTTTATTTTGCATGGGCTTTTGTTGCAATTATCATACACAAGCAAGAAAATAGGGGAGTAGCTTGTATTTTGTATTATGCACATAATATAGAATAGAGGTTACATCCAAAACTTGCTTGTAAAGAAGAAAGGAAGGAAAAAAATGTTTAAAACATATGAAATGGAACTTGCAGGAAGAAAACTTGTAATAGAAACAGGAAAGATGGCAGGCTTAGCAAATGGAAGTGTACTAGTACGATATGGAGATACCTGTGTATTAGTCAATGTAACAGCATCCAAAGAGCCAAGAGAAGGAATTGACTTTTTTCCATTATCTGTAGACTTTGAAGAAAAACTATATGCAGTAGGAAAAATTCCAGGAGGATTTTTAAAAAGAGAAGGAAAACCAACAGACAAAGCGATATTAACAGCAAGAGCAATAGACAGACCACTAAGGCCATTATTCCCAAAAGATTTTAGAAACGATGTAGTAGTAGTAGCAACTGTACTTTGCGTAGAGCAAGACAATTCACCAGAAATAGCTGCCATGATAGGAGCAGCATGTAGTTTAGCAATATCAGACATTCCATTTAATGGACCAACAGCAGCAGTCAATGTAGGAATTGTCGAAGGAGAAATTAAAATAAACCCAACACAAGAACAAAGAGAAAAAAGTGATTTAAACCTAATGGTAGCAGCAACGCAAAAGAAAATAACCATGATAGAAGCAGGAGCAAATGAGATACCAGAAAACATCATGTTAAAAGCCATCAAAGAAGCCCACAAAGAAATTAAGAAAATATGTAAATTTATTAGCAAAATACAAAAAGAAATAGGAAAGCCTAAATTTGAATATAAATCCTTTGAAGTAGATCAAAACACCTATAAATGGGTAGAGGAAAACTTCAAAGAAGAAATGAAAGAAAAAGTACAAGAAGCAGATAAAGAAACAAGAGAAAAAAATCTAAGCGAATTAACAAACAAAATAGAAGAAACCTATACCAAAGAAAAAGGAGAAGAAACCTTTGAAGAACAAAAAGCAAACATCAAAGAAGCCATATATAAATTAGAAAAAAAATGTGTAAGAGAAATGATTTTCTTTGAACACAAAAGAGTAGATGGAAGAAAATTAGATGAAATCAGACCATTATCATGTGAAGTAGGACTACTTCCAAGAGTACACGGAAGTGCACTATTTACCAGAGGACAAACCCAAGTCATGTCTATTGCAACATTAGGAATGATAAGTGAAGAACAAGTCTTAGATGGAATAGACACAGAAGAATCCAAAAGATATATGCACCACTATAACTTTCCAAGTTACTCAGTAGGAGAAGCAAGACCAAGTAGAGGTCCAGGAAGAAGAGAAATTGGGCATGGAGCACTAGCAGAAAAAGCTTTAGTACCAGTATTACCATCCAAAGAAGAATTTCCATATGCCATAAGAGTCGTATCTGAAATATTATCATCAAATGGCTCCACTTCACAAGCAAGTATTTGTGGAAGTACACTATCTTTAATGGATGCAGGAGTACCTATTAAAAGACCAGTTGCAGGAATATCAACTGGATTAGTAACCAATCCAGAAAACGAAGATGATTATGTTATGTTAGTAGACATTCAAGGATTAGAAGATTTCTTTGGAGACATGGATTTTAAAGTAGGAGGAACAGAAAAAGGAATTACAGCCATACAAGTAGACATAAAATGCGAAGGTTTAACTTATGATATCATAAAAGAAGCTTTTGAAAAAACCAAAAAAGCAAGAAAATATATCTTAGAAGAAATCATGGAACCAGTAATTCATCAACCAAGAGAAGATATTTCACAATATGCACCAAGAATAGTAAGTACACAAATAAAAGTAGAAAAAATAAAAGACGTAATAGGACCTGGAGGAAAAATGATTAACAAAATCATTGAAGAAACGGGAGTAAAAATAGACATAGAAGAAGATGGACAAGTATTTATCTATTCAAACGACAACGAAAAAGCAATACAAGCACTAGAAATGATAGAAGACATTGTAAGAGAAGTAGAAGTAGGTGGAATTTACTATGGAGAAGTAACTCGTTTAATGAACTTTGGAGCATTTGTTGACTTAGGATGTGGAGGAAAAGAAGGATTATTACATATATCACAAATATCAAAAGAAAGAATAAAAAAGATAGAAGATGCACTTTCTGTAGGAGACAAAGTAACAGTAAAAGTAATTAGTATCGATGAGCAAGACAGAATTAATTTAAGTATGAAAGAATTTAATGAAATAAAACAAGAAGAATAAAATAGAAATCCTATTTTTTTAATTAAGGAGAAAGATTTTAAAATGGAAATCATACAAGAAATAGCCCAATATATAGAAAATAATACAAAAATAGGAAAGGATTACATAGAGCTAATTCTTTTGACGATTTTATTATTCATCTTTTACAAAATAATAAAAGTTATAACCAGAAAAATATATTCATTTTTACCCATGGACGACAAAAAAAAGTTTTATCGAAATAGAAATGCCCAAATCGTTTTAACTATTATTTTGGTTATTATCATATTTTTAATGTGGGGAGAAAAATTACAAGGATTAATTACAATCGTTAGCTTTATTTCGGCAGGTATTGCAATTGCTATTAGGGAAATTATTTTTAATTTTTTTGCTGGAATGTATCTTAAATTCAGAAAAACATTTGAAGTAGAAGACAGAATTGAAATAAATGGATTAAAAGGAGATGTTATCAATATACATGCACTAGGATTTGAGGTATTAGAAGTAGGAGGAAGAATTGAAGGAGAACAAAGTACAGGGAGAATTGTACATATACCAAATTCTTATATATTTAAAGAAACGGTAAAAAACTATACAAAAGCTTTTAAATACATTTGGGACGAAATCACAGTTAAAATCCCTCTAAGTGCAGATATGAAAAAAACGCAAGAAATTTTATATACTATTCTTTTTGATAATGAAGATTTAAGAGAAAATCCGATAAAAATGGAAAATGCAGTAGATGATATTATTTTGGAATATAGAATTTATTATAATAATTTTGATCCTATCATTTACACAAAAATTGTAAATTCACATATAGAGTTATATTTAAGATATTTAGTGCATCCTAAAAAAGCTAGAAATGTGCAGGATGAAATAAGTTTAAAAATATTAGAACAATATCAAGAAGGAAATATTCAATTGTATGAAGAAGATTAAAAAAAATAGAACCAAAAAGTTCTATTTTTTTTTCGTTCACATATAGATGAAATAAAGAAAAATAAAGGAGAGAAAATAATGGAAAATATAATGCTAAATATTACTAAAGGAGTAGTAATATCTTTAATAATAACACTTGTGTTATTGTTTATATTTGCAATAGTTTTAACCTATACACAAGTAAGCCAGTCAATTAGCAATCCAGTTATTATTGTAATAACAGCAATTAGTATTTTAATGGGAAGTTCTATTGGGAATAGAAAAATAAAAAAGAATGGCTTATTAAATGGTGCATTAATAGGTGGAATTTATATGTTTACCATTTATCTTATTTCTAGTATTTTGAATTGGAGATTTGGATTAGAAATACAAAGTATCATAATGATTATGGTAGGAATGTTATTTGGAATTTTAGGTGGGATTATTGGTGTGAATAAGATGTAACATCACGCATCCAAAAGTCAATGAAAAATTGTTTTTCTGTTTTAGGAACAATATTGATTCGAAAGGCACAAATAGGTTTGTCATGTTGATAAAAATTTTCTTCACCATCACAAGAAACTGCAAGCCAGCCTACATCTTTTACATAAGATTGATAGACAACGCAAAATTCAGAACTATTTTTTAGTTTAAATTGAAGACCTGATATACCATATAAGTATTGACTAGCAATAGCACTAGGAATTGGATTTTTTATATTAGAAGCATTTGCATTTTTGCTGTTTAGTCCATATCTTCCAAGTTGTGTATAAATATTTCCTTGATAGAAAAGTGCTTGTTGTGAGCCAACGGTTATCCACTCAGAAGTAGAAATGGGATTGTATCCATGGTAGGAAGAAAGTTCAGAATAAGGGCAAATCATACGAGCACCATCTCCCCAATAAGTGTGTTCTTAGTCTCTTGTTTGTAATGTGAGATCACCTGTTAATCTTATAAAAATAGATTCTGTTTTACAAATGGAATTAGAAGAAATTGTAGCAGGAGAAGAGATTTTCCCACCAGATACTAAAGTTTGATTACTAAAATTATCATAAGTGCCATATTCTAGTATCATATTTGTAGCATTTTTGATATCAATTGTTACATTAGAAGAATTTTCGGCAAAATCGGTAATAGGTAATGGGTAGGTAATGTAGCTACTAAATTCTTTTGATAACATCATAGAATTACTAGAAATTTCCCATCCAACCAAAGGTCTAATTGCTTCATTGCAAGTAATTTGGGCTTTTGATTTATGATTAGAACTAACTACTTCTTGAAAGGTAGCATTAGGAGGGGTATTATCAATTATAATGCCAGTAGAAAAATATTTTGTGTCATTTACTAAACCAGATTTATCTTCTATAATACCTTCTGGAATCATGAGAGTTAAAGCACCATCACCTGTAGTATGAGTAAAAGAAAATTCATATATTTTTTGGGTAGCATTTTGAGAAACAAGGAAAAATTTTGTGAAATTTGGAGTGATAAAAATATTATTTACGAAAACTTTGATAGAACTTGTTGCCATATTATTTTTTACAATATGGTTTTCTGTTATTTTAATATGACCTGTAATGGTATGTGTTTTGTTAGCATAATTTGTGTAATGATGATTAGAAGAAGTAATATCGATTAGTTCAATATTTGGTTTACATCTGTCAATATCTAGTTTAGCAATAGTAAAAATGTCTTCTATGACATATTTTGCAAAAGTACTTGAAAAAAATAGTGTGATGATAGTAAAAAAGAAAAAGAAACATAAAATGATTTTTATTTTTTGATGCAATAGGCATACCTCCTTTCAAAATTGGTATTGCATTAATAAATTAGTTTTGGGAAAAATAATAAGAATAAAAAATATCAAAAATATTATAATGTAAAAATATGGAAAAGTCAAGTGCGATGTATTACTATTTTTTAGTTGCATTCGAATTTTCATAAATATTTTAGCATATCCTATTTATAGAATATCTATTAAGATAAATTGGATGAATAGTAACATTTCAAGATTAATGTCGAATTTTGCGATGAAAAGTGCTTGACAACTCCAAAATATGGAACTATAATGAGTTTACATTTTCAAATTTCTATTATTTATTCAAAAAAGTTTTAATTCGAAATTTTATCGAAAAAAATCCAAACTAAAAAACGAAAAAAAGGAGGAATGCTTATTGAGCAAAAACAAAAAAATAATAGTTGCAATTGTTATTTTATCAAGTATGATTCTATCATTTTTAGGAGGAAAAAGTTACTCTAAATATGTATCAGAAGTAAGAGGAG
>CASUIT010000035.1 GCA_949455995.1 uncultured Clostridia bacterium
TGGTAGATGATTGACCTCTATCATAAAATTGTGATGTCATAACTTCTGGTATATTTCCCACCTTTTCATTTGATACACGTTCTACCTCTGTTATTTCTGCATCATTGTTTATTTCTATTTCAGCAGTATTGGATAATAGTTTTGTTGTATATAAAATTTGTGTATTATCTTCTCCTGGGAATAATGCTCTATTCCATTTTTCTGAGTTTAAAATCGTTTTACCATATAATTTTGCATTTCTAACCGTTTTTTGTGTTATGGTTAACATTCTAGTTTCAAATGTTTTAAATATTTCTGTATAAATGTCTTTTTTGCTTTCCCATCTATCTTTATCTTGATAGTAACGTTCTGTTATGGTTTCTGATTTTGTGGTATAGGTTGTTTGTGTTTGATAGGTTTGTTGGCTAATTTCTTCCCAATTTGCATTATTATTTTCTTCATCTACATTTATTCCACTATCTAAATAATCGTATACATCTGGTTTCATTTTTACGATATCATCTCTTGTGCCTGGTACTCCAAATGTATAATACCTTGGTGTTGCATAATCTATTTCTCCCTTATTTTCTACTTTAATGGTATATTCTAATTTAATAGTTGCACCTTGAATTAATTCTTTGTCAATTTCTGCTTTGATAAACCCAATTTTTCCATCTGTATATTTTTTACTAGTTACATATTGTGTTAATCCACTTAAACTACCATCTTCTGGGTTAACTTGTGCATCTACTATGGTTTGTCCATTGGCAAGTATTATTTTGATTCTTGTAACATTTTTTGAAATTTCTAATTTTTGCCTTGCTCTTTGTGCTATACCAAAATCCATATGTTCTACATTGTATTGATACATAAGTCCATAAGATGCACTATAAGGATCTTCGTTATATTCTACACCAATTTCCATTGTTCCAGGTACTTTAGAAACCATTTTGTCTATTTTGTTTGTATTGGTTTGTGCTTGATTTACGGTGCCTATTTGGTTATCTATTTGTATTCTTGTATCATAATCGTCTATGGCATCTGTTAACCTATTTACTTCATAAGTCCCTTCTTCTTTTTGTGTTCCATCTGGATTCATTTTTTCTTCATGCCACCACCTAGGATTGTTTTCTACATCGTTATGCCTTTGTTCATCTATATATATGGTTCCTTTATAATCTTGTACCGTGTAGGTAGAATCTCCCCATATATATCGTAACTCGTATTCTCCTGGTATGTAATCTTCAATTGTAAAATTTCCATTTTCATCTGTTTGTTTTGTCCATACTTGTCCTGTTTCTAACTCTTTTAGTTCTACTGTTACTCCACTAATTCCATTTTCTCCTAAATCATATTTTCCATTTCCTAGTCTTTGCTGATTTGCCATAATTTCATTTGGATCTTGTATTCCATCTGGACTTTCTATTTTATCTTCAAATACCTTTCCTTTCATAGTTCTTGTACCTTGTGGTACTATTTTTAAGGTTGGACTTGCATCAGTGTCATTTTCATAGGTATTTTCATCTCCTGGTATGGCACTTCCTGGATTAGAATTTTTGTCTATTCCTGCATATGTTTCTCCATTTTCAAAAATGGAATATGAACTAATTTCTACTACGTTATTTAATAATCTTGTTGGATCTTCATTTTCTGGTTCTGTAATACATTTTCCAATTGCTTCTTTATTTAAGTTAAACTGTACATAGACACATCCTTCTTCTTTACTCATTTTAGAATCTATCATCATGTTTGTATCTAGTACCAAACGTTTATATCCACCATAAGGACAACTTTCTTGTGTTTTTGCTATCTCTCCTTGTGGATCATAATTTTCTAGTCGAGTTCCTACCCTTTCTACTTCATATCTTGCATCATAATAATCCACTAATTGATTTACTCTAGCAGTTAAATTACTTTCTTCCATATAAAGTTTTATTTTATAGGTTATATGTATTTGTATGGCTTTATCGTCACCTAAATAGTCTTCTTCATAGTCAGAACGATAAATAGGTCTTGTGTATTTCATATCTTTATATGGCACTCCATATCTAACGCCAAAGTCTGCTATTCCTTTTTCTAATTCTTGATTTTTAAATCTTTGGGCATATTCATATACATGTGTTTTTCCGTTAACTACTACTTTTACATTATGTATGTCTTTGGCAATTGCTAGGTCTGGTTGTTCTCTTTGTCTTAGTCCTAAGTTGATATTATCAACCACATCTAATCCTTGCTTGTAAATATCATCTACGCTATATTTGGTTTGTCCTAAAAAAGCATTTGGTGTTGCTTGATAAGTATTTGCTGTTATTTCATATTTGCTATCCACTCCTGCTACTGGATATCCTGCACTCTCACTATTTCCTTCATAATTTAAAATGGACATATGCTCTACTTTATCATATTGTAATGGTGTTGTGCCATTTGCTAAATTATGTGTAATGGTTGCAAATCTACTATTAAATCCGGGTCTTTCCGCTTCATCGGTTGCTTTATTTCCATTGTCAATATCTGGCTTAATTTCTATGGATTTATATCCCATTCCATTATAGACAAATTCAATGTAAGCTCCTCCTCTTAAGTGTTCAATTGGTACTTCCCTAAATTCATAATAACCATTGGAATCGGTTTGTTTGCTTGTTTGTCCTGCTTCTTTATTGTGATAATATTCTCTTAAAATATCACCTTTTCTATCTCTTAATGTAACCCATACTCCTGCTACCCTTTGGTCTGGTGCAACACTTGTATTATATAAACCATCATACTCTTGGTTTTTACCAGGAGATGTTTTATCCTCCCAGACATAACCTGCTATTTTTACATATTTTCTTTTGTTGGTTACTGGAATCTCTACTAATAAACTTTTTGGATAATATACAATATGTCCACAACTATTTGAATGATAACATGATTTTGATATTTTGTTACCTTCACTGTCTGTTATTGGATTTCCATCTATATCTGTTTCCCAACCATCCCAAAATCCATCTCCATATCCATGTTGCCAACCATCATAATAACCATCACCACTTCCATGTTGATATGCCCATTCTCTTACTACTTCTACTTCTCCTACTTTTAGTAGATGATCTCTATCTACCCATTGATAGGATTCGCTTTCACGTTGTACTTCATAAATGGTATATTTACCATCTTTTGTTAAAGATCTTACCGTATCTCCTGCTCTATACTCGCTTGCAAGCCATTGGTTGGTAACATATTTTGCATTTCCATTTCCTCCATCTTGTACAAAGCTTCCATCTTGATATCCTACAATAAATCTAGTATTTAATAATGGTTGTCCTGTGTCTTCATCTGCTT
The DNA here is from genome assembly GCA_949455995.1 of uncultured Clostridia bacterium. Taxonomy (GTDB): domain Bacteria; phylum Bacillota; class Clostridia; order TANB77; family CAG-508; genus CAG-269. The sequence continues at coordinate 3,301 of CASUIT010000035.1, forward strand.
TATAAATGGTAAATTCTGCTGTTTCGGCTACATTTACAAAAGTAACGGTTTCATCATATCCAAAACATAACTCCACTGAATTTCCTAAAGGTAATGGTTCATCAATACTACAATATGCATAAGTTGAATTTTGTCTTTGTACTTCATAAAATTCATAAATACCTTCTTGGTCAAATTTAATGGTTTGTCCTGTTTGATATCGATCTGCTTCATAAATATCACTTGTCCATGTTGCAGGATCTGCTCCTGTTCCTCCTTTGGCATATTGACCATCTTTTTTTATAATGATCCTTACATTTGATAATTCTGAACCTGTTTTGGCATCAATCTTTTTAATGGTAATTAAACCACCATTTGCTTGGTTTGTTATTTTTTCTTGATGTGTTTCTCCTAATTCTACTTTAAAGCTTTGTCCTACTTCTTTTTTGCCACTTTCTGTCTTTTTACAGGTTTCATATAATTGACTATGTGCTTTTACTTCGTAGAATTGATAATTTCCTGGATTATTTGTTTTGATAACATCTCCTGTTTTATAACTAGTAGCACCTTGTATGTTATTAGTCCAACTACATACACCTGAATCTGTACTTCTTCCAAAAGTTGCATATTTTCCTGTATCTAAGTTTTTTAACACAAATCTTGCATTTGTTAATTCCTTTGAGGTATTGGCATCTACTTTCTTTAATTTTATTGTAATATCTGTTGGTGGTATTTCTAATTCTAATTTATTAACATACAATCCTCCTGTTGCATGAAAAACCGCTATTGTTTGCCCACCATTTCCTGCTTCTGAATAGGCCATTCTACCTTTAATATATCCTGCTGTTTTCTGATGTAATACAATTTTATCTATTTGTTTTACTTTAGAACTTATATTTCCTTCAAATACTAAGAAAAATCTTTGTCTTGCCGAAAAATTTTCTAAATCTTCAAAATTTTTTAACTCTCCATTTACTGTTTTACAATAACCTATTGCTTGCATTACTTTTTCTTGATTATGTGTATTAATATATCTTAATCTTGCCTCCTCTAGACCACCAACTATATTAACATGATATGGTCCTATTACTGTACAAGTACTTCCATTTTTTTCTATATTTTCCCACTTCTTTAATGGGTGTCCATCTTCTCTATCCTTTTGTGTTTCATTTTCATTAATTTTTAAAAATCTTTTCGATTTATCTAGAAATTTCTTTACACCTGCATAATTCACTGAATCACCATTTTTTTCAATTGTTAATCCTCCATAATTTTCATCATATTTTATTTCATCATATCCTGTCAAATAATTAAATTGAGCTGTGTGTATACCATAACTTCCAAAATGTCTTTGAAACCAATTATTGATTGCCCATTTTCCATGGTGCATTGGCGGAGTTAATGGTCCTCCTGGACTATATTCATTTCGACTTACAGAATATAACAGGGCATATGCTAAACACTTTAAATCTTTAACTTTCTTTTTTCGTTCATCACTTGCATTTTCTCCTACTCCCAGTTCTCTTGTATCTACATCTATTACTTTTACCTTACGTATTCCACTACCTATTGCAGTACTACCATGTCCTACACAAGATCCACCTGTTGACCAAACAATGGACTGACCATAACCATTTGCAATGATTGGTGCAAGATTGGGATTTTCTCTCCAATTACCACCTATTCCACTAATATCAGCTTCTAGCCAACCGATTTGGATCTTGACGCATAGCAGTATAGATACCACCAACGCTTCTATCTACTGAAAACTGTACTGCTCTTGAACAATTCGGAATACATAAAATAAACAACATTACTATGATTGCAATTGTTATTTTTTTCATATTTGTCCCCTTCCTGTTAAAACTTTATTTTTTATAACATATACTCCTACTGCTATTATCACTACTACTATCATAATAAAACATATAGATAGTAAAATACGACCTGTTCTTACTGATAGAATAACCTCTGCTTGACTTTCATTATTTTTAGTATTTTCATCTTCTTTCATATAATCATTACTATAATTTCCTATTTTTGCTTTATTTACAATCGTTCCTGTATTTTCTTTTGTCATTTTTTTCAAGACGATTAATGAAATATTTTTTGTTTCTCCTGGATTTATCATTTGATTGGATAATTCCTTAGTACAAAGAGAACCGTCTTCTAATTGATACCATTGTTGATGATTCATTTCTTGTATGAATGTTAATTCCTTTGGCAATTCATCTACTATTTCATTGGCATATCCTGCTACTTCTCCTTGATTGGTTACCAAAATATTATATTTTATAATAACATTGGTATTTTGTATTTGTTTGGCATCTATTTCTACCTTTGCTAGCTTACTTTGCTGATAAGAATTTACTTTCGTTCCTGCTTTATTTTGTATGGTAATTTGTTCGATATTTTTTTCTATTTTTAAATCAAATGCTTTACCTTTTATAAATCCTGCATCTATGTTTTCTAAATCTTGTGTATTTATTTCTAATGTTTTTGTTTTGGCAACTTCCAATTCTTGTTCTTGTATTTTCATTTTATGATAAATAACATCTGAATTAACGGTTTGTTCTACTCCTTCTTTTTGATAAGCAGTTACCATATATTTTTTGGCATCATATTGAAACACTACCACATATTTTCCTTGTTTTACATTATCAAATACATAAGTTCCATCTTCTTTTGTTTTTTCTATGAATTCATTTCCTTTGTCGTTTTTTGCTACTTTTCCTGTTTCTTCATCAATTAATAAAACTGTCATATTTTGAATTTTTTCTTCTTGTTCTTCTCTTTGTCCATTTGCATTGCTATCTACCCATGCCGTTCCAGATATATTAACATTATGATAGCCATCATCATCAGATGGGTTCTTTGGTCCTTCTTCTTCATCGCTAAAATCATCTTTATAGATATCTGGATCGTCATCTTCTACCTCTATTTTAAATGTAAATGAAATGATATTACTTTTGGCATATACATTAATTCCTTCTACTTCTATATAATTTTCCAATTGTTCTTCTATCACAAGCTTCTCATTTACGATAGTATCTATCTCCAGTTGCATTATTTCTTTTGGCTTGATTTTTTCATTAGTCATTAATAAATTTCCATCATATTCTAATTGCTTTTGTCCATCTTGTGTTTTTAAATTCACATTCTTAATTTCTAATCCTTCTGGAAATTGATCGATAATAGAAATCTCTTTTTCTATGATTCCTTTATTTTCAATACTAACAAAAAACTTTATCTCATCTTTATCTTTTACTATTTGTTGTTGTCTATTTGTGGTTTGATTTACCATTATTTCCACTCTAGATTGTTTAGCATTTATTGATACATCATTAGAAATATATTGTGTTTCTTGATTTGATATCTTAACATATTGCGAAATAATTTCTTCACCTTTTTCTAAATCTACTTGTGTCACTGCTAATTTGACATTAATATCTATTGTTTGTTGTGCATCTATTTTAGGGATTTTAAATCTTAAAACTTGCTCTTCACACCCTAAAAATTCATATGGTGCCTCTTCTTCTATCAAAAATTCTTCTTCTATAAATAACAGTCCTTCTGCTATTGGCATTTCTACGATAACATTTTGTAATTCTTGATTAGAAATATTTTTAACTTTAGCTAAAAAAGGTACATCGGATCCTTCCTGTATTAATACATCTTCTGAGTATAAAAATCTTAAAGTGGCTTTTATATTTCCTTTTTCAATTTTGTTTGTAATATTGGGGATTACTTTTTCTTCATAATTGTTTGCTGTTAGTTTGATATTTCCTGTCAACATTGCATTTTCTTGTGTTATTTCTTTTACTGAAATTTGATAACTAACTTCTTTTGTTTCTCCTTGTACTAGAGTATCTATTTTTAGTACTTTTGAGGTTAAATTTTCATTTTCCTCTGTTTTGTATTTTGTTACCATTGCTCCATTGGCATCCTCTTCATATGCTATTGTTTCATAAAAAATGGCATTCGTATGCGTTGCCTCTAAAATAATATTGGATAAATCTACATTACCTATATTGGTTACTCTTATTTTATAACGGATTCCTTGTCCTTCTTTTACACTATTACCTTCTTGTAAGCATTGATTACCAGATATTGCGGAAATTTGCGTTCTTATTCCATTTTCTTCAAATTGGTTTGCTACTGAAAATATTTGTGCTTGTTGATTTTTGGTTGTACATTTAATATTTGAAACGGTTGTTTCTATACTATTTAAACTTTCATATTCCAAGGTATTTTTTATATAGCTACTTCTTCCTGGATTTAAATTTTCAGGAACTTTTAAGGAATATTCCATACCTATATTTTCTTGTGCTTGTATTTCATCTTCTACTATAATTTTATAAGATTTTACTTTTTCTACTTCTTCTTTCTTTTCTTTCCATTGGTCACTATCTTTTTGTGTTTGTACTTTATCTGAATAATAAATTTTAGCATTTTTATTTTCTGGCATTTTTATTTCTTCAAAAGTAATATCGTTTATTTCTTCCTCTTCTGTAATGCTTCCAATCATACAAGCATTTAAAATAGGTTCTTCATAATTATTAATAATTTGCAAATTACCGTGTTGCTATTCTTTCTTCTTGATTGACATCTAATGGTATTTTTACTTCTTTATCATCTATGGTTTCTATTATTTCTTGTTCTTGATTATAATTTTCCAGTTTATTTATCATTAACACACCATATTTAGAATTAATTTTTACAGGATATTGTGTTTTACTTTCTTGTTGTTTTGCATTTTCATTACTACAAGATATTTCTATTTGTGTTTGTTTAGATGGTGTTGTATTGGAAATTTGAATATCTCCTATCATAGCAATTTGAATTCCTTTGTTTAATTCATTACTATAGTTTTCTTGCTCTCCTTCTAACTCAATTTTTAAATTTTTCCTACCTTCGGTATCTTTTTCTAATGTTGCATTTTTTATTTGCATGATATCTTCAAAATTTAATAACGTTATTTTTTTGATATTTATTTCAAATTCTTTTGGAAATAGAATATGGATACTTGGGTTTTTATATAAATCATATTGATTTGAATTGCTTTGCAGAGTTGCTGTCATTTGCACATTTTCATTATTTTGTAAGGTAGATAATTCTGTTTTGTCCATATAAAAGCTTATTTCTGATTTCGTATCTATTAAATTCATTTGCTCTATTGTTGTAATAGTTGGCTCTTTTTCTTTGTTATTACTATCTTCTTGTGCTATTACCATTCTCATTTTTATCCATGTACTTAAAATCATAATAAAAATTACGATTATTGCAATTTTAGTTTTATTTATTGTTCTTTCTTTTTTGATTGGTTTCATGTAAGTTTTCCTCCACAAATCTTTATTTTTCTTATTATATTTATGGTAATATTTTTTTTGTTTTTTGACAAGAGTGCTTTTTTTTATTTCTCATTTTTTGTGCACCTATATCTTATCGGAAGTTTACATTCCCATCCCTCACCCCCATTTATTATTTTTTCTTTACAAATAAATGACACCTATATAACATTTTGTCTCAAATCGTCGAAACTATTGCTTGCGTAGCAATAAAAGAAACGAAAAAAAACAGAGGAATTTATTTTCCTCCGTTTTTTGGTATGTTATTTATCACTTAATATTTTCTTTTTAATGATAAATACTCCGCCTCCTAATACAATACATGCTGTTACTGCTATTATGATTGGTAGCATATAATTTTGATTTTCTCCTGTTGGTGGTGTTACTGTTACTACTTCTGCTCTGTCATAGATATGTGATGTTACTATTTTTGGCACAGTTCCTGTTTCTTGCTCTCTTGTAATGTCTGTTATTTCTACATCATTATTTAAGTCTATTTCTTCTGTATTAGATAGTATTTTTGATGCATTTAATTTTACTACATGTTCATTTCCTGGTGCTAATGCCTCTTTTAGTTCTTCTTTTTCAAATACCTTTTTACCGTCTAATTTTACTTGTCTTACTGTTTTGGTTTGTGTTACTCTTGTGTACCACTCTTCTATTAGCTTAGTTGTTATGTCTTGTCCCATCTCATATACATATTTTATACTTCCGTCTGGTTGTTGCTCGGTTCCTTCTTTAAAGAAAGATTCTAGCATGGTATCTACTACTTCTTTCTTACTTACGATTGTCTCATATTGTATTCTATCGGTATAATTTTCTACTTCTTTCCAGTTTTCTGGATTTTCGTCCGTTAAGTCCATTTCGCTGTCTAAATAGTCATATACATCTGCTTGCATTTTTACAATATTTCCTTCTTCTTTTCCATATCGATAGTAATTTTCTGAATCGTAGTCTACTTCACCTTTATTTTTTACTTTAATGGTGTATTCTATTTCTATTTTGGCACCTTGGATTAATTCATTGTCTATTTCAGCTCTTACAAATCCTATACTAACATCAGATGCTCCTCCTGCTGTTACTCCATTGTGTAATCCTGGTAAGTTACCATTTTCAACGTCTGTATCTACAATTACTTGTCCATTGGCAAGTATTATTTTTACATGAGATACTCTTTTTTCTATTTCCATTTGTTGTCTTGGTCTTTCTACAATTCCAAAGTCTAGATTGTCTATTAGATATACATAACTATCTCCACTAGATGCGGTAAATGCTTTGTCATATTCTACTGTTAAGTCCATTCTTGGTGTTTTAGAATCCATTTTATTTCTTGCTAAGTCTCCTACTTCTGCTGTGTTTACCGTTTTCATTTCTGCATCAATTTGTTTTCTAGATCCTTTTGGTGCATCTTGCTCTTCTTCATAGTTATCCATTGCATCAGATCTTCTTACTACTTGATTTGCATTGGCTGGTAATAATTTTCCGTCTTTAAAGTATTCTTGTTTTAATTGTCCATTTTCAAATTTGTCTTCATGCCACCATAGTTCATTGTTTTGTCTAGTTTCGTCTGTATAAATGGTTCCTTTATAGTCTTGTACGGTATATTTTTCAGATTGTTGTACATTGTATTTTTTGTCTCCCCATGTGTAGGTTAAGGTATAATTTTCTCCTGGTATGTAACCTTTGATAAAGAAGTCACCATCTTCTAGTTTAATATCGTTGTGATTCGCTTTGTCATATACATATTCATATTGATTTTGTTTGCTTGCATCATAGATTTCTGGTGTATAGGTTACTTCATCTCCATTTTCTGTTTTGATAAATCCATATTTGTCTGCTCCTCCTGCTACTCCATTTCCATCTCTTGTTCCTATGGTTATTGTTTTATAAATCTTTTTGTCTTCTTCTAGTGTTACTTCTATTCCACCTATTCCTGTTTCTCCATTTTCATATAGTCCATTTCCTTTTCTTTGATAGCCTGTCATGATGTCACTGGTTTGTTTTTGTGCTTCTAATCCATCTGGTCTTATGATATTGTCTTCAAATACTTTTCCTGACATTTCTCTTGCATCTGCTGTTTCTAATTTTATAGATGGGCTTGAGTCGGTATCATCTTCATAGGTTTTTCTTTCTTCTGGATCAGCGTTTCCTGGATTTGAGTTTTTGTCAATTCCTGCATAGATATTTCCGTCTTTGTCATAGATGGAATATGAATTTATTTCTACTACGTTGTGTAATATGTCTTCTCCATTGTCTTGTTCGTCTTTATGTGTTAGGATTTTTTCTACCATTTCTCTACTTAATTTGAATTGTACATATAGGCTTCCATTGTCATCTGTTAGGTCTTTTTGTTCTCCTATTTGTCCTAATTTCTTAGTGTCTAGGATCATTTTACGATATTTTCCGTTTTTAGAGCTATAAGTATCGTCTAAGGTTGCTCCTATTTCTTTTCCTTCTTCAGATTCTGGATTCTTTTCATCATTTAGTTTGGTTCCTACTTTTACAAAGTCATTAATGTCTGCTCCTTCTCCTGGATAATAGGTTGCATCATAGTAATCTGCTAGTTCATTAATTTGTGCTCTTAGGTTGCCTTCTTCCATATTTAGTTTGATTTTGTAAGTAATATACACTTTTAGTTCTTTGCTTGGATCTTCTGAATTTACATATTCATAGTCACTTCTGTAAACAGGTCTTCTATAAGTCATTTTGTCATAAGATTTATCATTTAATTGTTGGATACCATATCTTACTCCTACATTAAATATTAATTGACTTTTTAGTATGTATTGGTCTTCATATTTTATGTAGTCACCGTTTGGATCTACTTTATATTCTTCTCCTTCTTTGCTATAAAATTCTCCATCATAGTTCTTTAAGAAGTCACTTGTAAATCCTGCGTTGTTAAATCTTTGGGCATAATCGTATACATGTGTTTTTCCATTTACTTCTACTTTTACATTAAATAGATCTTTTGCGATACTCATGTTTGGTTGTTCTCTTTCGGTTAATCCTAAATTGATAAATCGAATTTCTTCTGTGTCTGGCTCATAGTCATAGTTTCTTTCTATGTTATATCCTGTTTGTTGTGTTTCGGCTACAATTGGATATTTTTCTTGTCCTGCTGGATTTTGTGTAATACATCCATCTCCTACGATATCTTTTCCATGGCTGATTAAGGTTGCTATGGCATGTTGGGCTTGTGGTTGTCCTTCTTGTGCGGTTTCAATTTCTTTTACTTCATATTCTAGATCGTGTACTTGTTGTCCTTGTGGATTTCTTGTTATTCCTGTTGTTTTGGATGCTCCTTCTACTACACTAAAGTCTTCATTGAATTTCTTTCTGGTTTCTACTCCTTCTATTGCTTTGGATGTTCTGGTTCCTTCACTGAAACTTTCATTTTCTATTCTTTCTTCTTCTTTGCTATATTTGTTTTGGAATTTGTTAATTTGATTACTTTCTGGGCATAACACATTTGTGTAGGTTAATCCATCATATTCAAATTGTACACTGTAACTGTCTAATTCTTCTATTAGAACATCTTCAAATAGATATTCTCCATTTCCATTGTTTCCAAATTCTATATATCTGTCTAATTTTGCTGTTTTTTGTCTCATTTCGTTTCCGTCTTTGTCTTTTACAATTTCTCCTGTTTGTGTATTGATAAGTCTTACTTCTATACCATTGAATAGTAAATCGCTTCCCTCTCCTCCTTGGAATATATCATCCATGGTTAATGTTTTTCCTTGTGGTTTTTCTAACCATACATATCCTGATATTTTTACATATTTCTTTTTGTTTACTGGTTGTAGTTTGGTAGAAATAGAACTTGCACTTTGCTCTGTTCTTAATGGATTTTTTTGTGGGTTATATTTTTCTGTGTTGAATGATTTTCTTCTTACTACATTTACAACAACAGAGTTTCCATTTCCTTGTGTATATTCTCCTACTCCTGTTTGTATGTTCCAAGAAATATATTTTCCAATATCGTCTCCTTCTGTTACATATCCATATTTACCTACTGAGGTTTCTATTACTTCATAGTTTCCTATGATTAAATTGTAAATTTCTATTACTCCGTTTGCATCTGTTTTAAATTCAGTTGCTTCATCAATGTTGTCTGTATATCCTAGTTTTGTTATATAGGTAGTTCCTTCTGCACTACTTCCTCCTGCTATGATGTATTTTCCTTTGTTGTTTCCTTCTATGTCTCCATCTAAACTTTTTAGTTTAAATCCAAATCCTTCTAGTTTCTTTCCAGTTGCTTCGTCTTCTTTGGTTATTTTTAAATTTCCTGTTTGCTTTTTATTCTTTAAATGATAGGTTAATGGTTTTCCTCCTCTTATTGTTACATCTGCTTGTGCTGTTTTGTCATATCCATAATTTGGATTGTCTATTTCACTGATGTGCCATTTTCCTACTGTTAAATTATCATAACGTACTAATCCTTTTTTGTTTGTTACTTCTGTTTTGCTTTCTCCATTTGGTCCTTCAATTTTTATGCTTACTCCTTTTAGTTTTTTGTCGTCGTTGTCTTTGTCTTCCTTGATTACTTCTAAATATCCGTTGATTTCATCTCCTGTCCATTCTATTTCGTCATAAGCCTCTACTGGGAAAGACCATGGTTGTTTTCCAGTAATTGTTGTTTCATTTGTCTGTACAGTTTGACCTTCACCTGCAAAAACTATTTTCCCCATGTAATTGGTATATCCTTTTTCTACATCTTTTTTGCTAGTTTTTACCTTTATTTTTGATATTCCATTTTTACATGCTTCTGCAGAAATTTTTAGATAAAATGTTATATCTCCGTGTCCTATCTTTTTTTAATTCTTTTGGCTCACCATTTCGATTACAAATGGTATAACCTACATCTTCTCCAGCTTTTCTTACAATTACTTCATATCCCTGTAATTCTCCTGCTTCTCCTGCATCACAATTGAATGTAATTGGTCCAAATAAATAATTATTTTCTCCTAGTCGTTGCATTCCAATAGTATCTACTTGTTTTTTTAGTTTTAGGGTTCTATCTGCATGATATTCTGTTACTTCATTTACCATCCCATAACGAATATCATAAGCATATGTTTTTGTTCTACCTGGATTTCTATCTCCATCTATACAACTAGCTGAACCAGTTGGTCCTCCTGCAAAGTATGTACATGTACAAGTTCCAGTAGAAATTCCACCACATGAACATTGGAAGTTAAATTCATATGTCGTTCCTGCATAATAGGAAATATATTCCCCATATTCTATATTTTCTCTTTTTTCTACTACACTTTTTGCTGCATTTACACTTTGATTATTTGAGATAACTATTACTGCTAATAGTAATCCTAATAAAGATATTTTTCCTAAGTTCAAAATTCCATATTTTTTAGCTAAGATTACTGCAATTCCTATCATTACTGCTATTATTGTACCAATGGATAGATACACTGCAATACCTGTGCTAACAGATAAAATTACTTCTGCTTCTGAATAATCGTCTTCTGTTTTTACTTTATTTCCTGGTGTTGAATCTCTATCTGCAATATTTAAAGCATTACTGATATCTCCTATTTCTGCTGCATTGGTAAAGGTTCCTGTATTGGTAGATGTCATTTTTTTGGTTGCAATTAAGGTTAATTCTACACTTTCTCCTGCTTCCATTTTTCTATTAGAAAGACTGGTATTAATTAATTGACCATTGGTTTGGGTTGACCAGTTTTTATTTAATTCAGAAGAAAAGGCTAATCCTTCTGGTAAGTAATCAATTACTTTTCCAACTGTTGCTGGTAATTCACCTTCATTGGTTACTACA
>CASUIT010000036.1 GCA_949455995.1 uncultured Clostridia bacterium
GCTTTTGGCAAGCGTACTTCTCCTACTAGTCGGAGCCTCTTCTTCTCACTCTGGAATTGATATTCCTGCTCCTATGGGTAGTAAATTTATTGCTGTTTTTGATGGCAAAATTACTTTTTGCAATTTTTTAGGGGCTGGTGGTTATACCATAACCCTTTCTTTTCAAAACTATAAAGTAAGTTATTGTCATTGCGATCCTAATTTTATTGTAAAAGTTGGTGACAATATTAAGCAAGGTCAAGTAATTGGATGTGTGGGTCCTAAAAATGTTTATGGTGTCAAGGGAAATATTTATTATGATGCACAAGGAAACCCAACTAATGGAGCTACTACAGGTCCTCACCTTCATTTGGGAATCCGTATAGATGGAATTTATGTAAATCCTTTGTCTTATTTTTAGAAGAACTGATGTTTTTTGTCTCATTTTTCAAAAAATAGTTGCTTCTTGATAGCAACTATTTTTTATGTTTTATTTAAATTTACATGTCATCATCTTCGTCACATCCAGCACATCCTTGACAATTTCCTAAACATTCATTGTTGTTTCCTTCTTCTATGTCTCCTGACCAATCTAATTCTATGATGTTTTGACATTCTGGACATTGGATTTCTGTTTTGTTTTCGTCTACGTCTATGATGAATTCATAGTTACAGTATGGACAAACAATTTCAAAGTCAAATCCGTCTTCTGTATATATGTCTTTTTCAATGTTGTCTATTATTTGTTGCATTTGCTCGATTCGCGCACCTAATTCATTTTGTGTGTTTTCTAATTTTTTCATTTCTTCTTCTTTATAGTCCATGATATAGTCCATTTGGTCTAGTACGACGTCTAAAAAGGACGCAAATCTTCCTTTTACATATTCTAAGTCTTGCTTGTTTTTTACATTTTTTTCTATGTCGGCTAAAAAACTTTTATATTCGTTTTTTAATATTCCCATATTGTAATCACCTTTCTTATATTCTTTCTATATATTCACATGTTCTGGTATCGATTTTTAGCTTGTCACCGATATTTACAAACAATGGAACTTGAATTTCTAAACCGGTTTCTAATTTGGCTGGCTTTCCAGATGTTGTTGTGGTGTTTCCACTAAATCCTGGTTCTGTGTATGTAACTTCTAATTCTACAAATGTTGGTGGCTCTACTGCAAATATATTTCCCTTGTAGGAAAGTATGGTTACTTCCATGTTTTCTTTTAAATATTTTAGACATTCTCCTAGTTGCTCTTCATTTAATGGTATTTGATCATAAGTTTCGTTATCCATTAAATAATATAACCCTCCATCATTATATAAGTATTGCATTACTTTTTTTTCAATTTCTGCTGCTGGGAATTTGTCAGATGGATTAAAGGTTTTTTCTAAGGTTGCTCCTGTTATTACATTTTTTAGTTTGGTTCTTACAAAGGCTGATCCTTTTCCTGGTTTTACATGTTGGAATTCTACTATTCGATATACATTCCCTTCCATTTCAAATGTAGTTCCATTTCTAAAATCTCCTGCTGAGTATACTGCTGCCATATTTTTTTCTCCTTTCAATTTATATCTATTTCTTTTTATTTTTCGTTTTTTGCTTTTTCTATTTTACTATATTCTTCCAGAAAAATCAAGTATTATCCTTTTTTTCTTAGAAACTAGCTCGATTTTTGGTTACTATTGCTCCCTTTTAATTTACTTGTATAAAAATGGATACACTTTTTATTTAAAAACATACTAGGGCTAAACAGTAACAAATAATAATAACTTTATATTATAATATAATCTTTCCCAGATTTGGTTAAATTTATACAACCGAATTTTGTAATTTGTATGGTATCTTCTATTCTAACTCCAAATTTTCCTGGTAGATAAATTCCTGGCTCATTGGTTACTACCATATTTTCTCTTAGTTGCGTATCTGCCTTATAACTAATATAAGGCGTTTCATGGATTTCTAAACCTAATCCATGTCCTAAACTATGTATTAAGTTATATCCATGAAGTTTAAAATCATTTTCTACCATTCTAGCAAGCGTTCTTGTACTTGCTCCTTCTTTATATTGTTCTTGTATTTGTTTTTGGTTTTTTAATACTAAATCATAGATCGGTTTTATCTCTTTTGGTACTTCTCCGACAAAAAATGTTCTTGTCATGTCTGAACAGTAACCATTTATTTTGCATCCCATATCAATTGTAATAATGTCTGTTTCTTGTATCTTTCGTTTTGTTGGTATGGCATGTGGTTTGGATGTATTTTCTCCGTGATGCTACAATTGTATCAAAGGCTAAACCATCTGCTTTTTGTTTATAATATTTTTCTATTTCACTAGCAATTTGTGTTTCTGTTATTCCTGGTTTGATATAAGTTAGGATATGTTCGAAACAATTGTCTGTTATTTCACATGCTTTTTTTAAATGATTCATTTCTTCTTGGTCTTTTATCATCCTTTGCTTTTCTATTATATGCTCTGTCTCTATAAAATTGTGAATTTTAAATTTTCTAATATATTCTTTATATTTAGCATAAGAAATATCATATTCTTCAAATCCTACATTTTCGCAAAATAAAAAGAAATTTTCATAGTCTTCTTTGGATATATCACAAATATTATATACAATGATTTCATCAAATAGGGTTAAGATGCTATGTACTTGTTCGATATATCTAGCATCTGTAATATAAATATTTTCTTTTCTTGTTAATAATAAAATTCCTTCTGCTTCAATATTAGTTAGATAACGTATATTAACAGGATTTGTTAATATTAATCCTTGTAAATCTAAACTTGACATTTTATTTCTTAACCATTGTAATTTTGCATTCATTTTTTCTCTCCTCTAATAGTTACAGTTTTCTAACTTCTTATCCATGATACATTCCTAATGTAAATATTTGCATTAATATGGTTTTTATCTGTTCAAATGGTACATACATACTAATAAATGTTGCAATCACAATAAATGGACCAAATGGGATGTATTCATCTGATTTTTTTATCTTAGTTGCTAATAAAATGATACTAAGTATGGCTCCTATTAAAAAGGAAACTAATGTTATGATAATAATATTGGATAAACCAAAAAATAATCCTAATGCTCCCATTAGTTTAACATCACCAAATCCCATCGCTTCTTTTCCATAAAATAGCCCTCCTAGTAATGTAATTAATAAAAAAATACCTCCTCCTGCTAACATTCCGAGCTAACATATTAATAGTAATGGCAACACTAGATAAACCATACAAAAAGGCAAAAATAAATCCTACTTCAAATATAGTGAGGTTTAGTCGGTTTGGTATGATTTGTAATCGATAATCAATAACAAATGCTGATAACAACATTGGTGTTAATAGTAAAAATTTAATTAAATCTAAGTTCGCAATGATAGTACTTTTAATGCCATGTATATAAAGTAATGTTACATATATTACTGCTGTTACTATCATTAGTATATAGTTTGGTTTGAAATTTATTTTATATTCTGTCACAATGTCTTTTGAAATGACTGCTTTATATTCTGGTAATCTTTTATTTGTCCAATCTACTAATTGACCTACTAAAAATCCAACTATTGCAATTGCCACATAATAAAGAATATGTATATCATTTAAGTACATTTTTAATTTCTCCTTTGTTTTTTTTGATACCTTTGTTTTATTTTATTCTCTAATGGTCTTTTCCATGCAGTATACCAAAAGTCTTTTTCATCAATAGGATCTACTAATATGGTAAACATGTTACAACGATTTCCTCCTATGATATCTGTAAAAATTTGGTCTCCTACTACACCAATATTTTCTGGCTTCTCTTTTAAATTTTTTTGTACTTTTAAAAAGCCATTTTTAAATGGTTTCTTTGCTAAATGATGATAAGGAATTTTTAAAGTTTCTCCTACTGTTGCTACTTTTTCTTTATGATTTGTATTTGATAAAATGTATAATTTAATCCCTTGCCCTTTCATTTCTTTTGCCCAATTTTTTATATTCTCTGATATGTTTTTGTGATAATCTATTAATGTATTATCCACATCTAATATTAATGCTTTTATTTTGTTTTTTTGCAAGAACTCTATTGTAATTTGTTCTACCCTTTTAAAATAGGCTTCTGGATATATTTTCATTTTCTCCTCCTCTTGCAAAATTTCAATTATATCTTATCAATTTGCTAACCTTTTGTCAAGAAACTATGGCTTTAAGTTTTGTTTTTTTAATCGTGCAACAAAATATAAAATTTTGTGTGAAATGTGGTTTTCTTGTAATTTTAGAATGGTAATCTCGATACGCTTGTTGCAAGAGCAATGATATTTGTATATGGTTATTAAAAAATAAGTGGTCTGTCTGAGTTTATCTCAAACAGACCATTTATTTACAAAATCGATGTCTTCCTATCGTTATTGTCATTGGTCTTGACCAAATCCATTTATTGGTTGCAGTAGATGGATTAAAATAATAGATTGCCCCATAGCTTGGGTCCCATCCATTGATGGCATCTTGTGCTGCTTTTTTGGCATTAGAATCTGGAGATAAGTTAATTTGTCCATCTCTTACTGCATCAAAGGCTCCTGATTGATAAATAACTCCTGATATTGTATTTGGAAATGAACTACTCTTTACTCGATTCATAACAACTGCTCCTACTGCTACTTGTCCTGTATAAGGTTCTCCTCTTGCTTCTCCATAAATTAATCTTGCTAATAAATTAACATTGTTAGAATTACTAGAACCAGAACTAGAAGATGAACTAGAATTAAAAATTCCCATTGCTTTTAAAGTAGCAGGTCCTGCAATACCATCTTGTGTTAATCCATTTTTTCTTTGAAAATATTTAACAGCATTTACTGTTTGTGTCCCATATATTCCATCTATATTTCCTGTATAATATCCCCATCTTTTTAATTTTGTTTGTATTTGCGTTACTTCTGATCCCCTAGAACCATATTTTGATAACGTCTCTACTGATTTATTTCTAACTAGTATTAAAGTCATTAAAATAGCAATTATTAGCATTACTAGCAACACAATTACTTTCTTTTTATTTTTTAACATAAAAAAACCACCTATTCATAAAAATATTTTTCTTTTTTATTTTTATCAATATTTGGTTTTATTATACATTTTTTCTATTTATGTTTTTTTAAGTTTTTGTTCATACACCAATTTTATGTGAGTAAAATAACTTTATCTAAGGTGCTGGAATCATCTCTTTTGTATGTTTATAACCAACCCAAAGTACTTCTGGTCCTAAACCTCCATAATACCAGTCATCTGCAACCAGCCCTTTAATTGTTAGATTACTTATTGTCTTAAAATTACCTTCAAATACAACATCAGTAGTTCCAATTGGATTAAATTTTACATTTTGCATATCTATCTTCAACCAGTGTTGATAATTTTTGTAGGTCTTCTCTTCTTCTTATTACATTTGTATTTGAACAAACAACCTTTCTTCATCTTTTGTTTCTGCTTCTACTAATATTTCTACATTTTCTCTTACTTCAAATTCATATCCATCTACAACCACTATATATGGTGGTCCTTCATTTGCATTGTCTGGCTCTATTTAACATACTAATTGTTATTCCTGCCAATATTAAGAGCAAAATAATTGTAATTACCCATGCAATTAATGTAATTCCTTTTTGTTTCGTTAAGCTACTCGTTCGTATACAGTCTCAAGGTTTTTAGCCGTTTTAACTTTTTTCATTTTCTCTCCCCTTCCTTTCGTTTTTATTATAGCACATATTTTTCGCCACACTATTACACTCATTTCACATTTTTATTACTTCACTAACATTTTTCAGTTAGTAAACCACATTTATTATATCAAAAAGGAAGATTTTTAATAAATTTCTAATTTTACCTCTTTTCCACAAAATGCAAAAACCATTTTTGTGATATTTAAAAATCCTCTTTCTTTTAGATTTTCTTCATATCCTTTTTCTTCTATTTGTTTTTTAGCATTTTTTATGGTATCTTCCAGCGTATTTTCTTTTTCTGATTTATGAACTTTAAACTCCATAATAAAACTATTCTTTGTTTTATCTTTTGGCTCTAGCATAATATCATATCTTCCTATTCCTAATTCTCGATTAGAATTTACATAGTATGTATCTTTTAATCCCACTAACATGCCAAGTACAAATGCATGGTAAAAGTTTTCAGCTGTGTTTTCTCCAACGTCCATAAAACTAAACATTTGTCTTACTAGTATTTTGAATTTTTCTTCAAATTCTTCTAAATTAAGCGTTACTAAATCTTTTTTTTATTAATATTACCTTTTCTATTCCTTCCTTGTCTTCTGTTTTAGCTTGTATTAATATTTTTGTTTCTTTTTTATTTTTTTCTTCCGCCAATTCTTCTACTTTTATAATTTCTGGAACTATTCCATTTGACTTTCCTATTCCTTGCACTTCTAAATTTTCTGTTATACAAAATATATATCCATCTACTATAATTGTGTATGGAGGTCCTCCCATATCACTATTTGGATTTATTTCTTCCAAACCTTCTATTTTTTGTAATATGTTGTATAATGTCTCACTCTTCATTTTAACTTGATACTCTAATATAGCTATTTTTACCTTTTCTTCGGCAGCACTATAATCAGATTCTTCTTTGGCTTGTCTTGCTTTTGTTAATATTCCATTTTCCCCTGTTAACATGACAATACTAATCCCCGCTAAAATTAATATCACAATGATTGTTATTACCAAGGCTATTAAGGTTATTCCATTATTAAATGTTTTCTTCACTAATTTAATCCTCCTTATTCTTTCGTTTTCTATTTATTTTTATTCTATTTTTATGTCAATATGTTTATAATTGTATTTATCCTACTATTTGTAAAGAAGGCAACTTATGTAGTATAAGGTAGAATCTAAAGTTAATCCTAAAATAATAGAGCTTAAGAAAAAAATTCTTAAGCTCTATTAAGTTTACACAACTTTTTCGATAATCTCTCTATTTTTGGTACATTTTCATCTAAGAGCAATGTTTACAAAGTATCGCTTCTAATCCCACTTGTAAATCAATTTGTCCACTTTTAAACTGATAATCTAAATTTCTTAAATTCTGTAAAATATCTTGTAATTCTTTTTCACCAAAATAGTTCGCCTGTGTTTTATATTTATTTACCAAAAAGGTCTGATTTGGCTTTAAATTCAAACTGCTAATAATATCTTTATTATATTTTAATGCAAGCTTTACCAAATATAACTTTCTAAAATGATGATATAAGGTAACTAAAATCTTTTGAATAGGCTCTTTGGCATTAATTAAATTTTTTAGCACAAAAAGTGCTTTGGCGATTTCTCTTTTTCCTAATGAATCAGTCAACTCAAAAATGACACTTTCTAATTTTTTTATGGATAATTTATCAATATCTTCTTTTTGTATCCTTCCTCCTTTGCCAGCATATTCAATCAATTTTCGTATTTCATTGATCAAATCTTGCATATTAGTACCACAACATTCTATAAAATATCGCAAAATATTGCCTTGTATTTCTACTTGATAATTATTACAGATCTCTTTTATTCTTTTTTCAATTTGTATTGGTTTTTGGTAATCAAATTTACATATGATTCCCCATTTTTCAATGGTTGTATATAATTCTTGTTTAGGGTCTGCTTCTTCTTCTACAAAAACTAATACAACACTTGATTTTATACTTTCTATGTTTTCTTTTAAATAGCTATTTACTTTTTCTCTTAGGTTAGTAAGTTCTGTATTTTTTCTTTTTCCTTCTTTTTTAAAAAGTCCTGTGTTTTTCACAATTATTAATTTTTTTTCATATCCAAAACTTGGTGTTTCAATATCTTGTATTAATTCCTTATCATTGGTTTCATCTATTTGTATATAATTAATGCCTTTAATACATTCTCCAAATAGATTTTGGATCTTTTTTATGGCATTTTCTATCAAAAATAATTCTTCCCCATATAGAAGATATAAATTTTGCAATTTTTTATTTTTTAGTTCGTTTTCTAAGTTCTCAATTGATACCATTTTTCTCTCCCATTGTTTCATTATTTTTCTAAAATAATTCTAAACACTTCTGCTATACTCCACGCTTGATGAATGGTTCCTTTTGGTAATTGTGGCTTTTTGGAATCATAGAGTTCAGCAATTCCTCCAATACAACCATTTTCAAAAATTTCTTTTTGAAAAGTTTTGGTAGTTTTTTCAATAAATTTTTTAAGCTTTTCTCCCCATCTCTTTTTATCTTCTGATGTTTTGGCTCCTTTTAAACTATTTTTTAGGCTATTATAATATAATCCTAACAACCAAGGCCAAGTAATTCCTTGATGATAGCTTGTGTCTCTTTTTTTGGGGCTTCCTTCATATATTTCTACATAATTTTCTTCCCCTTTGGCTAATGTTTTTAAGCCATAATTATTTAACAATTTTTTTTCTACTGTTTCTAACATTTCATTGGCTTCTATGGAATTGGGCTCTAAGACAGGATAGGTTAAACTCAAGGCAAATAATTGGTTTGGTCTTATTTTTTCATCTCCTAATACATCATATAGGCATTTCTTTTTCTTGTGATAAAATTTTTCACAAAAACTTTTTTGGCAATTTTGCGCTAATTCTTTATATTTTTTTATCATAGCACGATTTTTAAATTTTTTAGCAAAGTCTGCCATGATTCGATTAGCATTATACCACATTGCATTGATTTCTACTGCTTTTCCATTTCTTGGTGTCACTGCTATCCCATCATATTTGGCATCCATCCATGTATTTTGTGTTTCTTCTGTTCCAGATACCATTAGCCCATCGGAATCTAAATAAATATTATTATTGTCTACATCAATTCCTTTGATATAATTTTCTATAATATCTTGTAAAACAGGATAGATCTTTTCTTTTACAAAGGTATCGTCTCCTGTATATTCTATATATTTTTGTGCTTGTTCAAATAATAATAAAGAAGCATCTACACTATTATATAATGGTCTATTATCATAACCAGAATAACCATTTGGAATTAAACCAAATTTTATATCTCTTATCATGGTAGATAAAATTTCTTTGGCTATTTCAAACTTTTTAGGAATTAATAATAATCCTTCAAAGGAAATTAGTGTATCTCTTCCCCAGTCTAAAAACCAAGGATATCCTGCAATTATGGTATGTAATCCAAAACTTGGTCTATATACTAAAAAATTATCTGCTGCCATTAAGTAAGTTTTTATTAAGTCGTCTCTTGCAATTTCTTTTTTGGTTTTGTTTTCTTTTCTATTGTCAATTAATAAAGATTCATTAAACATTTCACCTAAACGGATAATTTCATTGTTGATAAATCTTCTTACACTTTTTTGTTCAATGTTTTCTTCTAATGAACAGATAAATGAAATTTCTTTTTGCGTTTTTGCTGGAATTTCTACTTCATATACCCCTGGTACTGCATGGTTTTCTTCTGGATAAAACCCTCTTTTGTCTTCTTCTATATAAAACATATTAGAAAAGGTATCATTTTTATGTTCTATATAGGTTCCTTCTGATAAGTTCATATAAATTGGTGTATGCGAATTTTGGTCTACTATCAGTTTTACTTTTGTGTTATTTATGGTTTGCTTGATATCAAAGTAATGATTGGTATTCATTTGATGAAAATCTCTAAAATTGATAATTGGTGCTAATGTTAGTTTTGCTTTTGTTCCTTCATTTTTAATTTTATAAAAAACCCCAATGGTATTGTGTCCATATTCCATACATACCATTTTGGTAATTTCTACTTTTCCTATTTGGTATTTAAAAATTGGTACATAATCTCTTCTAAATTCTTCTTGATATTCATATCCATGAGAAATATAAGATTTACATACATTTGTATATAAATCGTATTTTTTGTTCCTTATTTCTATGCTTTCATCTAATTTGGATAATATTAAATATCTTCTAGCTGGTGGTGTTAATGGTGCAATTAATAATCCATGATATTTTCTGGTATTGGCTCCAATGACAGTTGAAGAACTAAATCCTCCTATCCCATTGGTTAATAACCATTCTTTCTTTAGTCCTTCTTCTAAATTCAATTTTTCCTTCGTTATTTTCATATTTATACCTCTTTTTTTCGTTCTTTTTTTATTTTTTCATCCGCTTGGCGAATCGATTCTATCCTTTGGCTATATTTATTGCTAAATTTACTTTTTCCTTTTACCTTTTTCATATGTCTTGCATTTTCATTTTTCCCTTCTTTTTTCTCCATTGATTTTTTTACTTTGTTGATTCTTTTTTCTTCTCTTAATTTTGTATTTAACATTAAATATTGTGGATCTTGTTGTTTATCTCGATATTTTAAATCGTCACAAACTAACTCAATAATCGCTTTGGCAACTAATTTGGGATCATGTCTTATGTGGTCATTTGCTATCACAGATAAATCTCTTTGTAAAAATTTAATTCCTTTTACTTTTTCAATATCTTGTTCTACTAAATCTTGACCTTTTAGATTATATCTTTTGATAAATTCTGGTATAATTTCTCCTGTATCATAAAAACAATAATCAATTAAACCACTTCCACAGTGTTCCATAATAGCATTTAAATGATCGGATACACTAAAATTATCGGTTTGACCTTGTTGTGTCATAATATTACTTACATATACTTTAATTGCTGAACTTTCTTTTATTGCCTTTGCTACTCCACCTACTAATAAATTGGGAATAACATTTGTGTATAAACTTCCTGGTCCAATTACAATACAATCCGCATTTTTTATGGCATCTATTACTCCTGGTGCTGGTCGACAATTGGATGGATTTAAAAAGATACGATTAATTTTTGTAATTTTTTCGGAAACCATTTTAGGGATTCTAGCTTTTTCTTCTACAATATATCCATTATCCAATTCTGCTACAATTTTCATTTCGTCTTGTGTAACTGGTATTACTTTTCCAATCATATTGATTACTTCATTACTTTTGACAATAGAATCTTCGAAATTCCCATTTATTTGTTCCATTGCCGAAAAATAAATGTCAGAAAAATTAAGTCCTTGCAATCTCCCATTTTTAAATTCATAATTAAATAACTTCTCAATCTCTTCTTTTTTAGAGGCAAGAGCTATAATACTATCTTTAACATCTCCTAATGGTAGCATTTGTAATTCTCTTCTTGAGTTAGTAGCACCTTCTCCATAATCAGAAACTGTTACAATAGCTGTTAAATTACTAGTATAGTTCTTAAGTCCTGAAAGTACTGTATTTAAACCAGCACCTCCACCAATTGCCACTATATTAGGACCTTGATCATAAACTGTTTTGTCAAATATCAATGATTTTACATTTACATTTTTCTTATTATCCATACGTTCATCTGTTGATTCAATTAAAATTTCTAATGTTCTTTTATTTAAGAAAACTAAACCTAATACAATAGAAACAAATCCTAATACAAATATAATTACTACTTTTAAAACTTCTTGAAATGAAATCTCTTTCATTACTAATATTTTAGCTAATCCATAACAAGCCAGTAAAATACCCACTAATATTAAAAACATCCATCTTTTCATTTTACTACTTGATTTAAACCACTGCATAAATCCCTTCATTTACTATCTCATTCCTTTCTTTTGATATGTTTGGAACTGTCCCCTAAAATAATCTTCACTGTTTTCCTATTATTTCTATTTCTAGTTCTAGTTTTTTATGGAATTTTTTCTCTATTGTTTTTTTGATATGTTCTACTATATTTAATACATCTTTGGCTGTTGCGTCTTTTTGGTTTATTATAAAACCACTGTGTTTGGTTGATACTTGTGCACCTCCTATGGTATATCCTTTTAGTCCTGCTTCTTCAATTAGTTTGGCGGTTATGTAGTCTTTTCCTCTTTTAAAGGTGCTTCCTGCGCTTGGATATTCGATTGGTTGCTTTTGGCGTCTATAGGTTGTGTATGCTTCCATTTTTGCTTTTATTTCTTCTTTTTTGCCTTTTTTTAATTTTAAGATGGTTTCTATTATGATATATTTTTCTTTTTTAAAGATGCTACTTCGATATCCAAATTGCAATTCTTGGTTGGTAAATTCTTTTTCTTCTCCTTGATAGTTGATACATTTTACTGTTTTTACGATATCTTTGATTTCTTTTCCATGGGCTCCTGCATTCATTTTTATGGCTCCCCCTATGGTTCCTGGTATTCCTGATAATTCTTCTAATCCTTCTATCTCTTTTTTTAAACATATTCCAGCTAATTTTCCTAATTTTTCTCCAGCTCCTACTGTAATTTCTATTTCTTCTTCTTTTTCTTGAATTTTTATTTTTTTTAAGTCTATTTTTAAAGTGATTCCTTTTATTCCTTCGTCTAATACTAATATATTGCTTCCATTTCCTAATATAGTAATTGGCACACTATTTTTGTTTGCAAATGCTAAAACTTCTTTTAAGTCTTCTAATTGGTCTATTTTTATAAAGTATTGTGCTAGGCCTCCTATTTTAAAGGTGGTATGTTTTTTCATTGGCTCTTGATAGGCAATCTTTTCTTGTGGTATTTTTAAGTCTTTCATGTCTATTTCCATCTCCCAAAAAATCCCCCTTGTTTTTATTTTTTTATTCTACTATACTATGAAAAAAAAATCAAGTTTATCTGTTTTTAGGTATAATAAAACTATCTTTTCAATATATTGTAATATACTACTTTTTAAGAAAGAGGTTATTTAGAAAAAATGATTGCCCGTCCAAGTATTTATGTAATAAAGCTTAAAAGAAATTTATTGCCCATGTTATTTTTAGGTTTTACTTTTTGTTTATTGATTTTTTCCAAAAGTAATTTACCTGCTGTAAAATCTGGTTTAGCATTATGGGCTAATTCTGTAGTTCCTTCTCTTTTTCCTTTTTTTGTTGCAACAGAATTATTAATGAAAACTAATATGATTACATTATCTGGAAACTTACTAAATCGATATATGAAACCTCTTTTTAATATTCGAGGTGAAGGTGCTTTTGCCTTTGTAATGGGAATTATTAGTGGTTATCCTGTTGGTGCAAAAATTGCTTGTAATTTTAGACAACATAATATTTGTAGTAAAGAAGAATGCGAAAGATTGCTTAGTTTTACTAATAATTCTGGTCCTTTATTTATTATTGGTACAGTTGGCATTTTAATGTTTAAAAATACAACTATTGGAATTTTATTGTTTGTTACCCATCTATTTGCTTGTATTACAGTTGGATTTTTGTTTCGCTTTTGGAAAAAAGGAAAAAATACTTTTTCTAAAACTTCCTTACATTCTTTTGAAACTTCTAAAAAGTTTGCTTGTTTTTCTAATTTAGGCGAAATTTTAGCGCAAAGTATTACTAGTAGTATTTCTACTATTTGCTTAATTGGTGGCTTTATTGTTATCTTTTCTAGTATTTTATCTATTTTAAAAGCAAGTGGTTGCTTAGATTTTTTAACTGCTGTATTTAGTCCTCTTTTTCAACTCTTACATATAGATACTAATTTTATAGCAGGCATTTTGACTGGACTATTGGAAATTACTAATGGCATCAATACGATTTGTGCGATTGCTTGTAAAAAAATTTCTTTAAATATTATTTTTGTTGCATTTTTACTTGGATTTGGTGGTATCTCTATTCTTCTTCAAGTTTGGAGTATTATTTCTAAAACTGATTTATCGATGAAACCTTACGTTTATGGAAAATTATTACATGGATTTTTGGCTGCTTTTTATACTTATTTATTTATGAATATTTTTCCTTTTCTAAATTTTGATTTAACTTAATTTTAAATATGAAAGGATTTGATTTGAATGGAAAGAGATTTTAATAATGCTTTTATTCCTCCTTTTATGGATTATAATATGCCTCCACCTAATATGGATATGAATGAAATGATGATGCAATATGACCAGGCTTTTTGTTATTACCGCTATTTATGTATGCAAATGGATTATAAAATAAAATGTAAAGAGTATGAAAAGATGTGTGGACGGACATTCAAATGAAAAAGCTAATAGAAAAATGGAATAGGTATGAACCCCACATTCATACCTACTCCATTTTATGATTGTCACCATAAAACAGGATATCCTCCATTTAGATTTTTGCTGTCTTGTCTGTATTCTCCTCCAAGAATTGAAGTATAATTTTTTAAATTAATTCCTAATTTACTAGCATAATTTGTATTTGCTCCACCTGCACTTGCACCTCTTAATTTTAAATCTGTTGCTTTATAACATTGTATTAAATTTACAACACCACTATAATCAACAATACTTCCTGCTTGATTTGTACTAGAACTAACTTCTCCAATATTATAACAATACCTGTATTATAACAACTTTGAATACTTACTTTTGAACCGACCACCAGTACCTCCACAAATTCCTCCAACAATAGAATTACCAGAACTATTCTT
>CASUIT010000037.1 GCA_949455995.1 uncultured Clostridia bacterium
AACATATATAAATATTTAGGCTATCATACAATTGGAATTAATCATTTAGGAGACTATGGAACCCAATTTGGAAAATTAATTGAAGGATATAAAAGATGGGGAAAACAATATAATCTAGACGAAAATCCAATTGAAAGTTTAATGCAAATCTATGTAAAAATTAGTAACCTTTGTAAAGAAGATGAAACCATATTAGAAATTTGCCGAGAAAACTTTAAGTTGTTAGAACAAAAGGATACTCATTATGTAGAATTATGGGAGAAATTTAAGCAATTAAGTCTAAAAGAATTTCAAAAAATATATGACATATTAGGCATTCAATTTGATGCAATATTAGGAGAATCCTTTTACATTGATAAAATGGATGAAATCTATAAATTACTAGAAGATGCAAATATTTTAAAACAATCAGAAGGTGCACAAATTATAGATTTAGAAGAAAAAGGATTAGGAATTTGTATGATCAAAAAATCTAATGGTTCTAGTATCTATATTACAAGAGATTTAGCAGCTATTCGATATAGAGCAAATACATATGATTTTGACAAATGTTTATATGTAGTAGCCTATGAACAAGCATTACACTTTAAGCAATTATTTGAAGTTGCTAAAAACCTAGACATACCAGAAAAATGCAAACAAGGTTTAAAACATGTACAATATGGTATGGTGCATTTAAGCACAGGGAAAATGTCTACTAGAGAGGGAAATGTCATAAAAGTAGAAGATTTATTACAAGAAGCAATTCAAAGGGTAGAAAATATTATAAAAGAGAAAAATCCAGAAATGCAAAATATAGAACAAGAATCTAGAAAGATCGGAATAGGGGCAATTATTTTTCATAATTTAGCCAATAACATAATAAAAGATCAAGTATTTGACTGGAAAACAGCTATAAATTTTCAAGGAGAAACAGGACCATATATTCAATATACTTATGTACGAACCAAAAGTGTATTAGAAAAAGTAAAAGATTTACCATCAATAGAAGAAATTCATATAGAAAAATTATTAGATGACTATTCACAAACCATTATCAAACTAATTTATTCATTTGAAGATGTTTTACAACAAGTAACTCGGAAAAGAGGATCCATCTATATTGGCAAGATATTTGATAGATGTATCCAAAGCTTTTAGTAGTTTTTATAATGAAAATAAAATTATGGTAGAAGACAAACAATTGCAAGATGCTAGAATCTATTTAACAAACAGTGTTAGTAAAATTTTAAAAATAGGTGCTAGTCTACTTGGGATAGAAATGCCAGATAAAATGTAAAAGATACTTGAAAAACATAGAGAAATATGTTAAAATACAAACATAATTTATCTATGTTTTTTCTTGTATTGGAAACATAATGAGACTTTTATGTGGGATAGGAAAAATACTAAAAAGAATCAATTTTCAATACAACCAAATAATTCTAAGAAAAATAGATAAGTAATTTTTTCTTAGACAAACAAAAAATAATGTAGAGATTACGAACTTAAAAATTTTGTTTGATAGATAAAGATTTAATTCTAGTTTTATTCATAAAAATTTATATCAAATTAATAGAATTCATTCATTTTAGGATAAAAAGTATAGACATATCATAAAAAACTACGAAGAAGGGAGGAAGCATTATGACAATAGAAGAATTATGGCAAAATTTAAAACCATTAGTAGGCAAAGTAGAAAAGCTAGAACCACTAGTAGGCAAAGTAGAAAAGCTAGAACCATTAATAGGCGAAGTAGAAAAACTAAAACCGCTGATAGGCAAAGTAGAAAAACTAGAGACAATAATATACGAAATGAAGGAAGACATGCGTAAAATGGAACAAGTTAATATGACAAGTTTAATAAAAGGGCAAATAGAGATCAAACAAGAATTAAAGAATATAGAAAAAAGGGTTACACAAAAAATGGAAGCAAACAAACAAGAAAATAAAGTAGAGCATAAAAAATTTGAATACAAAATTGCAAATTTAGAATGGAAGAATAAGACAATAAGTTAGTATTAGACCAAAACATAGATAAATTATACATAAAAAGGAGTAATATGAAAATAAATATAGTAAAAGTAATATTAGTAATATTATTAATAGGAACATTTTTTATCATATTTAATTTTTCTAATCAAACAGGAAAAGAATCAGGAAGGCTTAGTAAGAAGATCACGCAAATGGTAACAAAAAATATAAAAAAGATACAAGATTTAGAAGAAACTCAAAAAAAAGAAAAATTAAACAAAATAGAACATATAATAAGGAAAATAGCACACTTTACAATATATACTATAATTGGGATATTAATAATAGGGGTTTTAACAATATATAAAATCAAGAAAAATAAAAGGATTTTTCTAAGTCTTATCATAGGAGGACTATATGCTATTTTAGATGAAATACATCAAGCATTTATCCCAGAAAGAACAGCAAGGATTACAGACGTAATAATAGATTGTGTAGGAGTAATGTTTGGAATTTTATGTGGATTATGTATCATAAGGGTGTTCCAAAGAAGAAAAAATAGAATAAAAACACAGGTTACATAATATTTTTTGCAAAAATGTCAAAAAAATGTTGAAAAAAGAAATAAAAGATGATATAATATAAATGCATGTAAAAAGAAAAACGTTAATTTAAATGGGAGGAGTATAAGTGGAAATAAGAGGAGAAGACGTACAAGAAATTTGTACAGATTTAATTCCATTAGAAGTTTGGGCATATAGAAATAAAGCCGTACTAAAAATAGAAAGCATCATAAAAAGAACCATAGACATCATAGGAAGTCTAGTTGGAATCATAGCATTAATACCATTAACGCTAATCATAGGATTAGCCAATTTAATAGTTGGAGATACAGGACCATTATTTTACTCTCAAAAAAGAATAGGAAAAGACGGAAAAATCTTTAAAATGTATAAATATCGATCAATGGTAGTAGGAGCGGAAGAAAAGTTAAAAAACTACTTAGAAGAAAATGAAAAAGCAAGAGAAGAATATAAGAAATACAAAAAATTAAAACAAGATCCAAGAATTACCAAAATAGGCAATTTCATTAGAAAAACGAGTTTAGACGAATTTCCACAATTTATAAATGTATTAAAAGGTGAAATGAGTTTAGTAGGACCAAGACCATATTTACCAGAAGAAAAAGAAGAAATCAATGGATATTTTAGATACATAACCTCAGTAAAACCAGGAATAACAGGATTTTGGCAAGTAAATGGAAGAAGCAATGTCACTTTTTATGATAGATTAGACATGGATATGAAATATTTTTATCAACATAGTTTAAAATTAGATGTAAAAATATTAAAACAAACAGCAGAAAAAATAATTGATAAAGAAGGGGCTATTTAAATTGAAAAAGAAAATAGTTTATGTAGCACAATCTGCAGGAGGAGTTGCTCAATATTTGTATATGTTATTAAATAATATGCAACAAGAAAAATATGAAAATATTTTAATTATATCAGAAGATTACAAAGAGCAAATAGAAAGATTTAAAAAAATAGTAAATCAAATATATATTGTGCCGATGATTAGAGAAATTAGTCCTAAAAAAGATTTAAAAGCAATATTAAAAATAAAAAAATTATTGAAACAAATAAAGCCAGATATTGTTTATTTACATAGTAGTAAAGCAGGTGCAATTGGAAGAATTGCACTTTTATTTAACAAAAAAGTAAAAATATTATACAATGCACATGGGTGGTATTTTAACGCTAAAATAGGAGAAAAGAAAAAGAAACTATTTATCATAATAGAAAAGATATTAGCATTAAAAACAAACAAAATAATTAACATTTCAAAAAATGAATATGATAGTGCCATTCAATATAAAATTGCAAAACCTAGAAAAATGTGTATTATTGAAAATGGAATAGATTTTGTTGAATTTCAAGACGTCCATAAAAATAGGCAAAAAATCAGAAAAAAATATCATATTGAAGAAGACCAAACAGTCATAGGAGTTGTAGGAAGGTTAGCAGAGCAAAAAGATCCAATAACATCTATAAAAGCATTTAGACTAGTACATGAACAAAACCAAAAAACAAAATTTATGTTTATTGGTTCAGGAGAGTTAGAAAAAAAGATTTTAGAATATGCTAGACAAAATGAAATACAAAATGATATGATAATTACTGGTTGGACAAAAGAGGTTCAAAAATATATTCCAGCCTTAGATATTGCGATATTACCTTCAAAATGGGAAGGATTTGGATTAGTACTCATAGAATATATGGCATGTGATAAACCAATTATTGCAAGCAAGGTAGGAGGAATTGCAAATATTATTAAAGATGGAGAAAATGGATATTTAATAGATATAGAAGATGTGGAAACATTAGCTAATAAAATTAATTTTTTGATTAACAATAAAGAAAAACAAAACTATTTTATAGAAAACAATAAAAAAAGTAGAAAAAAATATGATATAAAAAATGTTGTAAATCAACATTTAAAATTAATAGAGGAAAATTTAAATGAATAAAATAAACAAAAGAATTGAATGGATTGACATAGCAAAAGGGATAGGGATTATATTAGTGGTAATAGGACATGTTTCTCAAAATGAATTTTTAAATTATTTTATATATTCTTTCCATATGCCACTGTTTTTTATATTATCAGGCTATTTATATAAAGAAAAAGAACATTTTGTAAAGAAAAAGGCAAAATCGATATTGATACCATATTTTATTTTTTCTTTTTTAACTTTTTCATATTGGTATATGATAGAAAGAAAATTAAGAGGACAAACAACAAATCCAATGGATCTATTTATCAACATATTTGTAGCAAAAGGTGGAAATCAAAATTATTTGTTTAATGCTGTGATGTGGTTTTTACCATGTTTATTTATAACAGAGATCCTATTTTATTTTTTACAAATAAAAATAAAAGGAAAATATAAATTGCAAGTTATTTTATTTGTGATAATCCTATGTAGTATGTTAGGATTTATATATCCAAAAATTACTTTGCTAAGATTACCATATTGTATAGATACCATGTTAACAGCAATCGTTTTTTATGATATAGGTTATCTATTTAAAAATAAGATGGAAAAATTTTTGAAAAAAATAAAATCTAAAAAAGTAACAATAATATTTATGATATTAATATTATTTTTAGTTGCTATATTTTCATGGATCGAACAAGGTGCTAATTTAAATGAATTAAAATATAATTATTTTTCCTTATTTTATATGGTATCTGTGATAGGAAGTCTTTTTATATATATGTTATCAAACCAAATACATAATAAAATGATTTCTTATCTAGGTAAAAATTCTTTAATCATTATGTGTATACATGAGCCAATAAAAAGAGTTGTTATTATAGCAATAAATAAATTTACAGGGATTAATAATAATATATTAAGACAAAATTTAGCAAGTATCTTATTAATAACCATAATAACAATTGCAATAACAATACCAATTATAATACTAATTAATAAGTTTTTTCCATATGTGTTAGGAAAAGGCAAGGAGAAAAGATATGTGGATTATTAATTTTTTTATATTTATGACAACTGCTTTTCCAAAGGCAGGAGCAGTATTAGGTGAAATATCAATAACAGTTGCAGAAATTTTGTTTATTATTGCAATTATAAAATCAAGAAAAGAAATATGGAAATTTTTTCGTCAAAATAAAATATGGTTTTATATTTATGTTATTTACATAGTAACAATTACAATTTCGATTTTTGCTAATATAAAAGTAGCACCACTATTTAGAATAGCAATTTCATTAGTATTGCTGATATCTCCTTTAGCTGTTGGAATAGGATATAAATCCAATTTTGAAAAAACAATGAAGATAATAGCCATTAGCTTAATAATAGTTGGTGGATATGCTTTATTACAATGGACAATAGGGATTGAAAAGACAGCAATTCAAGGCTTAATCATAGCTTATGGAGATTCTTTTTCTAATAAAACAATTGGTTTACGGAATGGGAGATTTAGAAGCGGTAAAAATGCCATCAACCTATCAAGTAGGTAATGGTGCAGGATTATTTTATTTATTGGGTATAACAGCTATGATTTCGTGGAAAACTGAAAACAAAAAATTACTAAAAACAATAGCGATTGTATTTGGTATTATAGGAATTTTGCTGTCAGGTTCAAGAGCCTGTTTAATACCTTTTATTATATTTATACCATTTGTATTAAATAAGATGTATAAAAATAGAACTAGAAATGGAAAAATACTTATGATAATAACAACGATCGTAATAGGTACAGCAACGATATTTTATATTAAGAACTCAAATGGTAAATTTGTTGAGTATTTTTATGAAAGAAACATAGAAGAAACTTTTACAGATACAACAGGAAATGGAAGGACGATATTAATAGAAAAATCTATTGATTATATAAAACAACAAGATTGGGCAGGAAAAATAAGAAGCATCATTTTAGGAACACCTTGGGAATCAGGGATGACATCAGAAGGAATCTTATATATATTTTTAAAATCAGGAATAATAGCAATGTTAACATTTGTCTTATTATTAATTATGCCAATCAAGCATATTTATAAAAATTATAAAGTAATAGCAGTCGGACTTATAGGTGTATTTATTGCATTTTGTGTGGATTCATCTTTTAATTATCCTCCAGCTTTAATGAACTATTTTTTAATAGTAGGAATTTTTATACGAAAGCAAAATGAAAACAAATCTGAGATACAGGGAGTAGAAAAATGAAAATAGCAATAATAACTTCGGGATTTTTACCCATTCCAGCTACAAAAGGTGGAGCAGTTGAAACGATAATCGATAACTTTATGGATAAAAATGAAATCTATCAACAAGTAGATTATCATGTATATAGTATACATGATGAAGAGGCAATCAAAGAAGCACAAAAATATAAAAAAACAAAAGTACATTATAAGAAAGTTAGTTTTTTTGTAAAAATAATGGATAAATTAATTTACTATATTGCTAAATATATTTTAAGAAAAGATAAAGTGATGTCTTATC
Organism: uncultured Clostridia bacterium; assembly: GCA_949455995.1. Taxonomy (GTDB): domain Bacteria; phylum Bacillota; class Clostridia; order TANB77; family CAG-508; genus CAG-269. The sequence goes on from CASUIT010000037.1 coordinate 6,989, forward strand.
GATATATCATGCAAAGATTAAGTTTTTTGAATCAAGTAAGTAAAGATTTAAAAAAACAAAATTATGATAAAATTTTAGTTGAAAATAATCCTACTTTATTTTTAGCATTAAAATGGAGAAAAAACAGTGAAAAATATAAAGGAAAAGTATATTTTCATGTACATAATGAGATAAAAAATACTTTTGGATGTGAAAAACAAATAAAAGAATCAAGAAAAATTATATGTGTCAGTCAATATATAAAAAATCAAGTAAAAGAGTCTTTAAAGATAAAGAATGAAAAACAATTAGAAGTACTAATAAATTGTACTAATATTGAGGCATTTCAATTAAACCTAACACAAGAGGAAAAAAATGAAATCAAACAAAAATATCAAATTCCATTAAATAAAAAAATTCTTTTATATACAGGAAGATTAACAAAAGAAAAAGGAATAAAAGAATTAATTATGGCACTAAAAGAGGTAAAAAGTACAAATTATCAATTAGTAATAGTAGGTAGTTTTTTCTTTAATACACAAACGAAAAATACTTTTCAAGAGGAATTAAATAATATCATAAAAGATAGAAAAGAAAACATAACCTTTACAAGTTATATTTCACATGATAAAATTTGTAAGATATATGCCATAGCAGATATTATGATATTGCCATCCATCATTGAAGATGCAGCACCATTAACTATTGTTGAATCAATGGCAAGTGAATTACCGATTATTACAACAAATTCTGGAGGAATACCAGAATATGCTAAAGATGGTTGTGCTATTATTATAGAAAGAAATGAAAATTTAGTAAAAAATTTGGCTAACAATATAGATGAATTACTAAACAATCCAGAAAAAAGAGCTAGCATGTCAGAAATAAGTAAACAAAATGCACAAGAGTTAAATTTGGATCATTTTTATCATAATTTAATAGACATATTCAAAAAATAAGTTATGATTCATAAAGAAAGGAATTTTTAAATGGTAGAGGATATTAAAAAAGAAAAGTGTTGTGGTTGTAGAGCTTGTGAACAAATTTGTCCACAAAAATGTATTTCTATGGTAGAAGATGAAGATGGCTTTTTTTACCCTAAAATAGATTTAGCAAAATGTATACATTGTAACTTATGTCAAAAAGTTTGCCCAATGATTCATGCACAAGAATTAAAAAATGAAGAACCAAAATGTTACATGTTGATTCATAAAAAAGCAAAAGTTGTTGAAAAAAGTTCATCAGGAGGAGCCTTTACAGCATTGGTAGACTCGATTGCCAACAGATATCCTAAAAAACCAATTAGAATATATGGCTGTTATTTAGATGAACAATTTATGGTAAAACATAAAGGTGTTAGTAAAATAGAAGATATCGAATGTTTTAGAAAATCTAAATATGTCCAAAGTAATACACAAGATACTTACTCACAAGTAAAACAAGATTTAAAAGATGAAAAAGTGGTAATATATGTAGGCACGCCATGCCAGATAGCTGGTTTAAAGGAGTTTACTAAAAATATAGAAACACAAAATTTGTATTTAATAGATTTAGTATGTCATGGTGTACCTAGTCAAAAGATGTTTACCAAATATATTGAAAGTTTAGGAAAGAAATATAAAGGAAAAGTCAAAGATTTTGAATTTAGAACAAGAAAGAAGATTGCTAATAAAATAGATGCAACAGCTGTTAAATTTACCATCCAAAGCCAAAAAGATAATAAATGCCAAACAAAAGAAGAATATTGTTTTGAAAATGAATATATGAGAGTCTTTTATCAAGATTTACTATATAGACCAAGTTGTCTAGAGTGTCCCTTTGCAACACCAAAAAGAGTCTCTGATATAACCATTGCAGATTTTTGGGGAATTGAGAAAATACATAAAGAAATGGATGTAGATAAAGGAATTTCTTTAGTTCTTATCAATAGCAAAAAAGCCGAAGAAATAGTAGAAAATCTAAAAGCACATTCTAAAATAGAAAAAGCAGACTATTTAGTAGCCAAACAACATAATCATAATTTGCAAAAACCATCAAAAAGAAATTCAAGACAACAAGATTTTATAGAGGTAGCTAAAAAATATACAAAGGAAAAAAGCAAACTACAATTTTTAATTTCTGCCAATATGAAGGATGAAATAAAAGATAAAATAAAGAAGATAATTAGAAAGGAAAGATAAAAATGAAAATAGCAACCATTACGTGTCATAGAGCTTTTAATTATGGTGCAGTTTTACAAGCTTATGCACTAGAAAAATTTTTAGAAAAAGATAAGAATCAAGTAGAAGTCATTGATTATTATCCAAAAGACTTACATAAGACAGAAAGTAAAAGTATGTTAGTAAAGCTTATTAGACCCATCATAAGAACCTTTGATTTTAAAAAGAGCCAAAAAGTATTTGGAAAGTTTTTGCAAGAAAATATGAAATTAACTAAACAAAGATATCATAACTTACAAGAATTAGAAGAAAAAGTTCCAGATGCAGATATCTTTATCGTGGGAAGTGATCAAGTTTGGAATTGTAATACAAAAAATGGGAATGATGATAGTTTTTTCTTAACATTTGTTCCAGAAAATAAAAGAAAAGTATCTTATGCAGCAAGTATTGCAATGGATGAATTAACACCAGAACAGGAAAAAAGATTTTATAAAAATTTAAAAAGTTTTGATAAAATCTCTGTAAGAGAAAAAACAGCTATTAAGTTACTAAAAAAATGTGGGATGGAACAAGTACAAAAAGTCTTAGATCCAGTATATTTATTAGAAAAGCAAGACTGGGATGAACTAGCCAAAAAAAGTGAAAAAAAATTAGAACAAGAAAAATATATTTTAGTATATGGATTTAAAAGACAAAAGAATTTATATGAATATGCAAGAAAATTAGCCAAACAAAGAAATTGTAAGATTTATTCCATTAATACAAATATAGAAGACAAATTTTTAGATGTGGATAAATATTTTTGGAATGCTTCCCCAGAAGATTTTGTAAATCTAGTAAAAAATGCACAAGAAGTGGTAACCAATTCATTTCATGGATTATCTTTTTCTATTATTTATCAAAAGCCAGTACATCAATTTACAAAAGTAGGAAAAGAGAACTCAAGGATGTTAGATTTATTAGATGAACTAAGTTTATCTAGTAGACTTGTAAAAGACAGTAATACTTTATTAGATAGAGATATTAATTTTGAAGAAGCAAACAAAAAGATAAAAGAACATAGAAACCAATCCATGGAGTTTTTAAGAGATTTATATAGATAAAATCAATAAAAGGAAGAATAAAAAATGGATAAAATAAGTATCATTATACCAATATATAAAGTAGAAGAATATTTGCAAGAATGCATCGAATCAGTCATTCATCAAACATATAAAAATTTAGAAATTTTATTAATAGACGATGGTTCGCCAGATAATTGTGGAAAAATATGTGATGAATATGCCAAAAAAGACAATAGAATTAGAGTAATTCATCAAGAAAATGCAGGGATAAGCCAAGCACGTAATAAAGGAATTGAAATGGCGACTGGTAAATATATTAGTTTTATTGATTCTGATGATTATGTTGAAAAAGATATGTTTGAATATTTATATCTTCTATTAAAAAAAGAAAAGGTAAATATTGCATGTTGTAATAGGTATGTTGTATACAAAAATAAAATAGACATCTATGGAATAAGAGATTTTTATAAAGTAATGGATTCAAAAGAGGCTATAGAACTTATGTGTTATATAGGATATTTAGGAGTATCTGCTTATGCAAAATTATATGAAAAAGAGTTATTTGAAAATATTAGATTTCCAAAAGGGATAGAAAATGGAGAAGACGTCTTTACAACCTATAAAGTATATGATAAAGCAAGTAAAATTGTATATGATGCAACACCTAAATATTATTATAGACAAAGACAAGGAAGTTTAACAAGAAAGAAAAAAATTAATGATACGATTTTAAAAGCTAGTAAAGAAGTAATGGAATTTATCAATAATAACTATCCAGAAAAAAAAGAAGCAGGAATAAATTTGTATCTATATTCTTTAATAGGAGTATATGATACCATTTTAAAAAATAAAATAAAAGATAAAGCCAAAAAACAAGAAATTCGAAAAGAAATAAAAAGTATCATGAAAATATCTAATAAAAAATCCGAAAAAATAAGTAAAGCTAGAAAAATGCAAGTTCATTTATTAGGAAAAATACCATGGTTATATGATATTATATTTATCATGTATAACAAAGGCAAAGAAATGAAAAAGAAGGTGTAGAAGTGAAATTTATAAAAGATATCATATTATATTTAAAATATCAATATAAAGCTAATTCTAGCTCATATTATCAATATTTAAAAAAGCAAGGAATTCGACTAGGAGAAAATGTTAAATTTTACAGTCCTTGGACCATTACCATTGATACACAAAGACCATGGATGATAGAAATAGGAAATAATGTACACATCACTTCAGGTGTAAATATTCTACAACATGGATATGACTGGGCTGTATTACAAAAAAAATATGGTGAAGTGATAGGAAATGCTGGAAAAGTGAAAATAGGAAATAACGTATTTATCGGTTTAAAAACTACCATCTTAAAAGGAGTAGAAATAGGAGATAATGTTATCATAGGAGCCAATTCACTTGTAAATAAAAACTGTAAACCAAATAGTGTGTATGCAGGAAATCCAGCAAGATACATTATGTCATTAGAAGAATATTATGAAAAAAGAAAAAACAAACAATTAGAAGAAGCATGTCAATTAGTAAAAGAATATTACACACAATATCATAAATATCCGAAAAAAGAATTATTACGAGAATTTTTTTGGTTATTTGAAAAAAGAGAAGAAAAAATTTGCAATGAATATGAAAAAGTAATACAATTAGAAGGAAATGAGAAAAAATCTTGGAATAAGTTTAAAGAAACAAAGCCGTTATTTAATGGTTATGAAGAATTTTTAAAATATGTAAAAGAAGGAAACAATGAAGATAAGTAAAAAAAGCATTAGTAAAAATTATGGATATAATTTAATATACCAAATATTAATTATGATTTTACCATTAGTGACTACTCCCTATATTTCTAGAATATTGGGAGCAGAAAATATTGGTATTTATAGCTATACACTTTCTATTATATCTTATTTTGTAATATTTGCTAACTTAGGAGTTAGTTTATATGGGCAAAGAGAAATAGCCTATTTGCAAGATAATAAAAAACAAAGAAGTAAAACTTTCTGGGAAATAGAAATTTTAAAGCTATGTACTAGTAGTATTTCATTAATCATATATTATATATTTTTTGCAAGTGGTAATAATTATCAGATATATTATCAAATTTTTATTTTGTATTTCCTATCAACGGCATTAGAAATTGGATGGTTTTTTCAAGGCTTAGAAGAATTTAAAAAAACGGTAGTAAGAAATATTTTTGTTAGAATAGCAGGATTACTTTTAATTTTTATTTTTGTAAAAAATAATCAAGATTTATGGAAGTATATTTTAATTTATGGTTCATCAGAACTTTTAAGTAATATTTCTTTATGGTTATATTTACCCAAATATTTAGATAAAATAAAAATAAAAGAATTAAATATTAAACAACATATTAAACCAACCATAGAATTATTTATTCCACAAATCTCTTTACAAATCTATATGATGTTAGATAAGACTATGTTAGGAAATGTGTTAGCAGATAAGTCAGAAATTGGATATTACGAGCAAGCGCAAAAGATCATAAATTTACTTGTTACAGTAGTGACTTCACTAGGAACGGTTATGGTACCAAGAATGGCAAATACATTTGCCAATGGAGATGTAAAAAAGGTAAAACAATATATCAATAATTCTTTTAAATTTACCTTTTTTTCAGCAGTTCCTATCACTTTGGGGATTTTATTAGTTGCCAAAAAGTTTGTTCCCATTTTTTTTGGAGAAGGATATGAGCAAGTAGTTTTAATAATCAATATTAGTACACCTATTATATTATTAACAGGATTAACGAATGTAATTGGCAATCAATACTTAATTCCAACCAAAAAACAAAGATCCTATACCATATCTATTGTAGTGGGAACCATTGTGAATTGTATTTTAAATCTTTTATTAATACCATATAAGAAAGCAATTGGTGCTGTTTTAGCAAGTATAATGGCACAAAGTATGATATTTATTATGCAGTTTCATTACATTAAACAAGAAATTTCCTTTAAACAATTAATTAAATTATGTAAAAATTATTGTATATCTGGAGTATTGATGTTTGGTTTATGTTATATCATACGAAAAATACTTCCCAATGATATGATAATATGTATTATTAGTGGAATTTTTATCTATAGTACATCTTTATTGTTACAAAAAGATGAATTAGTATTAATGACAATAGAAAAAATAAGAAAGATGGTAAAAAAATGAAATATCAAATAAAAAAAAGGTATCTATTTTTATGTATCCTATTTTTTAGTATAATTATGTTTTTTGTAATACCTAATATAATTATGCCAAAAATACAATTTAAAGTGGAAAAAAATATGTATACGATATATGATTTAATACAAAATATTAGTGCAGCTGTATTAAATGAAGTACAAGTGGATGAAAATCAAATAAAACCTTATTATTTAGAAGGAGAAAAATGTACGATACCAATAAAAGTAAAAAAGCAAGAACAACAAACCTATTATGCAATATATAAAATAGATGGAGTAGAAAAACAAAAAAAAGAGATTGCAGATATCGATAAAGTAGAAATAACCTTTGAAAAAGAGGGAGAAAATGATTGTGAGATAGAAATAGTAAAAAATGAACAAATAATATATACATGGAATAAAAAAATAATGTTTATCAAAAAATATCAAAAGCAATTTTTAGACGAATTTAACCAAAATGGTATCATCATACATTTAATGTTAAAAAATCATGATATCGATAAAAAAATACAATTATTAGAAAACCTAAATATTAAAAATGTAAGAGTAGAAGTAAGATGGGAAAATATAGGAGGTCTAAAAGCAAAACAATATCATTTTGCAACCTATGACTTTTGGTTTGAAAAATTCAAACAACATAGTATAAAACCTTTAATCATATTGGGTGCACCAAATAGCTATTTTGGAGAAGATGGAAAAATATCAACACAAGAAGAAT
>CASUIT010000038.1 GCA_949455995.1 uncultured Clostridia bacterium
AAGCATAACTGGTTCGATATGTTGCTTTTACTGTGCTTACGGCCCTTCCTGTTGATATTTTAACAGGTATGTTTAAGTTGATTTTTCCCGCAACGTCACTTTTGTTAATGTGAATAATTCCTTGCCCTGTTAGTATGACGTTGTTGATTTTTTGCTTGACTCCTTGGTTGGTTATGTCTTTGTTTATGATAGAAAATATTTCTTCGATTCGTGCTTCTATGATTTCAATTAGTTCTGAACTTTTTATGATTCTGTTTTTGTTGTTGTCTTTTGATGTGCTTAGTATGATGTCATTGTCATTGTCTATGAATGATTTTAATGCTAATCCATATTGCCTTTTTAGCTTGTCTGCTTCTTCTTCTGATATGTTTAGTACGAGCGCTATGTCATTGGTTATGTTGTCTCCTCCTACTGGTATGGAGTTTGTATAGATAAAGGTAGATCCTTCAAATATTCCTATGTCTGTGTTTCCTGCTCCTATGTCTAAGAGCATTACGTTGTCGTGTAGTTCATTTTTGTCTAATATTAGGTTTCTTTCTGCTAATGTGATGGGTACGATTCCATCTATTTCTAGTCCTGCTTTTTTGAATACACCATTTAGTTGCCTTACATAGTCTTTGTCTGCTAAAATTACTTGGGCACTTATGGTAAAACTTGAACTTAAGTTTCCTACTGGATCTGTGACAACACTTCCATTTTCTAGAGTTATTTGGTCTGGAACAATATCGATTAAGGTTTTTCCTTCTGGAATTTCAATGTCTTTTACTTGCATGATGGCACTTTGTACATCTCTTACTGATATTCCAGCATATTTGTCTTTTATTTCTTTGGTTATACTGTTTTGTACAATGGTTATATATTTTCCTTGTATGGTTACATAGGCTGAGTTGATTTTTAGGCTGGTTTCGTCTTCTGCGTCTTTTATGGTTTTTGCAATACTTAAGACAATGTCTTCTTCATTTATTATTTTTCCCTTCTTTAGTCCCCTACATTTATATGAGGCATTACATATGATTTCTATTTGACCAAAATTGTTGACTTCTCCTACAACGGTGCAAACCTTACTGCTTCCTATGTCTATGCCTACAATGATATCTCCTATTGCCAAGTTAATTCCTCCATTTTTAGTATAATTTTTCTAAGTGTATATATATTACATTTTTAGACAAATGTCAATAGAATTTGTTATATTTTTGTAATATTTTTGTAACACTTTCGTAATATTTTTAACTTTTGTTTTTTTCTTTTTTGGTTAGTTTTTTGGACCATTTATCTACGTAATATCTTCTTATGATTCCTAGATTAGTAAACATTCTCCCTACAAATACTACAATAGCTGCTAAGTAGATGTCTACATCTAATTTTTGTCCTAAAATTGTTAATAAAATAGATAATATGGCATTTCCAAAAAAACCTGTAATAAATATTTTTAAGTCGAAATTTTTTTTAATAACAGATGTGATTCCTCCAAATACGGAATCTAATGCTGCAATGATGGCAATTGCTAAATAACTGGAATAGGTATATGAAATCATAGGGGCATTTATTCCAAAAATAGCACCTAAGATACATCCTATTAAAATGGCTATTATGATCATTTTTCGTTCCTCCTACTCTATATATTTTGTTTTTATTTCATTATTATATTTTTCTATTTTTATTTTGTTTTGTTTTTCAATAGATACATCATGTTCTAACTTTTTTAATTCGTCAACATGCCCACCATTTCCAAGTAATGCACCTTCTAAGTAGGTCGCATTTCCTATGGCTTTTATAACATAGGGTGCTAAAATTCTTTGACCATTTACTTTGATAAAGGTTTCATTAATCATTACAATGTCTGACATATTTATAATTCTTTGTTCATTGATGGAGATGGCTTCTGCTCCTGCTCGTTTTAAACTATTTACAATGATTAATAAGTCATCAGCCCCTATTTTACTTATTTCCTCTTCTTGATTTTCTCTTAAGATAATTTCTATTCCTTCTCCTTCTACTTCTGTTTTTCCTAATGTTGTGTTTACTTGCTCTAATTCAGTATTTACCAATTTTTCGGTCTCTTCATTCGATTGTTTTGTTTTTTTGTATTCTTCAATTTTAGCCTTGGTTTCTTCATATTGTTTTTGCGTCTCACCATATTTTTCTTTCCAATTGGCAAGTTCTGTTCTTAACTCTGCTTCTCTCATATTTTCAATTTCTGTAATATTTGTTTGGTTGACAATTTTAAATTGCATAAACATGATAAAAATCAATGCAAAGCATGCAATACTAATTGCTATCGCCATTGTAATTTTTCCTTTTTTTAAATTGTTTTCCATTTTTCAACTACTCCTTCTCTTTTTGTCTTTCTTTGTACGATACCAATTTTATTTTGGAAATAGTTTATCTACTTGTATTTTGTAAATACTTATAGGTAATTACTCCTGTATATTTCGGTATGGTAATATTGTTTGACTTCTTTAGATCTACTAAAACAGTTGCATCTTTTAAGATTTCTAGATACCCTCCTGGTCTAGACAAGGCTGCTAGTTGTTCTGGTAATCCTATTGCCTTTATTTCAAATGGTGCTCCTACCTTTTCTCCATTGATTTCTATAATGTTTCCGCCACATACAATACTACTGGTTGGTACTAATCTTTGACCATTAATGGAAATTGCCTCTGCTCCTGCATTTTTTAATTCATTGATGACACTTAAAACATCCACATCATGTACTAATAAATCGCTTGCATTTAATGCTGTCGTTACATCTTTTTTGCTATCATTTAATGTTACAATGACACCTGTTCCTGTTACTTCTGTCATACCTATCATTTTATTTGCTTGCTTGATTTGCTCTTCTTTTTGTTCTAAATCACTGTTATCTTGTGTAGAATTTTGTCTTTCTTTTTCTAATTCCTTTTCCGCCTTTTCTAATTCTCGATATTTATTATCATACTTTTCTTTATATCTTAAAACTTCTGCTCTTAATTCGTCATTCCCACTGCCTTGTTTGATAACCGAATTAGATCCTTTTACTGTTTTTAATTGAATACATATTCCTAATGTTAGAGCAAAACACATACTTCCTAAAATGATGCTAATTACTTTCTTGTTTTTCATTTACTTCTCTCCTTTATACATTTAGGCTTTCACTAAAATATACTCTAAATTTATTGTTTAAATCTCCGTTTGCAAATATTTCTCCTTTTTTGCCTTTTTCTTCTTCTAAGATGGCATTTACATATAACATTTTATTGCTTAAATTAGTACCATCTCCTAAATGTACCATTTTTTTCTCTTCTTCTAAATAAATACTATATTGATTTTTTTTGCTAATGTCAATACTTGTGACTTTTGTGTCTAAATCGTATTCTTTTGTTACATTCATTATTTTTATTACATTTTCCATTTTTTCTAAATCTTCTTTGTTTAGTCGATTTCCTGTTATTACTTGCTCTTCTGGTGTTGATATTCCTTGTATGATTGGCTTTTGTTTGCTGTCTTGTGCTATTTCTAAAATATAACCTTGGTTATTGATATAGGCATATTTTCCTAAAAAGTCTATGCTATAATTATGTATTCTTTCTTTTACTTCAATTTGTACTGTATTTGGAATTTTTCTATGTATTTTTACACTTTCAATATAAGCATTTTCTTTTATATTATTTTCTATTTTTTGACTACTAAATCGAAAGATGTTTTCACCTTCTTTTAATTGTGATAAACTTTTAATGGTTTGTTCACTTACTTGCTCAAAATGAAATACTTGTATATTTTGAATATTAAAAATTGGTGAAATCATTGCAAAGGTAATTGCTCCTGCTATGATTGCTATTAATAAAAATATTTTTAATATACATTTTATTCTTCTATTTCTTTTTTTTCTTTTATTTTCTTCTTGTGTGATTTTTTTCCTGCGTTCTTCTTCTTTTTTTATTTTATTTCTATTGGTCATTTGTATTACAGTTTCTGTTTCTATATCAAAGTCTTCTTTTTTTTCTTTTTTTTGTTTGATTCTTTTTTCTCTTTCTTTTGCTTGTTTCTTTTTTTGCTCCTCTTCCATGATTTGCTTTTGTGCTTGTCCTGTATTAATATAATTGTTTTTTTTAGCCATTTTCCTCATTCCTCCTAAAAGTGAAAGGCTAGGCTTTTAATGCCTTACCTTTCAATGAATTTGAATGTCAACTCCTAAATTTCTTAATTTTTGATCTAGTTTATCATATCCTCTTAAAATATACTCTATATTTTCAATACGTGTATTTCCTTTTGCTACTATTCCTGCCATTACTAGTGCTGCTCCTCCTCGCAAATCAGTTGCTTTTACATTTGCTCCATATAATTTTCTTACTCCTTTTATAACAGCAGTTTTCCCTTCTATTGTTATTTTAGCTCCCATTCGAATTAATTCTTGGGTATATTTGTATCGATTTTCAAATAAATTTTCTACAACCATAGAAGTTCCTTTGGCAGTTGTAAGTGATGTTGCAAATATGGATTGCATATCTGTTGGAAAACCTGGATATGGCATTGTTTTAATGTCTACTGCTTTTAGTTTTTTGGGTGCTTGTATTTCTATTTCATTTCTTTGAAGTTTTAGCTTACATCCTGCTTCTTCTAATTTATGGAACACTGGTGTCATATGGTCGCAACAGACGTTTTTTACATTGATATGCCCTCCTGACATGGCTGCCATACATAAAAAAGTTCCTGTTTCTATTCTATCTGGCATAATGTTATAACTTACATCTTTTAATTTTTTTACACCTTCTATTTCAATGATGTCTGTGCCAGCTCCTTTTATTTTAGTCCCCATTTTATTTAAAAAATTTTGTAAGTCTACTATTTCTGGCTCTCTTGCAGCATTGGTTATGGTTGTTTTTCCATGTGCTAAACATGCTGCAAGTATTGCATTTTCAGTTGCTCCCACACTTGGAAAGTCTAAGTCTATTTTTTCACCTACTATTTTATCACAAGTGCAGGTAATATTTCCATAGTTTTTATCAATATTTATTCCTAATTTTTCAAAAGCTTTTAAATGTAAATCAATTGGTCTTGTTCCTATGTCACATCCTCCTGTTTGTGATAGTTTGTGGATACATGAATTTTAGGTGGAATGCTAAGCCCCCATTTTCATAGAGTTCTTGATACATTTCACTGCTTAAGTTATATTCTTGTTTGATGTCTTCGGTTATTTCGTGTTGGTCAAATATTACGATTTTATCCAATAGTCTTGATAATTCTTCTTTTGTTAATCCATTTTTCTTAATATCATCAATTGCTTTAAATATTAAATCTTCTTTATCTTCTAGCTTATTTAAGGTATTAAACTTTGTTTGTATCTCTTCTAGTTTTTCCTTTTCATTTTTAATTTTCTTTTCTAATTCTTGTTTTTTATCTTTGTAGATAAATTCAGGAATTAAATCATTTAGCTTATCTTCATATACTTGTTTAAATTGTTTTTCCAATTTTTCTAAAGCTTGTTTTGATTGATTCAATTCTTTTTCGAGTGTTACTTTATTGGTGCTAATTGCTTTCACATTATCCATTACAAAACTTTTAAATTCTGAGTTACTTACTAAATTGTCTATATAGGCATTTACGATTTTGTCTAAATACTCTATTCTAATTCTGTGTGGTTTGCAACCATAATCTGGTCTTATATCTTTTATGGTTCCTTCGTTACTATATTTTTTACACAAATAACTATCTGGTCTTTTTCTTGTTCCTGTACTTCCTTTTCTTTTATACATTGGTGTTCCACATCTTCCACAATATAAAAGTCCTGAATACAAGTTATTTTCTACATCTACAAATTTAAAGCCATTATTATATTGATCACTTTCTTTTTTTCTTTTCTTTCTGATTTTTTGTACTTTTTCAAATAACTCTTTTTCAATAATTGGTTCATGATGATTTTCTATGATAGTCCATTCTTCTTGTTCTTTCACTCTAGTTTTCTTTGATTTAAAACTTAACTTTTCTGTATGCCCTCCAACATAATCTCCAATGTATCTTCTATCATCTAGTATTCTTACAATATGTTGTGCTTTCCAATTTGCTGTTTGTTTTGCATTTGCGAAATTTCTTGATTGAGATGGTGTAGGAATTCCCTTTTTATTTAAGTATGTTGCTATTTTTTGATAACCCCAGCTTTTAGAATATAGTTCAAAAATTTCTTGTACTACTGGAGCTGTTTCCTCATTAATGACTAAATTTTTTCCATCTTTGTTATATCCATATATTGCTTTTACCAATAAATCTCCTTCTTCAATTTTGTGTCTTAAATTTCTTCTTATATTTTTGCTATCATCTCTTGCTCTTCTTTCATTAAACCATGCATATAGCCCAAACATTTCCTCATTGTATTGTTCATCTTCAAATATGATTTCTACTCCTTGCTCTTCTAGGTATTCTACAAATTCTAAGGCTTCTCTTTGATTTCTTCCAAGCCTTGCAGAGTTTTTAAAAACAATAACATCTATTTCTTTGTTTTTAGCTCTTTCTTTTATGTCATCAAATCTACTAAAATCTGTTCCACTTTTGTCATCATCCATTATAATATCTACTATGTTTGTGAAACCATGACTTTTACAGTATTTTACAAGTAAATCTCTTTGTGTTTCGATTCTCTCATAGTTTTCTCCATAGTCATCCCTGCTCTCTCTACAATAAATTACTACTCTTTTTTCTTCGTTAGATTTTTGCATTTTTATACCTCCAGTTTAATGTATCAATAACATTAATTTTGTATTGTTATTTTATTGTGTTTATTATATGTTAAAAGTCCTAAACTTTCAAGAATATTCTTAAAATTTTAGAACCTTTTTATTACTATTTAATTTTCTGAAATAACTCTATCAAACTATTGTAAGTACATAGTATTTTTTTATGCAACTTTTTCTTTATAATTTACAATTGTTACTTCTGTTGCTAACTGCTTTAATTGATTTACAATTTTTTCAATATTCTCTGCTGTTTCATCATCAAAGTATTGCTCTCCACATTGAGTACATACTTTTGCAGTTACACCTTTGACAATAATAATTGTATCTTCTAAATCAACTACATAATTTTCTTTTCTTTTTTCTAAATTTCCCTTACACATAAAACAATTCATTATTCTTTCCATCCTTTAAAAATTTATTATAACTACTTTCTTTTTTTCCTATTATGTGCTATATTAAATATGCTAATAATTAATATGATTGAAATTCCTATCATTGTGTATAACAAATTATTATTTTCTATTAATTGGCTTTGATTTTTATTGTTACCTATTTCGCTTGTTTCTTCACTCCAAATCCCGAGTTTATTATTTTTTGCAATTTCTTCACTTTCTTGTAATATTCCAGCATATTTATAATTATTCTGTAACATATAAGTTTCGGCTAATCCATTTTCAACTAATAAATTTTGCAATAATTCATCATCTATCCATATCCAAGCTAAATATCTATCATATTTATCTTTTTTATCTGCTATATCATCAAATTCTAATTCAATTTTAGTAGCATTTTTAAGTTTCTCTTTTGTAAAATCACTTGCTTCTTTTCCCCATTCTTCTTCGCCAATTTCTGGATGTACAGTTTCTTTTGTATTTATTCCTAAAAATCTAACAGTAATTTGCTTTCCATTCATTTTAAATTTTGCAGTATCTCCATCTACCGCTTCTACTAATTCTACTTCAATTTTATTTGTATCTCCATCATAATCGTTTTCTATTTTATTAAACTTTTCATCATAATATACAGCTGGCATAACAATTACCCATTTTTGATTTTCTTCATCCCATTTTACTTGATGATAATGGACTACTCCATCTTCTTTGTGGTAGCCATAATATTTTCCGTTATATTCAGTTATATTTTTTGAATCTTTATCTTTCCAACCTGTAATATTACCACCATGTGCAAAACTCATAGTGCTTATACATATTAGTATTACTATAATCATTATTACATTTTTTAACTTTTTCATTATTACCACCAAACAAATTATACCATAAGGAGGAATTATTTTGAACGATTTTTTAAACTTTTCATTAAATAGCTTAAATTTATTACATAATAAAATTCATGATAATATCAACGGCAGTTTAGTTGATAACTTTATTCATGAATTGCAAAACTATTTAGAATTACAATCAAATGATAAAATATTAGAAAATTTACCTGATAATACAAATCTGCATTTTGCAAAATTTGAGGAAAATTTCGCAGTTTGCTTTGATTATTCTTCTAAAACTATATATAATATTCCTAAATCTTACTTAAAAGAATCAAATCCAGAAGTTGGAGAAGCTATAAAAAAAGTTTCTTCAAAAGATTTTCGTGTAGATACTACAGGAATTTCAGCAAATGCAAATGATATTGATAAGCTTTTAAGTGAATGCAGTTATGCTACTCTTTCTTCAAAAATAAGTGTTTTACCAGAATATTATAAAATTTCTGATATTGGTATAGATTTCGCAGTTTGTAGGAATCTAAATACTAACAAATCAGAAAATATCCCCATAGATGACATTCCTAAGAATGCCCAAAATGGAGATACTTTAGTTTATAAAGATGGTAAGTTTATTATAAATTGAACTAACAAGAAAAACTTGTCAGTTCAATAATCTCTTTATACAAACTATCTAACATTGCCTTATAAGTCGTTTTATTTTAATTTCTTCTTATTGTTAAAAGTTAATTTTTTATTTTTCTCCTTCTCTATTTGTTTTGCACTTTTATTTGGAGTTGGTAAATCTTCTGGCATTGTTCCACCTATTTTCTTAATTGTTTGTCTAACCGCTTGTCCAACTTTATGATGTGTTATACAAGCATCATCTTCATTATTAATATTTTTGTTTTTTAATACTTCATCTGTTTGTGTTATTCGGAATAAATTTGCTGCTAATTCTGTACTACTCATATAATCTAATATATCTTCCTTATCTGATATTCCTTTGCGGTTAGCTATATCTTTTGCTGTTTCTCCATTGGGAGAATTCTAGTAAGGACAAAATTTTTCCTATAGACTTCTTCCAAAATTTCATTATGTTAGATAGCTATTTAAAGATATAAATTATTTAGTCAAATTTGTAGTAAAAATCAATTTATGGAGGTTTTAACTATGGTAGAGATAACTTATCACAAAGAAGGAGATTATTTTGTTCCTGACTTATATTTGGAAAAGGAAGATTACGAAAATGATTATATTATTGGAAAGTATGGTCATTTAAGATTAGAGTATTTGAAAAATCACAAAAAAGCTGAATATATAATAATGTTTATGAATTGTACTTTAAGAAAACATATTGTAGAAACTGATAAACAAGCTAAACAAAGATTTGAACTACTTATGAAACAAATGCTAGAAGAAAATCCTATTGATGAAAACTTGAAAAATACTGATCCTTTAAAATGGACTAGGCTTATGAATAATTATAAAAATTCGGTGAAAGAGATTATATTTAGAGAATTAATTTATTGTTAGAATAAAATGGAGTAGTGTATGCTACTCCATAATTATAATTAGCCTAATAATTTAATTGCAGTTTGTCCAAGTAAACTAACAATTTCAGCATAAAACCATCCATGTTTACTTAAATGATTGGATATTTTATTAAAGAATTTTCTTCTTTTATCAATATGGCTAGTTTTTTCAAAATTTTCAATAATTTCTTTTGCTTCTTCTAATAATTCTATTAATTCCTGTTTTTCGTGGTCATCATTGCACTTTTCTTCTATTTGTTTTTGTATATTTGAAATTGAATTATCAATATTAATATTAGAATTAGTAATATTCCCTGTAAAAACTGTACTGTTAGTTGCTGTTATGTACGTAGAATTATTATTTAATGTATTTTTATTATACAATTCTTTTCTTTCAAAATAACTTCTTCCCGCTTGAGTAATTTTTACATTCCAAATCGTATTTGATGCCCATGAGCCACTAATTAACCCATTATTCCTTAAGGTTCCTATCATTCCTCTAAAAATTTCTTTTGGGTCATTTGCAATTTTTTCTTGTAAAAATTCTGTTATATTATCATTTCTGTTATCCTTTTCTATTATATCCGTTAATAATTTTTCTTCATCTTTTACTAATATGCTAAACAATTCTGTTCGCCTGCCTTTCTTATCAAAATATTCTAAACTTTCAGGAGTAAGTGTTATAGACCATCCCCCTCCAATAAAAAAATTATAATTTGAAATATAATCATACATTTGTAATGTTTCCATTGTATCTTTTATGCAAAACCTCATACGTTCTGGAAATTCATTTTCTAAACCATTTACTGAATAATCATTGGTTTGCTCATACTTTTCCAAAAATACACTTAACATATCTTCTGCATTTTGACTTAATACATTCATATCATTTTCCTCTTTCTTTCTTCTAATTCTCATTTCTTTTTCAGTAGATTTTATTATCTTGTCCATCTGCTTATTTAATTCTTTTTCTAATTTTTTTGTATCAATTTTTATTTTGAAATTAGACATCAAAATTCTCCTTTTATTCATATTAATTTTCATACATCTTCATCAATTAGCTATATAATCAATTTTAGTCATTTTCTTTCAGTTAAAGCCGTAAACTTCCATTACTGCTTTATTATTTTTCAAACTAATTTAATGCTCCTGACATAATTCTAAATTTAGAAGTATTGTTCCAAATTTCTTGTAATTTACTAAAATTTTCATTAGGATTTAACATTAAGTTCGCTAAATTATCTAATTCTTTATATTCTTCTTCAGATAATTCAAAATTCTTATCTTGTATATATTTAGGCATATGTAAAAATATAATTTCATCATTCATTAACGCATGAAAATCATAGAATAATCCTCTTATTGAAGCTTTTAGTCCTAGAGTTGGTGGATCAGAAGAATATAAAATAGTTTCAGGTTTATATTTATTTTGTCTTATACCTAAATAAGCATTTGCGCCAAATAAGAATTTATCATAAGGAATATCATTCAAATCAAATCCCATCTCATGGTCTGGGCAATGCTCATCTGCATCTACTAATCTCCACCTATTTTCTTTTTCATCAAAATATTCTGTAATCCAATGGTCGTAACATACTCCATCATAATGTATATATTCAGCAAATCCACTTCTGGATCTAGCTGGTACTCCTTTAGCTTTCAATATACTAGCCAATAATATAGCTTGACTTCTACAGGTAACATGAACTTTGTCTTTTGCTTCTCTTTTTGTAGTATAATTGGGATTTTTTCTTAATAATTCAGCTATTACACTTTGTGCTGTTGGAAAAATGTCATCTTCATATTCTAATCTAGTAATTGGAACTTTAGTCATATCTCCCCAAAAGCAGTCTTTTTTATTTCTAATTTCTATATCTCTAAATGCAACAGGATGTATTATTTGCATTCTTTGTAATATACATAATTGTTCAATATCATCTGGGAAGTTTTTTGCAAAATCCTTATAATATCCTAAATCTGTAAAATAACTTGTTTTCTTGTAAAATTCTAATATTTTTTCTTTCTCCATATTAATACCACTCCAATACTTCATTTAATTTTTTCCTAGGTCTTTGTTTAGGACTTTCATCTGGATAACCGATAGAAATTGCTGAAATCAGTTCCATATTTCCATAGCCTACTAATTTAGCTATTTCTTTTTGAGTATATACAATATCTCTTATCCAAAGTGAACCTAATCCTAAATCGGTTGCTCTTAAGCAAATATGTTCTATAGCTCCACCAATCGAAAGCGAATCTCCTATAATCCAATTATCTTCATATTCTTTAAGAACCAATATAAGTATAGGTGCTTCTTTCATTATTTTTGCAGTTGCTTTAACACTACTATTAGCATTATATATTTTTCTTTCTAAACTAATCTTTGAGCCATTTTCCTTTTCCAACATAATGTCTGCAATTTGATTTTTTATAGTGTTAGTTACTATTACAAATTTCCAAGGTTGTCTATTTTTGGCAGATGGTGCTAACCTTGCACAATCAATTAAGTCTTCAATTATTTCTTTAGATATTTCAGTATTTTTAAATTTGCGAATACTTCGTCTATTTTTTATTGTTTCTTTTAATTCCACTTTTTTCCTCCATATTATTATTTTCTTTCAATTTCTTTGTGTTTTTTTCACTTACTTGATTTTTTTTAGTTAATTTATTATCATCTATGTATTTATAATTCAAACTATTTTTATCAGAAATTGCTGATTTTTTTGTCTCCTTTTCATATAAATCCCTTGCTCCTTTTGCTACTCCACCACCTCTTTTGGCAACACTTAAATTTTCTTTTAGCCCTTTTGGATGTTCTTCTTTTGCAATATCTCTTGTAGCTATCTCTCCAACATTTGTTAGTGCAATTTCTATGTCTGTCATATTATCCCTTAATGATTCTTTTCTTATTCCTTTGAATTCTTTATATTCGCTAGCTTTCATACCAGACCATTCTTTATATATTTCATTAGTCAAAAGAGCATATTCAATAGGTTTTGAAATTCCTCCTTCTTTCCAAATATCTGTAAGTTTAAATCTATCTACAATTCCTGTTAATCTTGCTTTTATCCATTCATCACTATATCCTTTACTTCTGTAATATTCAACAGCTCTATTAACTGCTAGTTCTGGGTTAAATACTTCGTCTATTCTTTCACTTCCTAAATTAGCTAGCCATAGTTTAAAAGGTTCTGCTTTTTGACTTGGTATAGATTCAATAAGTCTTAAAATACCTTTTGTATCTAGTACATCTTGATTATAATATTTTCCATCTCCTGATTTCAATTTCAGTTGACTACAATCTGTAGTCAACTCAGAGCCTTCTTTTTTCAAACGTATTTTTAATACAGACCAATATTTTCTAGGATTTTTACTTTCAGTTAATGCATTTACAACATCAATCACACTAAAATAATATTCTTCTTTTTCTGCATTCCAAATACTTCTTATTTCTTTTCCTTCAAAAAGATTTGAAATTGTTTCTAATTTATTATTATCCATTTAGGTATCACTTTCCTTTATAAATTTATTATTATGCCCAAATTATATCAATTTTCTTCCATTTTTTCAATAAAAATAAACAAATTTTTGTTGACTTTTGCCTAAAATGATGATATATTATGTGTACCATTTGATATGGTAACTGAAAAATTAAATAATGACACACATAAAAGTTACTTAGCATAATCCATAATTGTTTGGGTTTCCAGTCTGGGTTTAACTTGTTCCGATACAGTATATAGTGTATAGTTGCTAGTTTATAAGTAAAATGATAGTAAAATTGTCTAGTAATAGGTAAAGACCGTTTGGATATGTGCAAATATAATTAGTACAAAATTTATTGTTACTGATTTTATTTGTCATTCCAAATAGGTCTTTTTGTTATGCAAAAAAGTCTATATAGGTATTGTTCTATATTCTTACAACGTATAGCAAAAAGATACTGAAAAAATTTTATGCTAGGTAGCACAAAAATTTTTCAGTATTCAAAATAATATTTGAATGAAAATGAAAAATATTATTTTGATTTGGCGAAGCCAAACATAAATTATCTATCGCAAGATTAGATAATTTATGAGCCCTCCGCAAGGAGCCCACTGGCATCTTTGCAAAACGAAGTTTTGAAAGTGTCATAGTGGGTTACATACTTTCGCAAGAAAGTTATGTAACAGCTCCCTTTGGTCGCTTGCTTAGCTACCTGCAAGAAAGACATCTGGTAAAATGTCAAGATAAAAATCAAAAATTTTTTAATCTTTT
>CASUIT010000039.1 GCA_949455995.1 uncultured Clostridia bacterium
CTGCCAACAGGATTAGCTGTTATTTTAAATTTATTTGCTATTGCCATTTTAAATAAAAATGAGATGATTCCAAAAGAACAATATGCAAGTTTAAGTGTTATTGCGACAGGAATTTGTGGAATTTTATTATTATTTACTTTGGCAAAATCAAGAAAAAGTGAAAATACAAAATTACCAATTTCTATTTTTAGATTATCCTTGGCAATTATTGTAACAGTATTATTTATATTAGGATTGACGGTTTTTAATTGGTGGTTTACGATTGAACCGTTACAGCCAATGTTAGGACTTATTATAAGGATTATTTTGATTTCATGTATTAATTTTGTAATATTAACTTTATTATTTAAATATTATGGAAGAAAACGGGGCTTGAAAGATATAATTTTAAATATAATGAATCCCCTATTGTTCTAAAAAAGAGATGAGCAGATGGCGCATCTCTTTTTAAAAACCCAATTCTTGTTGAAAGTGTCAATCTATTTTAGAATTTTTATATTCGTTTCTAGAGAAATTTACCCATATCAATAATGTAATAATATTGGGTAAAAAATCATCTGATTCAATTTTTTGTATGGTATTAAAATATATTAATACTATTATTAACAAAATAATAAAAAAGTTGTAAATAGTTACCTTTATTATACCAAAAAATTACATAAAAATCAATTCCAGTTTTGTTTTTTGAAACAATAAGATTAACTATCGTATTTTTTCAAATGTTATGTGTCATAACCTAGAAAATTAAAATAAGTTTGTAGATTGTTCTAATTACACTTGTAAAGCTCATTTGTGCACTTATGCAGTGTTTCAAAAATAAACTAACCTGCTTCCTATTTGCAAAAGGTCTAAACTAAAAAAATCGACTCTTGCTTTTTCCTTTCATCTATAGTAAAATAACCAAAAAAGAGGAGGGAATCTATGAAAGTAGCAATTGGACAAGATAGCCATAAAATAGACCATAACAATAAAGAAAAAAAGCTAATCATAGGGGGAGTTGAATTCCAAGAGGACTATTGTTTGGCAGGAAATAGTGATGCAGATGTTGTATTACATGCCATTACCAATGCCATATCAGGAATTACAGGTAAAAATATAATAGGAAAAGTGGCAGATGAAATGTGTCAAAAAGGAATAACCAACAGTGAAGTCTATCTAAAAAAAGCATTAAGTGATTTAAAAGAAGAAATCATTCATCTATCCATATCCATAGAATGTCTTATTCCAAAAATATCCCCTAAAATAGAAGAAATGAAAAAAAATATTGCCAATATGTTGCAAATAAAAAAAGAGCAAATAGGAATTACAGCAACAACAGGAGAAGGATTAACAGAATTTGGGAAAGGCAATGGAATCAATGTATTTGTCTGTATTACCGTAGCATAATACATAATTAAAATATAGATAAAGGAGAAGAAATTGGAAGAAATTTATATCAAAGCACGAGCTAAAATAAATTTAAATTTAGAAGTAGTAGGAAAAAGAGAAGATAACTATCATAATATCCAATCTGTTTTCCAAAAAATAAACTTATATGATGAAATTTATATCAAAAAAGTACCAACAAAAGATATAGAACTAAAAACCAATATAGAAGAATTAAATAACAAAGAAAACATCATATATAAAGCATACCAAATACTAAAACAAAAACATAAAAATATAACAGGAATTCAAGTAATCATAAACAAAAAAATTCCAATGCAAGCTGGCTTAGCAGGAGGGAGTACAGATGGGGCAAGTTTTATATTAGGTATGAATCAATTATTTAATTTAAAATTATCTAAACAACAAATAGAAGAAATTGGAAGAAATTTAGGAGCCGATGTAGTACCCTGTTTTTATCAAAAAGCAGTATTAGCAAAAGGAATTGGAGATAAAATAACCAACATTGCTACCAATTTTAAATATTATATCGTACTCATCAAGCCAAAAATAAATTGTAATACCAAAGAAATGTTTGAAAAAATAGACCAAAAAGAAAAAAAACTAAAACAACAAACAAGTTGTACCAATAATATCATTCAAGCATTAGAACAACATAAATTAGACTTATTAGCTCCCAATTTATATAATCAATTTGAAGAAGTAGTAGAACCAAAGAGTATGATAGAAAACTTAAAAAAAGAATTCATAAAACAAGGAGCTATAGGAAGCTTAATGACAGGTACAGGTTCTTGTGTTTATGGTTTATTTCAAAATAAACAAAAAGCAAAAATAGCTTATCATAGGTTAAAAAACAAATATCAAACCTATATATGCACTTCATATAATGTAGCAAAGGAGCCAAAAATATGATAAAAGAAAAAAAGGTAACTGCAATATTATTAGTAGCAGGAAATAGTACAAGATATGGGCAAAATAGAAATAAAAACTTTGATAAAATAGAAGGAAAGCCAGTAATTAATTATAGTTTAGAAGCATTTGAAAAAAATCCATATATCGATTGCATCATAATAGGAGCCAAAAAAGAAGAAATTTGTATCATAGAAGAAATATTAAAAAAACAATCTCTCCAAAAAGAAGTAAACATTGTATTAGGAGGAGCAAGTAGACAACAAACCGTATATCAATGTCTAAAAAAAGCCGAAAGTGATATTGTAATAATCCATGATGGAGCAAGACCATTAATAAAACAAGAATACATAAACAAATGTATCGAAGCAATGAAAGAATATAAAGGAGTTACCATAGGTGTACCATCCAAAGATACCATAAAACTTACAGATGAAAATGGTATCATAACCAGTACAACCAAAAGAAATAATACATGGATTGTACAAACACCACAATGTTTTGAAAAAAGTACCCTACTACAAATGCACGAAAAATATCAAACAGAAGAAGTAACAGATGATTGTATGTTAATGGAAAAAAGCAACCATAAAATAAAAATACTAAAAGGAGACTATACCAACATAAAAATTACCACCTATGAGGACATAAAAATCATACAAAGCTACATAAAACTCAAAAAATAAAAAAGCTTGCCAAATGAAAAAAAATATGATAAAATACAATCATTCTCTACTTACCAAAACAAAAAAGGTAGGTTATTAATCCAAAGGGAGGTGAAAATAATGAACCAATACGAAAGTATTATCATTGTTAATCCAGAATTAGACGATACAGCATTAAAAGCACTAGAAGAAAAATTTACAGGACTAATCAATGAAAATGGAAAAGTTGAATCCGTAGAAAACATGGGAAAAAAGAAATTAGCCTATGAAATAAAAAAAAGCAATGAAGGAATTTATCTACTATTCAACTTTGAAGCAAAACCAGATTCGATCCAAGAACTTGAAAGAGTTTACAGAATCACAGACAATATCATGAAATTTATCGTGGTAAAAAAAGAAAACTAAAAATAAAGAAAGGGGCCTTTATTTAAAGTAAAGAAAGGTGATAAAAGATGAACAAAGTAATATTAATGGGAAGACTAACAAGAGATCCAGAAGTAAGATATACACAAACCAACAACACACTAGTATCTTCTTTTAGTTTAGCAGTCAACAAAAGATTTGTAAAACAAGGAGAAGAAAGACAAGCAGATTTTATTAATATAGTAGCATGGAGCAAATTAGGTGAATTTTGTAGTAAATACTTTAAGAAAGGTCAACAAGTAGGCGTAATAGGAAGAATACAAACAAGAACATGGGATGACGATCAAGGAACCAAACACTATGTAACAGAAGTAGTAGCAGAAGAAGCATATTTTGCAGACAGTAAAAGAGAAGGAGAAGCCAATGCAAATACTTTTGAAAACACATTTGGAAATACAGCACCAGGCAATATGGGAACAGACTTTGAAGTATCTTCTAGCAGTGACGACTTACCATTTTAAAAACAAGAAGGGGGGAACATAAAATGGCAGACAAAAAACAAAATAAAAAGCAAAACAAAAACTATGATGAAGATTATAATCCAAGATTCAGAAAACAAAGAAAAAAAGTATGTGTACTATGTAGTGATAAAAATTTTGTATTAGATTATAAAAATCCTGAGCAACTAAGAAAATTCATCAATGATAAAGGAAAAATCTTACCAAGAAGAACAACAGGAGCATGTGCAAAACATCAAAGAGATATTACAACAGCAATAAAAAGAGCAAGACACATAGCCCTATTACCATATGCACAAAATTAATTTGAAGAAAAAAACAAATAAAACCGTTGAAGTATCAACGGTTTTTATTTGTTGTATAGGAAAATAGGTTGAGGTTTCTTTTGAACAAGTTTACTTGTGAAAAATGTAAGCAAAACCGTTGCAGTGTGGAAATCTCTATAATTTTATTATATATTTTCGAATGATTTATTAAGACATTATCACAAATGAATCAGAGATAATAAGAATTAGTGTTAAATGGTTCTTGACCTTTAAAATAGCATATGATATAATAAATGAGATTTTTTAAAGAGGTGAAAGCATTGAATCAAATATTAAGTGTAGAAAATAATACCAAAAAGAAAAAAAAGAAAGCCAAAAATAGTGAACCATTAGAAATACAAAGCATATTAAAGTTTTTTTCTATTAGCATATTAATATTTGGAATATTTATCATTGGTTCAGGTTCTTATTCTATGTACAAAGAAACATCCAAAGAAGCTATTGTAACTAAACCAGTTATTCATGTAAACCAAACAGCAGAAACTCAAATTTCGTTAAAAATAACACATGATAAAGAATTAGCCAAAGTAAGTTACAATTGGAATAGCGAAAATGCAACACAAGTACCATGTAGTGGAAAACAAGAAGTAGAAACCACCATTGAAATACCAACAGGAACCAATACATTAATTGTTCAAGCAACCGACATAAATGGGCAACAAATGGAACACAAAGAAGTATACACCATTGAATCAGACATTAATATCGATATAGAACCAGAAGGAAACAACCTAAAAATAATAGCCAACGGAAGAAATGAATTAACCTATATGACATACAGATGGGATGAAGAAGAAGAAACCAAAATAGACATCAACAACAATGAAATAGAACAAACCATAGAAATACCAAGAGGACTTCATACACTAACTGTAATAGTAGTAGACAAAAACAACAAAACAGAAACCCTAACACAAGAAATAAAAGGAGTAACCAAGCCAAAACTAGAAGTAACAACAGATGGATCTAGTAATTTTATCATCAAAGCATCAGACGAACAAGGACTAAAAAAAGTAGAATTTATAATTAACGAAGAAGAGAAATATAGGCTAGAATTAGACAAAGCATTATCAATAGAAGAAAGAAAAGAATTCGAATATTCTTATCCACTACATGAAGGAGAAAACAAATTAGAAGTAACAGTGTATAATGAAAATGACGTATCAGAAACTTTTAAGGCATTAGTTAATATATAAATTTAAGGGGAAATAAAAAACAAATGAACATCAATGTAATTGAAATAACAACATATTTTATCTTATATTCATTTTTAGGATGGGTCATGGAATCTGTTTTCCGATCCATTTGTGAAAAAAAATTAATCAATACGGGCTTTCTAAGAGGCCCGTTTTGTCCAATATATGGAATAGGAGCCATTATGATGTTTCTATTCTTAGAAGGATTTGAAAATAAACCCATCTTATTATTTTTCATAGCAATTATTCTATTAACAGCATGGGAATATATTGTTGGTGTATTTTTAGAAAAAGTATTTCAAACCAAATATTGGGACTATTCAGACCACAAAATTAATTTTCAAGGGCGTATTTGTTTAACCAATTCAATTTGTTGGGGAATATTAGGGGTTTTATTTGTAAAATATATCCATCCAATGATACAAAAATGTTTAGAAAAAGTAGATATTAATTTATTAAATTATATCATGGCAATTTTATTAGCCATTTTTATAACAGATACCATTTTTTCTATCATCCACATAAAAAACATGAAAACCAAATTAAATAAAATAGAAGACATTAATAAAGAAATCAAAGAAAAATTAAATGAAATTAAAAAGTTACGAAAAGAAAAAGAAGAAAAAACAGCAGAAAATATTCAACAAGTAGTAGAAAATCTAAAAAAGAAAAGAAACCGAATT
Organism: uncultured Clostridia bacterium; assembly: GCA_949455995.1. Lineage (GTDB taxonomy): Bacteria > Bacillota > Clostridia > TANB77 > CAG-508 > CAG-269. The sequence continues at coordinate 6,047 of CASUIT010000039.1, forward strand.
ATTGTACATTTATATAAAAATGTACATCGTTTAAAAAAAGCCTTTCCAGCAATTAACACAAAAGAAATCACACAAATTTTAAACCAAAAAATGGAATTAAGAAAAAAAAGAATAAAAAAGCAAAAAAGAACTTGAAAAAAGTAAGAATTTTTGTATATAATAAAAAAAACAAATGGAGGAAAATAGATGATACAAGACGTATATATAATTGATGATGATGATGCATCCATCGTTATTTTTAGAGAGTTATTTAAAAACGATCCAGAATATAAATTCACAAGTGTAAAAACACAGCAAATAGACATAGCCCTAAAAAATATACCATCTTTGATAGTAATCAACGAAGATGCCATCGACAGAAATGTTGTTGATTTATGTAGAAAAATAAGAAAAGACGAAGACAACGCCATAACACCAGTAATTATTGTATCATCTAGAGGAGAGCGAGATCATAGGTTAAAAATATTACAAGAATCCATTGAATACTTTATAAAAAAACCAGTAGATGAACAATATCTATACCATACAGTAAAAAATTTAAATCGATTACTGTCAAATAATAGAAGAATCAGTCCATTAACAGGATTACCAGGAAATGTACAAATACATGCTGAATTAAAAAAGAGAATTGCAAGAGAAGAAGCATTTTGCGTATTATATTTAGATTTAGACAATTTTAAAGCTTATAATGATGTATATGGTTTTTTAAAAGGAGACCAAATCATAGAATACACAGCAGAAACGATTATTAAATGTATACATGAAAGTGAAATGGAAGATACTTTTATAGGGCATATTGGAGGAGATGACTTTGTAGCATTAATCCCAGGAATTTCTTGTGAAAAAATGTGCCAAAATATGTTAGCAAAATTTGACCAAAATGTAGAAAAATATTTTACCGACCATGATTTAGAAAGAGGATATATAGAAGTTGCCAATCGCAAAGGAACCATCGAACAATTTCCACTAACCTCATTATCAATAGGAGTAGTAGTGGCAGATGTAGGAAGATTTAGCAATATTTTAGAAATTGGAGAAGTAGGAGCGCAAGTAAAACATGCAGCAAAATCAGTGATGGGAAGTAGTTATGCAGTAGACAGAAGAAAAAACACATAAGCAAAAAAAGAAAAGATACCTATTTTTTAGGAGAGGATGTTAAAAATGATTTTTAAAAATTATTACAAAATATTAGACTTAGAAACAAGTTATGTTTCAACAGAAGAAATAAAAGTTGCCTATAGACAAGCTGCTAAAAAATATCATCCAGACTTAAACGTAGGAGATAAACTAGCAGAAGAAAAAATAAAAGATATCAACGAAGCCTATCAAACATTATCTGTACCAGCAACCAAAAGAAAATATGATAGAGTATGGAATGCTAGATTTGGAAAAAATCAAAAAGCATTTACCAAAAAAGGAGAAAAAGGAACCATACTAAATTTATTTTTAGGAAACATAGAAAAAGAAGAACAAACCCATCATAAAAAAAATGCCATCAAAGGAGAAAATATTGAAACGGAAATTAGCATTACCATACAAGAAGCCTATCAAGGAATGGAAAAAGCAATAGCATTAAGAACCCAAGAAGGAAAAACAAAAAACATAACCATTACCATTCCACAAGGAATACGGAAATGGAGAAAAAATACGTTTAATAGGACAAGGAAAACCTGGTGAAAATGGAGGAAAAAACGGAGATTTATTGATAAAAATAAATATAGAAGATAGTGAGAATTTAAGGTTAAAAGGATGTGACCTATATACGGATTTATTATTAACTCCTTGGGAGGCAGCATTAGGAGCCAAAGTATGTATAACATCAATAGAAGACGAAACGAAAATCTATATACCACAAGGAATTCAAAGTGGAGAAAGAATTAAAATACCAAAAAAAGGGTATCAAGATGGAAACGGTCAAAAAGGGGATCTCATTGCACAAATAAAAATAGTAATCCCAAAACAGTTAACAAAACAAGAAAAAGCCATATTTGAAAAATTAAATGAAATATCAGATTTTAATCCAAGAGTAAAAATATGAATTTACATAAAAAAGCATTGACAAAAAGCTGAAATTTCGCTATAATTAATTATAGTGCCAAACAAATGAAAATATGGATTAAAATCATATAGGAGAGATGAAAATGGAAACAATGCAAGGAAAACACTTTAGCATAACCGATCCAGAAGGAGTAAAAACAGTTATATATGAAATCAACAAAACAGAAAAAGAATTTTTAGAAGACTCACCAAAATACACCGTAGAAAAATTAGACTATACAGAAGAAATAGTGGGAAAACTAAACAAAAAAACCTTTTATGTAGACAATCCCAAAAAAGAAGGAAATAAGCTGGTCATCTTATCTTTTGGCACAGATAAAGTAGTAATCAACAATGGCATTTTAGAAGAAAACAAAGTTAGAATATCCAAAAAGCCAATGCCATTTAAGTTTAGAACCATATATACACAAGAAGCCAAAGAATATAAAGAAGTAAACTACACACCAAACCTAAAAAGACCAATATCCATTATCGATCCAGAAACCACAGAAGAAATCAAACCAGTACTATATTTTGATGAAAAAACAAATGAAGTAAAAGGAAAATGTAAATTAGCAGCAAATAAATCCTATTTTGTATTTGAAATAAGAGAAGAAAATGGAAAAATTAATTTGGTAGGGGGAAGCCCTGAAATTACAGATTAATGAGGAGGGAGAAAAATGGCAGGTTTAAAGTGGCCACCTGAAGACACATTTCGCTATATATTTAGTGATGAACTAGAATTAGGAATACCAGTATATGAAAATGACGAAAAAGATAAGAAAAAAAGAAGCCATCAAAAGAAAGTCGAAGATGGAAGAGAGATTTAAGCACAAACGCAAAAGAGAAGAAAAGTAGGTGAAAAGAGCAATGAACTACAAAATCGAAGGAGCCATCCGAAAAAACAGAAAAAACTTTATCATATTTGCCATACTATGGATATTCATAGCCATAGTATTTGTTTCGCCATTTGCTTACAGTTCTCATATGGCAAAAATAGATGGAAAGCTAAACATAGAAGTATTTATCGAAACATTTGGAGAATCAATAGCCAATCCAATTGCAACCTTAGGCAATATTGTATCACAAGGAGCAGGAGGAACCTATTTTTCAACATTACTAGTTACCACCATTTTCTATGCAGTATTCTTTTTTATAGGATTTGTAAAAACAGCACCTAAAAATGAATTCACAGACATAGAACATGGATCCAGTGATTGGAGTCAAAGAGGAGAACAGTATCGAATATTAAATAAAAACAAAGGAATCATTTTAGCGGAAAACAACTATTTACCAGTGGATAAACGAGGAAATGTAAATGTATTAGTAGTAGGACGGATCAGGATCTGGTAAATCAGCATCTTATTCGATACCAAATGCCTATCAATGTTTAGGCTCTTACATATTTACCGATCCAAAAGGGGAGCTATATGATAGGACAGCAGGATACTTAAAATCACAAGGATATAAAATAAAAGTACTAAACTTAGTAAGACCACAATACAGTGACGGATACAATCCATTAATGCACATTTCATCAGAATTAGACGTAGATGTTATAGCAAATACAGTAATCAAAGGGCAAAAATCAGAATCAGGAGGATCCGATCCATACTGGGATGACATGGCAGAAATGTTATTAAAAGCATTAATATATTACTTAATTGCAACCAGACCAGAAGAAGAGCAAAACTTAGCAAGCTGTGCAGAACTAGTAAGAGCAGCCAATAACAATGGAGGAAGCAACTTATTAACAGAACTAATGAGTCAATTACCCTATGACCATCCAGCCAGAATGTATTATAAATCCATTGAAATTGCGCCAGAAAAAACATATGGATCGATATTAAGTTCGTTACAATCCAAACTAGGAAAATTTGACTCAAAAGAAATTGCAGAACTAACCTCCACAGATACCATAGATTTTGAAGAAATTGGAAACGAAAAAACAGCAGTATATGTTATCTCATCAGACACTCATACAGCCTATGACTTTTTACTAACTATCTTCTTTTCTCAAATGATACAACAATTATATGACTATGCCGATCAAAATGGTGGAGAGCTAAAAGAGCCAACATTTTTCATACTAGACGAATTTGCAAACATAGGAAAAATACCAGACTTTGATAAAAAAATATCAACTTCTAGAAGTAGAAAAATATCTTTTAGTGTCATTTTACAAAACATTGACCAATTAGAAGCCGTATATGAAAAATCGTATGAAACTATCATGGGAAACTGTGATACCCATCTATTTTTAGGAAGTAACTCTTATAAAACCGTAGAATATTTTTCCAAAGCCTTAGGAGAAAAAACAATAGAAAGAGACAGTATATCTATTAATAGAGACAGACAAAACTGGAAAACAGGAAAATCAGTATCTGATCAAGTAATGGCAAGAGCACTAATGACCCCAGACGAACTTCGAAGAATGGACAACGACGAATGTATTATCTATGAAAAAGGAATAAAACCAGTAAAAGCAAGAAAATTTTATTACTTCAAACATCCAATGTCTAAAAAAATGGCACCACTTGAAATAAGCCACAATGACATAGGAGAAAAAGACAGAGGAGTATGGAGAAAATACAATCCATATAATCCATATGTAGAAGGAAGCGAAGAAAAAGAGACTGAAGACTTAAAAATAGAATCCTTAGACGACCTATTTGAAGAAGAACCTGTAAAAGAAAAGGAAAAAGAAAAGCAAACCCATTTAGATCTTCTAACTGACTTAGAGGAAGAAGAAGCACCAGTATTACCACAAGAAGATGATAAAAATGACGAGGACATCTATGATTTACAAAAAGAATTAGAAGCCAAATTTGATGAACTATTTGGTCCACTAGATGAAGAAGAATAAAAGTAAGAAAATAAATGTAAACACTAAAAAATTAGTTTACATTTATTTTTTTTAAATCCCAGCTATGTAATTACATAAAAATATATAAACTTTTTAAACAAAAACATACTAGAGTTAAGTAATAATACAAAGTTTAAAAAAGCGAAAAAATATTCGTAAAAACTATTGCGAAAAAAGAAAAAATATAGTAAAATAAAAAGCAAAAAGAGATTAAAAAGGAGAAAGTAATGAAATTTGTACACATAGCAGACATGCACTTTGACAGTCCATTTGTATGCTTATCAGACAAAGGAATTTTAGGAGATTTACGAAGACTAGAACAAAGAAAAGTATTAAAACAAGTAATCAAATACATTCAAGAAAACAAAATAGAATATTTATTCATAGCAGGAGATCTATACGAACATAAATATATCAAACAATCCACCATAGAATACATTAACCAACAATTCAAACAAATACCACAAACCAAAATATACATTACTCCTGGAAATCATGACCCTTATCTAAAAAACTCTTACTATAATAAAAATCAATGGAATGACAATGTCACAATATTTCATTCAAAAATAGAAAAAATAGAAAACGAAAACATTGACATTTATGGATATGGATTTGACGACTTTTACTGTACAAATTGTGGAATAGAAGAATTAGAAATAAGCAACAAAGATAAAATAAATATTCTAATCATGCATGGCACATTAGATGGAGCAAGCCTAGAAGAAAAGCAATATAATTCAATAGCAAGAAAAGTATTAGAACAAAAACGGATTTGACTATATAGCATTAGGGCATATTCATAAACCAGAATACAAAAGTAACATAGTATATCCAGGATCCAGTATATCATTAGGATTTGATGAACTAGGTGAACATGGAATGATAGTAGGAGAAATAGAAAAAGAGAAATTAGAAACAAAATTTATAAAACTAGACGAAGAAACCTTCAAAGAAATAGAAATAAATATCACGCCAATCCTATCCAAAGAAGAATTAATTGAGAAAATAAACAGTTTAGAAAAAGTAGACAAAGAATATATAAAAATCATATTAACAGGAACTAGAAGCTTTGAAATAAATAAATACGAAATACTAAAATATATGGAAAACGAAAGAATCATAAAAATAAAAGACAAAACCCAAATAGCCTATCCATTAGAAAAAATGGAAAATGAAAGCACACTAAAAGGTTTATTTGCAAAAGAAATGTTAAAAAAATTAAAAAAATCAGACATAACACAAGAAGAAAGAGAAACTATAGAAAAAGCAATCGAAATAGGAATCGAAGCATTACAATAAGAAAAGGAGGAAAACTCTTGAAAATTAATAAAATAAAAATAAATGCCTATGGAAAATTAAAAGAAAAAGAAATAGAATTAGGAGAAAAAATCAATATCATCTATGGAAAAAACGAAGCAGGAAAATCCACCCTATTAAATTTTATCACAAACAGTTTTTATGGTATATCCAAAAACAAGAACGGAAAAGAAATATCAGATTTTGAAAAATATATGCCATGGAAAGGAGAAGAATTTTCTGGAAAAATAGAATATCAATTAGACAATCAAGAAAAATTTGAAATATTTAGAAACTTTAAAAAGAAAAACCCACAAATATTTAACGAAAAAAAAGAAGACATTTCAAAACAATTTAACATAGACAAAAGCAAAGGAAACGAATTTTTTAATGAACAAACCAAAATAGACGAAACATTATTTTTATCAACCATGCTAGTAAATCAGCAAGAAGTAAAATTAGAAAAACAAGAACAAAATATACTAATACAAAAAATAGCCAATTTAGTAGGAACAGGAGAAGACAACGTATCCTTTAAAAGAGCAATCGATCGAATCGAACGACGCAAACTAGAAGAAATAGGAACCCAAAAGTCTAGGGAAAAGCCAATTAACCTATTAAACAAAGAAATGGAAAAATTAGAAGAAGAAAAACAAGAACTAGAAAAATATATAGACATAAAATATGAAATGGAACAAAGTAAAAACATCTTAAAAAAAGAAATAGAAAAAATAGAAAATGAAAAAAATTTTCTAAAAGAAATAAAACTAATTCATGAAAACGAAAAAATAGAAAACGAAAAAATAAATTTAAAAATAAATTTGAAAAATGAAAATGAAAATAAAATAAATCTAATAAAAAATAAAATAAACCAAATAAATTCAGATAATAAAAATATATTTGAAAAAAATAAAAAAATAAATTTAGAAAAAAATAAATTAAATAAAAAAATAATAATTATTTTTTTAATAATTTCTCTAATAAATATTTTTCAATTTATTTTTATAAAAAATAAAATTTTAAATTATATTTTTATCCTTACAGTACCAATTGATTTAATTTTTTCTATTTTAATAAAAAATAAAATAAAAAAGAAAGAAATAAAAATAAAAAATAATTTAGAAAAAATAAATTTAGAAATAAATAATTTAAATAATGAAAAAAATATACTAGAAAAAAATCAACAAGAAATAGAAAATGAAATTAATAAAATAGAAAATAATTTTAAAATAAAAATAAATTTAGAAAAAGAAAAAATAAAAAATAAATATTTAAATAAAATAGAAAAAGAAAAGCAGAAACAACAAGAAATTCTACCAGAAAAAGAAATGCAACAACAAAAAGAAATAAAAAAAAAGAATATTATTTCTGAACAAGAAGCACTTACAGATGAACACGAAAAAAATTTTGAAGAAATAGAAAGACTTGCCAAAGAATTTTGTCAAAAATGG
>CASUIT010000040.1 GCA_949455995.1 uncultured Clostridia bacterium
AAAAGATTAAAAAATTTTTGATTTTTATCTTGACATTTTACCAGATGTCTTTTATGTCATAGTATGAAGTTAAAAAATATTTTGTTCCTTCAATATTTTGTCTATTGTATATATTTTTTTATAATTATAGTTATAACTACTAGTAAGTTATCGTTAAGATTAAAAATAATATTAATGGTAAATAATAATAATAGTTATTACAAAAATAAGGAGGAATGTTATGTGCACAGCGGCAACATATAAGACAAAAGATTTTTATTTTGGAAGAACTTTAGATTATGATTTTTCTTATGGAGACGAAGTAACAATATCACCAAGAAATTTTCAATTCAACTTTAGAAAGGAAAAAAGTATAAATTCTCATTATGCTATTATTGGTATGGCACATGTTACAGAAGATTACCCATTATATCATGATGCTGTCAACGAAAAAGGATTAGGAATGGCAGGATTAAATTTCGTAGGTAATGCAGACTATAAAGAATATGTAGAAGGAAAAGATAATATAGCACAATTTGAATTTATTCCATGGATTTTAAGCCAATGTGCTAATGTAAAAGAAGCACGAGCCTTAGTGGAAAAAATGAATTTACTAAATATTTCATTTAATGATAAATTACCAGTAGCACACTTACATTGGATTATTTCAGATAGTGAAGAATCTATAACAGTAGAATCAGTAAAAGAAGGAATTAAAATATACGAAAATCCAGTAGGGGTTTTAACAAATAATCCTCCTTTTGATATGCAAATGTTTGCATTAAATAATTATATGAACTTATCAACAAAATCACCAGAAAATAATTTTTCAAAGAAGTTAAATTTAAAGCAATATAGCCGTGGAATGGGAGCACTAGGACTTCCTGGAGACTTATCATCACAATCTAGATTTGTAAGAGTAGCATTTACAAAAATGAATTCTATTTCTGGAGAAGGTGAAAAAGAAAGTGTTAGCCAATTTTTTCACATACTCAATTCAGTTGACCAGCAAAGAGGATGTTGTAATGTAGGAGATGGAAAATATGAGATAACAATTTATACATCATGTTGCAATACTAATAAAGGAATTTATTATTATACAAGTTATGATAATCATCAAATTACTGCTGTAAATATGAACAAAGAAAATTTAGATGGAGATAAATTAATACGATATGCACTTATAAAAGAAGAACAAATAAGAATGCAAAATTAGTTTTACAAATTATAGGGCAGATAATAAAGTTGAAAAATATACAAAAGCTCAATAATTTACATTAGTAAATACAAGAAAAGAAGCTGTTACATTACAGCTTTTTATAGTATAACAAAAAAATAGCTAAATTATAAATGACAGAATAGTTTCTAAAACAGTTGATAAAACAAAACTTTGAAGACATACCCCCTTATTTACAAAATACCCTACTAGGTATATAATATTTTAAGGTGGTGAAAAATGGAAAATAATAAATGTGATAAATGCTGTGATAAAAAAACACACAGAGCAGAAAATGAAAAGAAATTGCTAAATAATAGATTAAGCAGAATTGAAGGGCAAATAAAAGGTGTCAGAAAAATGATAAGCGAAGATGCTTACTGTAATGATGTTTTAATACAATTATCAGCAATAGAAAATTCAGTAAAAAGTCTATCGAATCAAGTATTAGAAAATCATTTATATACTTGTATTGCTCGTGATATGGAAAATGGGAAAGTTGATACGATAGATGAAATAATAAGTTTATTCAAAAGATTTAATAAAAGATAAAAATAAAAAAGAAAGGAAAAGATTTTTATGAAAGAAATAATTTTAAAAGTAAATGGTATGATGTGTGGAGGATGTGAAAATAGAGTAAAAAATGCAGTAGGAGCTATTGAAGGAGTAAAAAGTGTAACTGCTGACCATACTATAGGAAAAGTTTTTGTAACTGCAAATGATGATGTGTCTAAAGAAGTTATTAAAGAAACACTTGAAGACGTTGGATATGAAGTTATAGGAGAATAAGGATTATGAAAAAAATAATTTTATCGATTGATGGAATGACTTGTTCAGCTTGTTCTAATGGATTAGAAAAGTATTTAAACAAGCAAGATGGGATTATTAATGCAGGTGTAAATTTAGTAATGGCAAATGCTATTATTGAATATGATGAAACAAAATTAAATCAAGCAAAAATTGAAGAATTTGTAAAAAAGGCAGGATTTAAAAGTTTAGGAGAATTTAAAGAAATAAAAACTAACACAAAAAACAAAATAGAAAAAGTAAAATTTATGACATTTACAATTTTAGCAATACTTTTAATGTATATTTCAATGGGACATATGATAAATTTACCTGTAATTCCTTTTCTTAATCCACATAAGTTTGCTACTAACTATATGATTTCTTTGCTTATATTAACAATATGTTTTATTGTTTATGGATTTGATATTATAAGAAATGGGTATAAAAATTTAATTCATAAAACACCTAATATGGATACTCTAGTAGGGATAGGAGTTGTTACAAGTTTTTTGTATAGTTTATATAATATGTATTTAGTATTTAAGGGAAATACTCATCTAGTTATGAATTTATATTTTGAATCTTCAAGTATAATAATATACTTTATAAAACTTGGAAGATATATAGATGGTTTAAGTAAAGATAAAACAAAAGAAGCCATACAAAAATTAGTAAAAATAACACCTAATACAGCAGTAGTAAAAATTGATGGAAAATTAAAAAAAGTAACCTTAGATGAAATTCATAAAGGAGATATTGTTGTTTGCAAAGCAGGAGAAAAAATTGCAGTAGATGGAGAAATAGTAGAAGGAAAAGCGCATCTAGATGAGTCTTTTATAACAGGAGAAAGTAAACCACAAACAAAAGAAGTTGGCAGTAAAGTAATTGCAGGAAGTTTGAATTATGATGGTTATATAGAATATAAAGCAGAAAGAATTGGAAAAGAATCTACTGTATCAGAAATTGTAAAACTTGTTGTAGAAGCAACAAATACAAAAGCACCTATCGCAAAAGTTGCAGATACTGTGTCAGGATATTTTGTACCAGTTGTTATGGCTATAGCAATACTAACATTTATTGTGTATTTAATGATAGGTCAAAGCTTTGAGAATGCAATAACAACATTTGTAACAATTTTAGTTGTTGCTTGTCCTTGTAGTTTAGGACTCGCAACACCTCTTGCAATAATAGTAAGTGAAGGTTTATGTGCTAGTTATGGAATATTAATAAAGAAAAGTGAAATATTAGAAAATGCTGGGAAAACAAATATAGTTATTTTTGATAAAACAGGAACGCTAACTTATGGTAAATTAAAAATATCAGAAATTAAAAATTATAGTGATATGACAGAGCAAAAACTTTTGCAAATAGTTGGAAGTATAGAAAGTAAAACAACACACCCAATAGGAAAAGCTTTTGTAGACTATTTAGAAGAAAATAAAATTTCAAAATTAGACGTTAAAGAATTTGGAAATGTGGCAGGTTATGGGATTATAGGAAAAGTAAATAATCAAAGAATGATTATTGGAAATGTAAAAATCCTTGAAAATTATCATATTGAAAACAATTATAAACAAGAGGAAAAAGAACTTGCAAGTAATGGAAACACTATTATATATGTAGTACAAGAAGAAAATGTGATAGCTTTAATAGGTGTAAATGATATGATACGAAGTGAAGCAAAAGAGGTAATAAAAGATCTATCAAATATGAAAATTGAAACGGTCATTCTAACAGGGGATAATAAGGAAGTAGCTAAAAAGGTAGCAAATGAACTAGGAATAAAAAAGGTAATATCAAATGTGTTACCAAAAGAAAAATCAAATGCAATCAAAAAATTAAAAGAAGAAAATAAGTTTGTAATGATGTGTGGAGATGGAATAAATGATAGCCCAGCTTTAGCAAATTCTGATATTGGAGTAAGTGTAAATAGTGCAACAGATATTGCAATGGATTCTTCTGATATAATACTTGCAAAAAATAATTTAAGCAGTATAACCAAATTAATTAATATAAGTAAAAAAACAATAAAAAATATTAAGCAAAATTTATTTTGGGCATTTTTTTATAATTGTTTAATGATACCAGTAGCAATGGGGCTACTAAAACCATTAGGTATTTCTATCAATCCAATGATTGCAAGTATAGCTATGGTATTAAGTAGTATAACAGTTATATTAAATACTTTAAGATTAAAAAAATAAACACTATTCTTAATAAGAAAAAATAAGAAATTGCTTGACATTGCAAAATTTGACATATATAATACTAAAAAAGGACACTTGGAGGTATTTAGAAAACAAATGCAAAATGAAAACATATATTACACAACAAACCAGTATAACCAATTAACAGACGAACAAATAATATCTCAAATCAAACAAGGAGATGAAAAAGCATTATCTTATCTATTAGAAAAGTATAAAAACCTAGTAAACATGAAAGTAGGAAAATATTTCATAATAGGTGCAGAAAAAGAAGATATTGTACAAGAAGGAATGATTCGGCTTATTCAAAGCAATAAAAAACTACAGTGGAGAGAAGAAAAACACCTTCAAATCTTTTGCAAACATTTGTATTGAAAGACAGCTAATAACAGCCATAAAAACTTCAAATAGGCAAAAGCACATGCCACTAAATTCCTACTTATCATTAAATACAACTGCCTATAACAATAATGAAGAAGACAGTGTAGAACTAATGGATACATTCAATAGTAAGACAGTAGAAGATCCATTAGAAACCATCATGAAAAAAGAATACTATAAAGAAATAGAAAATGCAGTAAACAAAAATTTAAGTAAATTTGAAAAACAAGTATTAGATCGATTTATAAAAGGAGAAAGTTACTTAACAATTGCACAAAAATTAGACTCTCCTATCAAATCTGTAGATAATGCCATACAAAGAATTCGAAAAAAAGCAATAAAAAACATGTTCAATAAAAATGATTTATAAATTTTACCATATAAAAAAACTAGGAAACTTTCATTGTATCCTAGTTTTTTATATTAAAAGTTTATTCAAATGGGGCTTCCAACGGGAATTGAACCCGTGACCTCAGCCTTACCAAGGCTGCACTCTACCTACTGAGCTATGGAAGCAAATTAATCTGAACAGTAACTATTATACAACAAGAAATAAAAAAAGTAAACAATTTCTATTGACTTTTTTCAAAAAAAATATTAAAATTAAATACATAAGAAAAAATAAGTAAGAGAAAAGTAAGATAGAAGTTACTTAAGAAAAGAGAAAATTGGTCATAGGCTGAAAGCCAATTTAAGCAAACCTATTCTGAAAAACTAACTCTTCAAATTTCTAGTGAACAAGCTAGGCGGGAAAGAGCCGTTATCCTCTCGAAAATCAAGTAAAAAATAGGATGGAACCGTGTATTTTAAAGCACTCCTATGAGTATAAACTCATAAGGGTGTTTTTTGATTATATCTTAATACCCAACAATTAAAAAAATATGTAAGGAGGAATATATTATGATTAAGATTTCATTAAAAAATGGTTCAATCATAGAAGTACCAAAAGGAAGTTCTATCATTGAAGTTGCAAAAAAAATTAGCGAAGGACTAGCTAGAAATGTAACATGTGGAGAAATAGATGGCAAAATAAAAGACCTAAGATATGAAATACAAAAAGACTGTAACTTAAAATTACACACCTTTCAAGAAGATGATTTAGATGGAAAAAAGGCATATTGGCATACAACCTCACATATCATGGCACAAGCCGTAAAAAGATTATTTCCCAAAGCCAAAATTGCAATAGGACCTGCCATTGATGAAGGATTTTACTATGACTTTGATGTTGAAAAACCATTTACAGACGAAGATAAAGCAAAAATTGAAGAAGAAATGAAAAAAATAATAAAAGAAGATATACCAATTGAAAAGTTTACCTTACCAAAAAAAGAAGCACTAACCTTAATGAAAGAAGAACCATATAAAATAGAATTAATTGAAGATTTACCACAAAAAGAAGAAATTAGTTTTTATCAACAAGGAGACTTTACCGATTTATGTGCAGGACCACATTTACAAAGTACAGGAAAAGTAAAAACAGTAAAAATCTTATCTTCATCAGGTGCCTATTGGAGAGGTAGCGAAAAAAATAAAATGTTACAAAGAATATATGCCATTTCTTTTCCAAAAGCAAGTTTGTTGCAAGAACATTTAGATTTATTAGAAGAAGCCAAACAAAGAGATCATCGAAAAATAGGAAAAGAACAAGAATTATTTATGACACATGAATTAGTAGGTTCTGGACTACCTATGTATTTACCAAATGGTGCAACCATTAGGAGAATTTTAGAAAGATATATTGTAGATAAAGAACTTTCTTTAGGATATCAACATGTTTATACACCATCACTTGCCAATGTTTCCTTATATAAGACAAGTGGACATTGGGATCATTACCATGAAGACATGTTTCCTGTTATGAAAATGGAAAATGAAGAACTAGTACTAAGACCAATGAACTGTCCACACCATATGTTAATATACAAAAATAAATTACATTCTTATCGAGACTTGCCAATAAAAATTGGTGAATTAGCACATGATTTTCGATATGAATCCAGTGGAAGTGTTTGTGGGCTAGAAAGAGTACGACAAATGTGTCAAAATGATGCACACATTTTTGTAACACCAGAGCAAATAAAAACCGTATTTGGTGAAGTAGTACAATTAATCTTATCTGTATACGAAGATTTTGGTTTTAAAGATTATACTTTCCGTTTGTCTCTAAGAGATAAAAAAGATAAAGAAAAGTATTTTGATGATGACCAAATGTGGGAAATAGCAGAAAGTCAATTAAGAGAAATATTAACCCAATTAGAAATTCCATTTTATGAAGCAATTGGAGAAGCTGCCTTTTATGGTCCAAAATTAGATGTTCAAATAAAAACTGCCATTGGACATGATATAACCATATCAACTTGTCAACTAGACTTTTTATTGCCACAAAAATTTGACTTAGAATATATTGCAGAAGATGGAAAAGCACATAGACCAGTTGTTATTCATAGAGCCATATTAGGAACCAGTGATCGTTTCTTATCTTTCTTAATAGAAGAATATAAAGGAGCTTTTCCCGTATGGCTTGCACCAGTGCAAGTAAACATTTTACCAATTACAGACAAACAGCATGCATTTGCTTATAAGCTAAAAGAACAATTAATAAAACAACAACTTCGTGTTGTAGTAGATGATAGAAACGAAAAAATAGGCTATAAAATCAGAGAAGCACAAATGAAGAAAGTACCCTATATGTTAGTTATTGGTCCAAAAGAAGTAGAACAAAATATGGTTTCTGTTCGTTCAAGAGAAGAAGGAGACATCGGAACAATGACCATAGAAGAATTTTTGAAAATCAAAAAAGGAGAGAGCATATGAAAATAGGAATAGTAGGATTGCCAAATGTAGGAAAAAGTACCATGTTTAACAGTATTACAAAAGCAGGAGCCCAATGTGCTAATTACCCATTTTGTACAATAGATCCAAATGTAGGAATGGTTCCTGTACCAGATGAAAGACTAGATGAATTAACAAAAATATATCAACCACAAAAAACAACACATGCTGTCATTGAATTTGTTGATATAGCAGGACTTGTAAAAGGAGCTAGTAAAGGAGAAGGATTGGGAAATAAATTTTTATCTCATATTCGAGAAACAGACAGTATCTGTGAAGTAGTAAGATGTTTTGAAGACTCCAATGTAGTACATGTAGATGGAAATGTCAACCCAATAAGAGACATTGAAACAATTAATTTAGAATTAATTTTTGCTGACATTGAAACTGTAAATAAAAGATTAGATAAAGCAAAAAAAAATCTAAAAGCAGACAAAAAATATCAACAAGAAATTAACCTACTAGAAAAAATAAAAGAAAATTTAGAAAACGGAATATCAGCAAGAACCATTAATTTTAAAGAAGAAGAACAAGAATTAGTAAAAGAAATGTTTTTATTAACAACCAAACCCATTTTATATATTGCCAATATTTCAGAGCAACAATTAGAAAATGCTGAAAATGACGAAATGGTAAAAAAAGTAAAAGAATATGCCTCAAAAGAAAAAGCAGAAGTAATCCCATTATGTGTCAAAATAGAAGAAGAACTATCCAGATTAGAAGAAGAAGATAAAAAAGAAATGTTAGAAGCATTGGGATTAGAAGAATCTGGATTAGACAAAGTAATAAAAAAAAGCTATGATTTATTAGGATATATGTCATTTTTAACAGCAGGAGAGCCAGAAGTAAGAGCCTGGACTATAAAAAAGGGAACAAAAGCCCCTAAAGCTGCTGGAAAAATTCATTCAGATATCGAACGAGGTTTTATAAAAGCAGAAATAGTTTCTTACTCTGATTTAATAAAAGCAGGTTCTATGGTAAATGCAAAAGAAAAGGGACTTGTTCGTTCAGAAGGAAAAGAATATATCATGCAAGAAGGCGATATTGTTTTATTTAAATTTAATGTGTAAAGGAGAGTGTTAAAATGATAGAATTAGAAGAAAATACTAAAATTCTTCAACAATTAAAAGAAAAATTACAAGAATTGGGTGAATCTCTTTGACATAGCTAAACTAGAAAACAACTTGCAAGAATTAGAAGCCAAAACCATACAAGAAAATTTTTGGAATGATAGCAAAAATTCTAGCAAAGTACTATCTCAAATTAAAGTACTAAAAAATAAAACAACAACATATCAAAAATTAAAAGAGGAAATTATAAATTTACAAGAGCTATCAGAATTATTGCAATTAGAGCAAGAAGTACAAATGGAAAAAGAATTACTAAAAAACACCAATATATTACAAAAGGAAATCGAAAAATTTGAAATAACAACTTTTTTATCTGGAAAATATGATTCTAATAATGCTATGGTAACCATACATCCTGGAGCAGGAGGAACCGAATCACAAGATTGGGCTGAAATGTTATATCGCATGTATACAAGATGGGCAACGAAAAACAATTTTTCACTCAAAGAATTAGACTACTTAGAAGCAGAAGAAGCAGGTATAAAAAGTGTAACCTTTGAAATCCTAGGGGAAAATGCTTATGGTTATATGAAATCCGAAATGGGTGTACATCGATTGGTTAGAATTTCACCATTTGATAGTGGGGGAAGGAGACATACCTCATTTGCTTCTGTGGAAGTTTTACCAGAAATTGCAGATGATATTGAACTAGAAATCAATCCAGATGATTTAAAAGTAGATACTTATCGAGCATCACGGAGCAGGTCGGACAACACATCAATAAGACATCTTCTGCTGTTAGAATAACGCACCTACCAACCAATATAGTAGTAGCTTGCCAATCAGAGCGTTCACAAATTCAAAATAGGGAAAATGCAATGAAAATGTTAAAATCCAAATTATTAGATTTAAAAGAAAAAGAGCAAAAAGAAAAAATAGAAGACCTAAAAGGAATTCAAATGGATATTGCTTGGGGCAGTCAGATACGTTCTTATGTTTTTTGTCCTTATACCATGGTAAAAGATCATCGTACCAATTATGAGGTGGGAAATGTGCAAGCAGTTATGGATGGAGAAATAGATGCTTTCATGGAAAGTTACCTAAAATGTAAAAATTTTCATTAATACTTAGAACATGATAAGTATCATATTGGATATTTAGATTTATCATAAAAGAATTTGTTGCATACAATATAGAGAGCAGATTTGAAAATTTAAATCCGCTCTCTATATTATTTTACAAAAGGCGAGTGATAAAAAATGGACACAATAGTTTTAAAATTTGGAGGTAGTTCTGTTGCAGATAACGAAAAATTAGAATTAGTAGCAAAAAAAATCATAGATTTATATGAAAAAAAACACCATATTGTAGTAGTAGTTTCAGCACAAGGAAAAACAACAGACAAATTAATTTCAGAAGCAAAAGAATTATCAGAAAATACACAAAACAGAGAAATGGACGTATTACTAAGTACAGGAGAACAAATGTCAAGTGCCAAATTAAGTATCTTACTTAATAAAATGGGCTATCCTGCTATTTCTTTAACAGGATGGCAAGCAGGAATATATACAGATAATACCAATCAAAATGCTATCATAAAATGTATTGACACATCAAGAATAAAAAAAGAACTACAAAAAGGAAATATTGTAGTAGTAACAGGTTTTCAAGGATTAAATGAAAGTATGGATATTACCACATTAGGAAGAGGAGGGTCTGACACAACAGCGGTTGCTATATCAGCAGCTCTGCGGAGCTAAAAATTGTTATATCTTTTCAGATGTAGATGGTGTTTACACAACCGATCCGAATCGATTAAAACAAGCACAAAAATTATCAGCACTTTCTTATACAGAAATGCTTGCTTTATCTAGTGAAGGTGCAAAAGTTCTTCATAATCGATGTGTAGAAATAGGAGAGAAATTTAAAGTTCCTATTATTACAAAATCTACTTTTAATAATAAGCCAGGAACCGTTATTTCTGATATTATTGAAGAAAATACGATAAAAAGTATGGTAAAAAAAGAAGTTTCTAGAATATCTATTATAGGAAATGGTATTATTAGAAATGTTAAAGGCATTAAGCTTCTTTTAGATATTATTGAAAAAAATAAATTAGATATGCTAGAATTTGATTTATCAGAATCTAAAGTTTCTATTACCTTTAAAAATCAAGTATCTGATAAAATATTAGATGAAATACATGAAAATTTAATTTCTTAAAATACAATTCTTTATCGTCTTGCTATTTATTTTTAGCAAGACGTTTTTCCTAGTAAATCTAAGCCTCGGTATGGGTAAGTTGCTCTATTTTGTTCTAAATAAGACAAACATTGAATATATATAATTTAGTGAGAAAAGAAACAAGTTTTAAATTTTGGAAAATATAGGGAAGGAATGAGAAGCATGACAATAGATGAAAGAAAAGTAACAAGTACAGGAGTGATTCAAAATCTTATTTTGGAAAATAGGGGAAAGTTAAGTATTTCTGGTGTTTTAGACGTATTGAGCTTTGATGATCAAGTTGTTATATTAGAAACAGAATTAGGTTTATTAACTGTTAAAGGTGAAAATATTAGAATCAATAAGCTAAGTATTGATACATCAGAAGTTATTGTAGAAGGCGAAATTTCTTATTTAGCATATAGTGATAAAGAAAGTGAAAAAAATAACAAAAGTACTTTTATGAGTAAAATATTTAAATAATTAAAAGGAGGAGTCAAATAATGGTTACAAACCAAGCTTATTTATTTTTTATATTTATCGTAAATGGAATACTAATTGGACTATTATTTGATTTTTTTAGAATTGCTAGAAAAGTATTTCCTACAAAAGATTTAGTAACTTATATAGAAGACGTTTTATTTTGGATATTAGCAGGTTTTATCGTATTGTATTCCATATTTATTTTTAATAATGGTCAATTACGTTTATTCATGTTTTTAGGTATCTTATTAGGTGCAATATTCTATATGTTGTTTATTAGTTCTTACATTGTAAAAATCAATGTAAAAATATTAAATTTCTTAAAAAAGATTTTTGAAACAATAATGATACCATTTAAATTTATTTATAAAACAATACATAACATATTTTTTAAACCAATTCATTTTTTATTTATCAATATGCGAAAAAAAGTTACAAAATGCGGACTAAAAAGACTACCTTTTAGAAAAAAGACCCCTTCTAGCTAAAAATGTCAAAAAAAGTAAAAAATATTAAAAATAAAAAAGGATTTTTAGAAAAAATGTAGAATATATAAATATACCATACAAAAGCTTATACAGAAAATGGAGAGATTATCATGAAAAAACACAAGAAAATCTATAAAAAATTACTTATATTAATACTTGCAATATATGTAATTTTCACATTAATCAATCAACAAAAAACGCTAAACCAATATATAAAAGACAGTAATGAATTAACTTCTAAAATCGAAGAAGAAAAAGAATACAAAGAAGAACTTGCCAAGAAAAAAGACGATGTCAATTCATTAGAATTCATAGAACAAACAGCAAGAGAAAAACTAGATATGTATTATCCAAATGAAAAAGTATATATAGACAGAGGAATGTAAATTTACAAATAAAATATATTTATTAAAAGAACAAAAGGGGCATGATTAAAATTTTTGACCTTTAGACTAACTTTACATGCCCCGTCTTTGTTTGTTTGCCCGCCAATTTTGCTCTTTTAAAGTATATTTTATGCCACATATATTTTATTAATTTCTTATCATTCAATCAAAATGAAATACCACCATTATCATAATATTTACATCTTTAACATTCAAAAAAACACAGTAAAATAAATAAAAAAATGAGGAGGATTTATATGTTAGACATTGAAACAATGACTTTACTAGAACTAAAAGAATTAGCAAAAGAACATAACCTAAAAAATATCTCAAAATTAAAAAAAGAAGAACTAATAACTGTCTTAAAACAAATCGTTAACAAACCAGAAATAGAAGAAATAAAAGAAGAAACCAACAAACAAGAGCGTCAATATGACGAAAACGGAGAACCTATTGTAGATTACAAATTAACAAGTGACGGTGATGAAATTGTAGAAGGAATACTTGATATACTACCAGATGGATATGGTTTTTTAAGAGGCGAAAACTTCTTATCTAGTGAAAAAGATGTCTATATTTCCATGATACAAATCAGAAGATTTCGACTAGACACAGGAGACATTATCAAAGGAATTTCAAGATTTAGAGAAGGAGAAAAATTTCCATCTTTAATTTTTGTTGGAGAAGTAAATGGAGAACATCCAGAAAAAGCAATGAAAAGAAGAAGATTTGACGAATTAACTCCTATCTATCCCAATAAAAGATTAAAATTAGAAACACGGAGCAAAAGACTACGCAACCAGAATTATAGATTTAATGTGTCCCATTGGAAAAGGGCAAAGAGGAATGATTGTAGCCCAACCAAAAGTTGGAAAAACAACACTATTAAAAAAAGTAGCAAACAGTATTACAACAAACAATCCAGAAACCGAATTAATCGTATTATTAATAGATGAAAGACCTGAAGAAGTAACAGACATGAAACGTTCTATTAAAGGACAAGTAATCCATTCCACCTTTGATGAATTACCAGAGCACCATGTCAAAGTTGCTGAAATGGTTTTAGAACGTGCCAAAAGACTTGTTGAACATGGAAAAGATGTAGTTATTTTATTAGATAGTATTACAAGACTTACTAGAGCTTATAACTTAGTGATTCCA
>CASUIT010000041.1 GCA_949455995.1 uncultured Clostridia bacterium
AATCTTATTAGATAGTATCACAAGACTAACAAGAGCCTATAATCTTGTCATTCCTTCTTCTGGAAGAACATTATCAGGAGGAATTGATCCAGCAGCATTGCATAAACCAAAAAAATTCTTTGGGGCAGCTAGAAACATTGAATTTGGTGGAAGCTTAACAATTTTAGCAACAGCATTAATCGATACAGGAAGTAGAATGGATGATGTTATATTTGAAGAATTTAAAGGAACTGGTAATATGGAAGTACATTTAGATCGAAAATTATCAGAAAGAAGAATTTTCCCAGCCATTGACATTAATAAATCTGGTACAAGAAGAGAAGATTTATTATTAACACCAAAAGAAAAAGAAACCGTATTTGCTTTGAGAAAAGCAATGAATAGTATGCCTGTTGCAGATGTTACAGAACAAGTTATTCATCAAATGACACAATCTGAAAATAATGATGAATTTATAGAACAAATGAATACATATTTAAGAAGATTTAAGTAAAAGATAGTCCAAATTTAAAGGTAGATGTCTGAGGGAGAGTAGTAAGATACTTTCTTTTTTCCATACATGACATTGCGCAAAATCAAAGTTTTGTGCAAATAGGAGTAGGAGTAAAATATATAATCATTAATACATGGTCTTTCTTTTAAATGTCCTAGTTAGCACAATTATTTTATTACTTTTTAAATTAAACCTCTTAAAATCCATTTTAATGCGTTCATTTTTTTATATCTATATTAGTTAGTTTATTTATAATCTTATATTATTCTCATAAAATTTTATATCTATCTTTATAATTTTAAAAAAATCTTGTAGTTGCTGATATTTCAATATTTTTCCCAATTTATAGACAACAAGTTTATATTGCGTTTTTATAAAAACAGCTTAAAATCGATTCTCGTGTGTCTTTTTTTTAGCGGTTTTTTGGCATTTTTAAGAAAACCTCAAAATATCAGCATTTTATAAATATTGTATTATATTAGTGATAATTAATAATTTTTAAATAAAACATTAAATGTTTCTTTTTATTAATTAAATATAAAAGTGTCTTAAAATCGATTTAGAAGTTTCATAATAATACAATTATTGTTATAGTTTAATATCATATGAATACATTCTTCCTCCATTTTAAAGTTTATTATATTCTTCATCATTTACAGGTTCACACCATTCATTTTTGGTATTTTCTCCAGGCACTTCTACTGCTATATGGCTAAACCAAGTATCTTTTTTAGCTCCATGCCAATGTTTTACATTAGCTGGAATAACTACTACATCCCCTACCTTTAGACTTTGTGCTTGTTTTCCTTCTTCTTGATACCAACCTTCTCCATCTACACAAATAAGTATTTGACCTCCACCATTTGTACTATGATGTATATGCCAGTTATTTCTACAACTTGGTTCAAATGTTACATTTGCTAAAAATACTGCTGATGCTCCTTGTTTTGTTAATGGTTTTAAATATGAATTTCCTATAAAGTACCTAGCAAAAGCTGTGTTAGGTTCTCCCATTCCAAATGCTCCACCATGTATTTCTTCTTTTATATTGTCATCTGTATATACTTCATTAATTAAGCTAAAAGCACTCCATGCTTTTGGCCATCCACTATAAAATGCTAATTGAGTAACTATTTCAACTGCTTCTTCTTTGGTTATTCCATGTTCTTTGCCTAATATAAAATGTGATTTTAATTGTGGAAATAACCCCCCAGCCATTAAAGCTGATATTGTTATCATACTTCTATCTCTTAATGATAATTTATCTTCTCTACTCCATACTTCTCCAAATAATACATCATCATTTAATTCTGCAAATTTTGGAGCTAGTTTTCCTAAATTTTCTCTACCTGCTGTTTGTTTTTTCATTTTTCTTTTCCTCCTTATCACATTTTTATAAAGATATAATAACATAAGAATAGACAATTTTCAAATTATCTCTTCTACTTCATTTACAAAAAATAATTTGGCTAATCTGTAACAATCCTTATCTAAAACTAAATTAGATGTAAATTCATTTATTTACATCTAACAGTATACATGTAATTTGTACTACAAACAATTTTAAACTTTCTTTCGAGTCAGTACAATCCCAACGATTGATACAATAAAGATAATTGGTGCTATCCTAATAAATAGCCATTCAAACGAATGAAAAGCAACTCCTAAAACAACATTTTCAGGATTATTATAATCCCAATTAAAATAAGGACTATTTAATAAGAATAAAGAGATGAAAATTATCATTATAATTGCACATAATGAAATTAGTATACAATGAATCATTTTTCTTCTTGCATCATTCCTTTTC
Organism: uncultured Clostridia bacterium; assembly: GCA_949455995.1. GTDB lineage: Bacteria > Bacillota > Clostridia > TANB77 > CAG-508 > CAG-269. The sequence continues at coordinate 2,304 of CASUIT010000041.1, forward strand.
AATAGTTGTAAGTTTATTATCTCTAATTTTTCAGAAATTGCTTTCAAATCATCTACTTTAGCCTCTGAAATATTTTCTCCAAGCAAAGTGCTTACTGGTGTTTCAAGAACCTCTGCTATTGAAACTAACATTTCCGAATCAGGAACTGACAATCCTTGCTCCCATTTAGAAATTGTTTGTCTTACCACATTTAATTTGATAGCAAGTTCTTCTTGTGAAAGTCCTTTTGATTTTCTTAATTGTTTAATGTTTTCTTTTAACATTTTATAACAACTCCTTTCTTTACAAACTATTATATAAAGAATAGTCCGTTGCTACAAGCAATGCATATTAACATTCAAGATTTATAATCAAAATTGTAATTTTTCTATAATCTAATCCGACATCTTTATATAGGCTGATTTTACTTTCCAATTTTCGTTAAATATAATTGTAAGATAATAAAAATCATTATGACTTGCTATATAATCAGATATTTGTCCTGCATTATAGTAATATACATATTCATCATATTTACTTTGACCTCCGTTCACCTAATAATTCTACCACTTGTTCTTTCGATAATCCTATAAGACTTTGATTGTCAGCTATTTCTTTCATTTTTACATAAGTATCATCAGGTCTTTCACTTGCAAACTTATACCATAAAGGAGTTAATCCTAAAGCTGTAATACTACAAATAACTATAACTGTTGTACATAATATTTCTTGTTTTTCCTCTTTTACTTTTTTCCTGATTAAGTATATTACTATAACAGATATTATTATACCTATTATATATGGGAAAAATAGTATTACCAAAAAATAGAGAACCAGTAAAATACCAAGAATAATACCTTTAATTTGCCCTCTTACCATTACAAATAATATCAATGGAATAATTATTTTTATTTTATTTTTTTCTTTTATCCCTTTATAAAAAATGTAAACACAAAAAATAACAGCTAACATTATTGGTATTCCAGCCAAAAGTACAATTAAAACCATAATTCAATATCTCCACATAAATTACTAATTGATGTTTTGATTATACCATAAAGGACAGATAATTTTCAACATTTAAGCATTTTATAATTTCATGATTTTCAAACTGTTGATTTAATAGAAAAAACACAAACAGAACTAAAAAATCTGGATAATGAATTCATCTCTGGCGATATTTATATAGGTGCTGGAGAAACAGAAGGAATGAAAATTATTGCAAAAGTAAGCAGTAATTTACAAAAAAAATATCCTAACATTCATTATCATCTTTTTAGTGGAAATGGCGAAGATGTAGTTGTAGCAACATACTGATGATAGCACTCTATGTTTTAAACCTATTATACCTAATTTAAAAGCAAATTTAGTAATGGTGTGGAAGAAATATCAAGTCTTTTCTAAAGCTACTCAAAAGTTTTTAGAAGAATTACAAAATGAAATTAATATAGAAAATAAAAGATGATTATGTGAACTATAATTCTTTTATAACTTTACAAGGATTACCTACTGCTACTACATTTGATGGTATATCTTTATTTACAACACTTCCTGCACCTATTACAACATTATCTCCAATATTTACTCCAGGAAGCACAACAACATTTCCACCTATCCATACATTATTTCCTACTTTTATAGGTTTAGCATATTCTAATCCCTTATTTCTTCTTTCATAATCTAAAGGATGTCCTGCTGTATAAAATCCACAATTAGGTGCTATAAAAACATTATCTCCAAAAACAACTTTATTTCCATCTAATATTATTAAATTATGATTAGAATAAAAATTCTCTCCTACTTCTATATTGTATCCATAATCACAATGAAACGGTGGTTCAATATAAAAACTTTTTTTGTGTTTTCCTAATATTTCTTTCATTAATTTTGTTCTTTCTTCAATATTAGATGGTTTTATATTGTTATATTCAAAGCACTTATCTTTAACTTTTAATCTTTCTTCTATTAATTCTTTATCATAATTAGCATCATAGATTTCTCCAGCTAACATTTTATCTTTTTCATTCATATACATACTCCTTATTTTTATAATTAACTTTTTTTCAACTTTAATAAAATAAGCATAACTTCCTCCAATTGCATCTGCTCCCACAGATCTATCACGATATTTATTAACTATATTTAATTCTTTTGATATTCTATTATATAATAGAGCTAACTTCAAATAATTCTCATAATATTTTTTAAAATTTCTAATACCATGTTCACGTATATAATCCTTATGTTCAGATATAGTAATAATAGATACAAATATTGCTATAATAACTATTTTTTTGAATTGTATTTGTTTTTCATTTACACCACCATATTTATTTTCATATATTTTTATTTTTTGTCACATTGAATAATTTTGACATTAACTTTTGTGTTTTTTATAGGACTTCCAAAATTCTTCTATTATTTTAAAATCTTTTTCTAACATTTTATTTGCAGTTTCGGTTTTTATTTTTTCCTTAAATCTTTTTTGAACATTTATGGTATCTTCTACTGCTTTTTCCCACTCTTTATTTCTGCATTTTGCATTACAAATTATTTCTCTTATCATACCATAAGTACTAAGTACCTCAATTGCATCTGCATCATATACTATTTTACTATATCCAAAGTTTTTATAAAGCTATTTACTTCATCTATTTTATCATGAAATTGATGTAGCCAAGCTCCTGCTTCTACCAAAAATAGATTTCCACCTTCATTTTTAGCAATTACTTTTGCATTCTTTACAACTCTTTTTCCATGTTCTATATTATGTGCAAAATCTAAACTATCATAAAATTTTGTTGAAAACTCTATAATTTCATTCATACACTTCTCATAATTCATTAATTTCATTTCCCCCTACAATTTACTAGTTTTATTCATCCATAATTTCTTCAAAACGATATTTTTGAGTTACATCTGGATATTTTTCATGGTCTACTTCTGATAAAAACATATTTAATGGTCTAGCATAAATTCCATCTTTATGATTTGTTTTACCGTTATTATCCATACAACGATAAACCACTAAGCTTATATATTTCAATTTTACAAGTATTAATTCTTTAAAGAATTTTATACATAAAAAATTAAATTGTCAATCATTTTTGAAAATTTTTTACTTTGTTGTTTCAATTATCTATTGAATCTAAAGTAGAAAGTGTTGCTAAAGTATCTCCGAGCTGATTAAAAAAAGCAGATAAAACATTTAGTTCTTCTGCTGTTTTATCTTTAGCAATTGTATATGCCAAAATAGAAATAAAAGTTACAAATTCACAATTTTGCATAATTAATACCTCTTAGGTTATTATATGATCTGTTATATTATAGTATTAATGTACATAGATTTATTACTTTTCTTTTATCATTCGTTTACTTGAATAGTAAGAAATTAAGAAATAGCCTCCATAAATCAATATGATAAATCCTGTTGTCATTAAAATAGAGTTTAATAAATTTCCTTTTCCAAAAGTTTCTATCATATAAGTTGCTACTCTTATTCCTGGTATAGAATGAATAATAGCAAGTATTAGTGGAAATAAAAAGAAAAATCCTATTTGTTTAAATAATGCCTTGTTAATTGTTTTTTCGTCTGTTCCAATTTTTCTTAAAATATGATATCTTTCTTTATTGTCACTACTTTCAGACAATTCTTTTAATGCTAAGATAGCACCACTTGATATTAAAAATACAAGACCTAAATATAATCCCAAAAATACTACCATTGCTCCAAATCCTATATTTTCATCTGCTAAATATTGTCTGGTAAATAAGTAGAAATTTTTTAAATCTGGTTCTAATTTTGTAATTTCATTTTCTATTGTTAATTTTTCTTCTTTTCCGTTAGCATTATAATTTGCATAAAATCTATTGTTACATCTCATGTTCTCATTAATTGCCTCATCTGGTAAGATAATAACTTGCCCTGTTTGATTGCTTGCATCTAAATCTAAATTTCCTTGTTTACAATCCATGTATTTAGGTGTATATTCGTTTTCTTGTATTTTTAATTTAGGATTGGTTTTTAATGCTTTATTTGTTATTTCTGATAGGTATTCGATATTACTTAGGATTATATATTCATTTTCTTTTAGTGTATAAGTTTCTCTACCACAGATTTTGGCAAATTTATTATAATCACTTATCTTTATTAATGTTTGTTGTTCCTTTAAAAGTGATTCTATAAAAGGATTTTGTTTTAACACTTCTTCTTTTGTATTTCCTAATAAATTTTCAAAATTTACTTCTTTTGTGATATAAATATTAAAAGAAACAATGTCTTTAAATTTTTCTTTTATATTAATATGGTTTCTTTCTAATGTTTCTTCTATGGTGTATTTTGATTCGTCTATTATTTTGGTATCTAAAGTATTTTTATAATTTTCTTCTTCTATATCTAAGATTTTACTAATAGAAATATCAACAGGTGCAAGTTCTTGTACTTTTTTATTCATAGAATCTTTTAAGACAATAGCACTAGAAAAAATACAAATAGTTACAAACAACATTAAACAGATGATTGTCATCGAAAATACTGTTGTATTTATTTTACTACTTAATTGTTTCATTACAAACGAATTGACTTTTTTGTAGTATAACTTCTGAATAGACATTACTATTTTTAATAACATACCAGATAAGGAAAAAAATATGAAAAAGGTAGCAATACAACCTAATACTATCATAACTAGTAATTTTCCTTGTGAATCGATATTTGCTCCTTTATTGGCAGTAACTTGGTAATAAGCATATCCTAACATAACAACTGCTATAAAAAAGATAAGCATACATAACCACATGTTTTTTAATTTTATCGTCTCTGTTTTTTTATGAAAATAAATTAAATCGATTAATTTACACCTACTAACAGAGATAACATTAAAAAACATAACTACTAAATAAATAATAGAAAAATAAAAAATGGTTTTTACTAGTGCTGTTTTAGAAAAGGTAAAAGCAAATTTTGTCATATTTGCTTCAAACATATTGGCAACAAAAACAGACATTATTTGAGACAATAAAATCCCAGCACCTAATCCAACTATTAAAGAGATGATACCTACTAAGAAGGTTTCTGTTAAAATAATTTTCGATATTTTCGTTTTTTTCATTCCCAATAGCATATAAATCCCAAATTCTTTTTTTCTTCTTTTCATTAAGAATTTACTAGCATATATAATAAGAAAGGCTAATACAAAAGCAACAAATATACTAATGATTCCTAAAACCCCACTCATGGTTTCTATCATATTATGCTTTGTATCAGATAATTCTAACATAATGGTTTGACTATCCATACTGTTAAACATATAAAAAATAGAAATTCCTATCATTAATGTAAAAAAATAGATGGCATAATCTTTAAAACTTTTTTTTACATTTTTAAAGGCTAATTTTATATACATCTTAAAATCCCCCTCCTAATAATGTTACGACATCTATGATTTTACTAAAAAATTCTTTTCTGCTAAGATCTCCTTTATCAATTTGGTTATATAGTTTACCGTCTTTTATAAAAATGACTCTTTTTGAGTAACTAGCTGCAAAAGAATCGTGTGTAACCATCAAAATAGTAGCTTCTAATTTGGTATTTAAATAATGGAATGTTTCTAATAATATTTTTGAAGATTTACTATCTAAGGCACCTGTTGGTTCATCTGCTAAAATTAAGGTTGGATTGGTAACAATGGCTCTTGCTACTGCTACTCTTTGTTTTTGCCCTCCTGACATTTCGTAGGGGTATTTGTTTAAAATATCTACAATTCCTAACTTTTTTGCAATGTCTGTTACTCTTTTATTCATTTGTTTTACACCTATATTTTGTATGGTAAGTGCTAATGCTATATTTTCGTAAGCTGTTCCGAGTATCTAACAAATTAAAATCTTGAAAAACAAAGCCTAATTTTTCTCTTCGAAAAGCATTTAACTGATTTCCTTTTAATTTTGTTATGTTTTCTCCATTTACTAAAATATTTCCACTGGTTACTCGATCAATGGTAGAAATACAGTTGAGTAATGTTGTTTTTCCGGATCCACTTGCTCCCATAATTGCTACAAATTCACCTTTTTCTACATCAAATGTTATATTATCAATGGCTTTTGTAATATTTGTTTTTGTACCATAATATTTTTCTACCTTATCTAATTTTAAAATCTCTGACATTTTCTTTCCTCCTTTTATAACTTAATGATAAGATATTTTTGTTTCTAGTGCCATTGATTTGTATAACAAAACCTTACAAAAATGTAAGGTTATTTTAATACACTATAAAATTCGTCTTTGTGAAAGGTTAACTCTACATTGGTATGGTTACTTTTTTTTGAATGGATTTCTATATTATGATTTAATTTTTCACATAATTGTTTACAAATATACAATCCCATTCCTGTTGAAGTTTGAATCTTTCTTCCATTTTCTCCTGTAAAACATTTGTTAAATACTTTTTTAATATCATTTTTGGGAATTCCCATTCCATTATCATATATGTTTAATATTATTTTTGTTTTTTCTTCTTTGGCATATATTTTAAGGATAGATTTTTCTTTATCTAGGTATTTTAAACTATTATGGATGATTTGATTGATAATAAATTCTAACCATTTACTATCTGTTAATACTTTTATGTTTTCTATATTTTCTATTGTTAATTCTACTTTTTTTAATAAAAAAATTTCTTTATTTTTCTTAATTACTTTATTAATAATTTCTTTTAAATTGCATTCTTTGATGATATAATCTTTTTGTGCATTCTCACTTCTTGCATAATAAAGTACTTGTTCTACAAAGTTTTCTATTCTTTTAGTAGGTTCTACTACTTTTTGTATCTTATCTTTTTTATATGCCATCAATAAAATACTAGCTACTGGTATTTTAACTTCATGTACCCACATTTCAATATATTCTTTTAGTTCTTCAAGACTCATTTTATATTTTTTGATTTCTTCATTCATGGTTTTGTTTATTTCATATAAAGAATGATATAATATTTTTCCATCTAAAAAGTTTGGCTCTTCTATCATTTCGGTAATAATGTATTTTTTATCTAACTTTTCTAATTTTTTTAGGAAAAGATCGTAAAACATTTTCTTTCTAAAATAATGATAGAGAAAAGTAAAACTTCCACTAAAAAATAAAAGAATATAAGTAGAAATAAAAGTTTCTTTATTTACTTTTAATACTCGAAAAAATAGTAATAATAACATAAGTGTAACAAAATAAATTATAATGGTTATGATGTTATCTTTTATATAGTCTTTTATTTTCATATTAATAAATACCCTTGTCCTCTCCTAGTTTGAATTACCTCTTTTAATCCTACTTCTTCTATTTTGTTTCTTAATCTTGCAATATTGACAGTAAGTGTATTGTCATCTACAAATTCTTCTGAGTCCCACAAAAAGCTTATTATCTCATCTCTTGATACAATTTTTCCTTGATTTTTTAGTAAAAAATCAAAAATAAGAAATTCATTTTTAGAAAGTATCACTTGCTTATCTTTTCTTTTGATTAAACTTCGATTCCTATCTATTTCTACTTCTTTATATACTGTTTTTTCATTTTCTTTGTGTATTCTTTTAAAAATAGCTTCTATTCTTAATAATAAAATGGTTGGATGGTAGGGTTTTGTAATGTAATCATCAGCACCTAATGTCATACTTCTTACTTCATCGGCATCATTGTCTCTACTTGTTACCATAATAATTGGAATATTAGATTTTTTTCTTATTTCTTTTAATATAAATTCACCATTTGCATTTGGTAAGTTGATGTCTAATAAAATCATGTCAGCATTTATTTTTAAAATGGATGGTACTAAATTTTCAAAATTAGTTAATACCATTGCTTGATATCCATTATTTTCTAATAATTCTTTTAGTTCTTGTGATAATATATTATCATCTTCTAGGATCACTATTTTTTGCACTTTTTTTCCTCCATATTACAAAACATTTTTTTGTTTTCTTTTGGAAATGATAGAATTGCTTATTATGAAAAGAATCGAAAATCCAACCATAACAGACATATTTACCAATAATGGTTTTAAAGTTTCAAAATTTATTATTTCTATTGTTATTAATAATTCATTTGAATGAATATACCAATAAGCTGGTAATACATGGGCTATTTGCAATACCAAGTCTGGTAGCCATTTTGCTGGAACAAATGCACCACAAAGAAATGCGGATCCTAAGGCTACTACATTTACAATACCGTTTATTGCATTTTTATTATTTACTAATGTACTAATTAATAAGGCAAGTGTTAATGCACAAAATGTAAAGATAAATGAATTTAACATATATATACTCAGTAGTAGTAATGGAATATCTCCTATTAATAGAATTCCAAGTAGCACAAATATTGCCCATACTATTATTGCATAGATTAAACTTGCTAATAACAATTGTCTATTATATTTTTGAACCTTCATACTACTTACGATACCTCTTTTGTTTACTGCTTTTTGATGAAAACTAGATAAAACTAAACATATGACAAATATTACTACTGCCATGATACTATAACTTGCAAAATTAAAATAAAATGCTGCATTTTCTGTTTTTTTGGTATCTATTTTTGATGTTACTTCTATGTTTGATTTTTTGGATAAATTTTCATTGATTGCTTTTATGAGATCTTCTTCTTGATTGCTATTGGTAGCATATAATTTTTGTATTTGAAGATATCTAGATAACATCATTTCTGCAAAACTTGATTGATAATCTCCTGTCTTTTTTATTTCTAGGATTGGATTTTTTTTGTTTAGTATATCGTTTCGATAATTTTTGGGAATATAAATTACAAAATTTACCTCTCTATAAAATAAAGCATCATTGATGGCATCTTTTTCATTTTTTATGGATATCCTGTTTGCATTTTCTTCTATATAATGGATTAAATTTTTAGTAATTCCTATTTCTTCGTCTTCATTGATAATCAATACATCTGGTTTAACGGCAACAAATGTTGCTTGATTATCACTTGTTGTCATATTAAGTCCACTAAATACAATAAGAAGAATCGTATATAGCAAAATGGTTCCTATATATTTTTTTACAATTTTCCAAAAGGTTTTAAATACTGTCATATTTTTGCCTCCTTAAGCCTTTTATCGATAGAATCATCATCAAGGCAGAAAATATTACTAAACTAATTACCGCAACATAAAATCGTTCTAAGGTATCGTAATAATAAAGTGAATAAAATCCATCTGTTATCATACTAGCAGGGTTTATTTTATTAAGAATAGGAACATTTTTATCAACGATATATTTCATAGTAATTCCCATCATTCCAGATAAAAAACATCCAAGCATGGTTATTCCTATTAAAATACCTATTTTGGCATTTTCACTTGATTTTAGTAATGTTGCAATTGCTACTCCTAAAGATAGACCTGAAAGTGTTCCTGCTACTGTAAGTAGTAAAATAAGTGGTAAATTGGTTCCAAAATCTACTTTTAAAACAAATATTAAAAATAAAAATAAAAGGGTAATTCCTAATAATTGAATAATAAAACTGGCAAGTAAACTTGCTACTAACATTTTCGCTTTTCTTATTGGTGATATGGCAATTCTTTTTCCTACTTGGTTTCTATTTGGAAGTTTATAATTTACGATAAACATAGACAAAGTTCCTCCATATAAACAAGCCATTGCAATTAATGTATAATATTCAATCATGGTATAACTTAGCTTTTCATTTGAGATATTTTTTAGGGGTGTTTTATTATCTTCTATTAAATCAGCTACTTCTTGATATAATTTCTCATAATTTACATTAAAATTTCCTTGTTTTGCTTCTTCTTCTATTTTGGTATTTACTAAATTTTGTATCATTTCTTGGTTACTTTGTATTTCATCTACCACATATCTTATAATGGTTTCATTAATGCCATTTTGTTTTACTGTAATGGTTGCTTCTTGTTTTTCTAGTAAAATATATCCTGTTATTTCATTATCTTCTAACATTTCTTTTGCTTTTTCTAACGAAACATATTTGGTATGAAACATTCTTTTTTCATTTGTTTCATCACTTAGTGTTTGTATTGCTTTTTTAAACATTTCGTTTTTATCAAAATCGTCATTGTTTATTATGGCAAGATTTATTACTTCTAATTTTTCATTATTTTCTATATCCGAAAAAGCCATATTAAAAAATATTCCTAGTATGATAGGAAAGGCAAGTGTCCAAAATAATAATATTTTATTTTTCAATAAAACTTTTAAGGAATATTTAAAATTATGTTTAAACATTAATCTCTTAATTCCTTTCCTGTTAATTCTAAAAATACATCATTTAAAGTTGGTCTTTCTGCAAAAATTTTATGATAGCTTACCTTATGTTCTTTTAAATAATCTATTAATTCTAAAAGATTGTTTTGCCCTTTTTGATAGGTAACTACTAATATATTTTTATTAAATACGATATTATCTACATTTTTAAATTCTTTTATTTTTTCTAGTACAGAATTTTTTATATCGTTTATTTCTACTGTTATTTTTTCTTCTATGTTTGCTTTTTTCTTTAATGCATCAGCTGTTCCTTGTGCTAAAATTTTTCCTTTATCTAAAATGATAATTCTATCACATATCATTTCTACTTCTTCCATATAATGTGTTGTATATACGATAGTTGCTCCGTTTTGTCTTAGTTTTTTTATTCCATCTAAAATGTTATTTCTACTTTGTGGATCGACAGCTACAGTTGGTTCATCTAAAAATATTAATTCTGGCTTATGGGCAATACCACAAGCAATATTTAATCTTCTTAAAAGACCTCCTGATAATTGTTTTGGA
>CASUIT010000042.1 GCA_949455995.1 uncultured Clostridia bacterium
AAAACTTCCTCCTTTGTCTTTCTCTTTTGAAAATTATATCGATTATTCTTTGTTTGGACAATAAAAAAGAACATATTTGTTATCTGCTTTTTTACATAATTTCTTATTACCCAACAGATTTATTACAAAATCAGATTTCCATACTTAAAAGAAACTAGCTATTGACAAGTATTATACTTTCATGTATAATAAACAATATTAAAAGGGTTATCCCACATACACTTTTCGTATGAGACGGAAGGAGGGGAATAAAAATGTCAGAAATAAAAGTTAATAATGGAAATATAGAAGAAGCTTTAAGAAAATTCAAAAGGCAATGTGCAAGAAATGGCGTAATACAAGAAGTACGTAAAAGAGAGCACTATGAAAAGCCTAGTGTAAAAAGAAAGAAGAAATCAGAGGCAGCAAGAAAAAGAAAATTTTAAGAAAAATAGATTGGGAGTGAAAAATGTAAAAAAATACATAAGCTTCCAATTTTTGTGTATAACACAAAAATTTTGTAAAAAGAATAATACTAAAAAAAAGTAGTATACTAAAAAGACAAGTATATTTAAAAAGGAGGAAAACAATGAAATATCAACAAACAGAAATAAAAAAAGGCATCAAACTTCACACCATAGACACAGACAAATTCAAAACAAACTTAAATGCCATATTAATAACCACCAAGCTAAATAGACAAAACGTAACCAAAAACGCAGTCCTTTCAGCCATACTAAGAAGAGGAAGCAAACAAATGCCATCACAAGAAGAAATCAGCAAACAAATGGAAGAAATGTATGGAGCAAGTTTTGATTGTGGTATCGACAAAACAGGAGACAACCAAGTTTTAAAATTTTACTTAGAAACCATAAACGATAATTTTTTACCACAACAAGGGGAAGAAATGTTGAAAACTTCTCTAGAAAAGCTATTAGAGATTGTATTAGACCCATATATTGAAAACGAAAGCTTTAAACTTGAATATGTAGAACAAGAAAAAAACAACATAAAACAAAGAATAGAAGGAAAAATAGACAACAAAGCAAGATACAGCCTAGACCGTTGTATCGAAGAAATGTACCCAAATGAGCCATTTGGTTTATATAAATTTGGGTATATAGAAGATTTAGAAAAAATAGACGCTAAAAATTTATATACGTATTACAAAGAACTCATTCAAACCTGTAAAATAGATATATTTGTATCAGGCATACTAAAAGAAAACATCAAGCAAGTAGTAGAAGAAAACGAAAATATCAAAAAATTACAAGAAAGAAATCCCAATTATATCATACCAACACAAAAAAATAAAAAGTTTCCAGAAAAAGAAAACATCATAACAGAAAAAATGGAAGTAACACAAGGAAAATTAATAATAGGATTAGATGTATTAATAGATAACGAAGAATTAAAATATGATACCTTAATATACAATAGCATTTTAGGAGGAAGTGCGAATTCTAAAATGTTTCAAAATGTCAGAGAAAAAGCACATTTAGCCTATGTAGCAAACTCTAATTATTTAAGACATAAAGATAACATTTTTATAAACTGTGGAATTGAAATAGGAAATTACGAAAAAGCATTAGAACTCATCAAACAGCAAATAGAAGACATGAAAAAAGGAGAATTTACACGGAAAAGACCTTGAAAATGCAAAAGCAGGGATAATTGCAACTATCAAAACCATAGATGATGAGCAAGACACAGGAATTACCTATTATTTCGGACAAGAGTTATCACAAAGTAACGTTTCTATTGAAGAATACATCCAAAAAATACAAAAAGTAAAAAAAGAAGACATTGTGCATATTGCACAAAAAGTAGCCATTCGTACCATTTACTTTTTAAGAGACTAAAATAAATGCTGTAACAAAAAGACAGCAATAAAAAGGAGGAAAGAACGTGCAAATTATTGAAAATGCAAAAGTGAAAGAAAAAGTATATACCAAAAAGCTAGAAAATGGTTTAACAGTAATGATAATTCCCAAAAAAGGCATGCAAAAAAAATATATGATATGGGGAGCCCATTATGGTTCTAATGAAAGCAGTTTTATTGTTCCAGGAGAAGAAAAAATAACAACAGTTCCAAATGGAGTAGCACATTTTTTAGAACACAAACTATTCGAACAAGAAAATGGAACCAATAGTTTAGACGTATTAACTGCATTAGGAGTAGAGGCAAACGCTTATACTACAAATGATCACACTGCTTATTTATTTGAATGTACAGATAATTTTTATGAAGCAATGGACGAATTAATGGACTATGTGCAACATCCCTATTTTACAGATGAGAATGTAGAAAAAGAAAAAGGGATCATAGGACAAGAAATTATGATGTATGATGACTATCCAGATTGGCGAGTATATCTAAATGCCATGAAAGCAATGTATCATGAAAATCCTGTAAAAATAGATATTGTAGGAACCATTGAAACCATCGCAAAAATTGATAAAGAAATATTATACAAATGTTATCAAACCTTTTATAATCCATCTAATATGGCACTAGTAGTATGTGGAGACTTCAAACCAGAAGACATCCTACAAGAAATAAAAAATAGATTAATAAAAACAAAGGCCAGTGGAGAAATCAAAAGAATTTATCCAGACGAACCAGAAGAAATTGTACAAAAAAAAATAGAACAAAAATTAGAAGTTAGTCAACCACTATATACCATTGGTATAAAAGACACAAAAAAATGTGATGTAAAAAAACACATCGCAATAGAAATGCTATTAAACATTATAATAGGGAGAAGTTCTCGGACTTTATAAACAATTATATAACGAAGGAATTATCTATGCCCAACCTAGTTTAGAATACGAATTCACCAATAAATATGCTCATGCTTTAATTAGTGGGCAATCCAACCAACCAGAAAAGGTATATCAAAAATTGAAAGAAGAAATAAGAAAAATAAAAGAAAATGGAATTGATAAAAAAGATTTTGAACGAATTAAAAAAATGATATATGGAGGATATGTCAAAGAATATAACGATGTAGCAGACATAGCAAGGATGTTTTTAGCAGATTTCTTTAAAGGGATTCAAAGTTTTGACTATTTAGAACAAATAGAGGGGATTACTGTAGAATATTTAGAACAAATATTAAAAGATGTCTTTAAAGAAGAAAAAATGATTTTATCTATTGTAAAAAGTTAAAAAATAGAAAAATAGAAAATGTAGAACAAACAGCATTTTTAAAAAAATAATAAAGATGCTGTTTTTTGTTGTCCAAAAATGTCGAAAGAGGAAAAAAAAAGACATACGAAAGTTGCCAAAAACCATTGAAAATACTTGACTTGAGGGATTTATTGTGGTAATTTATAGATAAACAAAAGAGAACAAAAAAAAAGGAGAAAAGAATATGTTAAATGATGAAATTTGTAAATTAAGAGATAAATTAAATAAAAGCATTGAACAAGGAAAAGACTATAATATTACCTATCAACTAAGTATAGAATTAGATGAACTAATAGCACAATACTATAAAGAATTAAAAAAAGCCAAAAAGCGAGAAAGCATAAACATATAAACAAAAAACTCTTAAACAAAATAAGTTTAGGAGTTTTTGTTATCCAATCATTAAACCAAGAACGATAACATCTAAAATTAATAATGAAAAGATTACTAAGAAAAAATGCTTGCAACCAAAAGATATATATACTATAATAACAACATAGCAACTTTATTTAAAATTAGATAAAGTTTTGTAAAAAACAAAGGTGTGAAGAAAATGAACACAATAATATTAAAATTTGGAGGAACCTCTGTAGCAGACAACATAAAATTAAATGTAGTAGCCAAAAAAATAATAGACCTAAAAAAAGAAGCAAACAACATAGTAGTCGTTGTATCAGCACAAGGAAAAAGAACAAACCAACTAATAAAAGAAGCCCAAGAACTATCTGCTATACCACAAGAAAGAGAAATGGACATGTTATTAGCAACAGGAGAGCAAGTAACAGCAGCAAAACTAAGCATACTATTAAACCGAAAAGGTCACCAAGCAATAGCATTAACAGGATGGCAAGCAGGAATCGTCACAAATACGATCCATACAAGTGCAAAAATTGAAAAAATCAATACAAAAAGGATAGAAGAAGAGTTAAAAAAAGAAAAAATAGTAGTAGTAGCAGGATTTCAAGGAGTAAATGAAAATGCAGACATTACCACATTAGGAAGAGGAGGATCTGACACAACCGCAGTAGCCTTACAAGTAGCCCTAAAAGCAGACAAATGTTATATATTTTCTGATGTAGACGGAATTTATTCAGCAGACCCCAACATGATTACAGTAGCAAAAAGATTGGACGAAATATCCTTCAATGAAATGCAAGAAGTAGCAGATGCAGGAGCAAAAGTACTACACAATCGTTGCATACAAATTGGAAAAAAATTCAATTGTGACATAATAGCCAAAAGTACCTTTTCAGAAGAAGGAGGAACTAAAATTTGTCAACAAATTGAAACAGCAGAAGTAAAAAGTATCGTAAAAAATGAAAAACTAGAAGTTATACAAATGGAAAAAAAAGAAAACATTCAAGAAACACAAACATATGACATTTATCAAAATCTATTACAAAATAATATCATAGTAGAAACATTCCAAAAAGAAGAAAAGCAAATACAATTTAGAATAAAGAAAGAACAACAAAACAAAGTACAAGAACTATTAGAAAGCAAATATCCAGACTATGAAATAAAGCAAAAAGAATTAGTAAAACTAAGTATCGTTGGATATGGAATCATTCAAGATGCACGGTGTATTAAATCAAGTAGTCGAAATACTAAAAAAACACAAAATAGAAATAATAGATATTAACTTAACACAATTTAAAATAGAGATTTTAGTAAAAGAAATAGAAAATGAAATAATTACGCAATTACATCAAAAATTAATTTAATGGTTATTCAAATTCTTGATGATCCTTTAACTAAATTGGAAAGAACAAAAGGGGCATAATTAAAATCTTTGACCTTTAGACTAACTTACATGCCCCATCTTTGTTATAAGGAAAATTGATTTTTCCTATTTTTTAATTAAAGCTTCTGCAATCTGAACAGCATTACTAGCAGCACCTTTTCGGATATTATCAGCAACCACCCAAAGATTAACACCAGAAGGTACACTATTATCGCGACGAACTCTACCCACAAACACTTCATCATGACCAGTAGCCAAAATAGGCATAGGATATAAATTAGAAGAAGGATCATCTTTTAGCACAATATGAGGAAAGCTTTTTAAGGTAGAAATTAAATCTTCCATCACAAAATTTTTATCAAATTCCACATTAATGGATTCGCAATGAGAATTTTCAACAGGAATACGAACAGCTGTAGCAGTAACTTTTAAATCTGGTCTATGTAGGATTTTTTTAGTTTCTTGTATCATTTTCCATTCTTCTTTAGAATAACCATCTTCCATAAAGCGATCAATATGAGGCAAACAATTATTATAAATAGGATAAGGAAATTTTTTTAAAGGTTTAGAAGCATCTATATTTTTTAAGTCACACAAGGCATCTTTCCCAGCACCAGAGACTGCTTGATAAGTAGAATAGACGATTCTTTTTATATGATATTTATCCTCTAAAGCTTTCAAAGGTAGCATAGCCTGAATTGTTGAACAATTGGGGTTAGCAATAATTCCATGATGTTGATAGGCATCTTCTAAGTTCACTTCTGGAACAATTAAAGGAACATCTTCGTCCATACGAAAGTAACTACTATTATCTATTACAGTACAACCTTTTTGAACTGCAATAGGAGCATATTTTTTAGAAATTTCGCCACCAGCCGAAAAGATAGCAAAATCAAATCCTATATCAAAAGATTTTTGAGTTAATTCTTCTACTACATACTCTTTACCTAAAATAGAAAAAGTAGTTCCTGACGATTCTTGACTGGCAAAAAGTCCATAATATTCAATTGGTAAATTTTTTTCTTGTAATACTTGGATAACAGACCTACCAACAAGCCCTGTGGCACCAACAATTGCAATTTTAAATTTTTTCAAATAAATACCTCCCCTTTTAAATTAATACTATTGTACTATAAATAATATAAAAAATAAATAAAAATAATATAAAAATTGAGATTTTTTGTTTGAATGGTTATGTTTGGGACAAGCACAAAACGATGCTTGCTTTTTTCTTATATATATTATATAATATTATGCCGAGTAAAGGAGAAAAAAATGAGTGAGTCAAGAACAACCAATAGAAATTTCAAACAAATAGTAAACACTTTTTACAATGAAGAAATTAACCAAATAGACCAAGAAGAAAGCAGTAACCAAAAAAAAGAAGGAAACATAAAAATAGAGCCAAAGATCCTATATGATAAATTTCTAGGAAACATGAAAGTAGAATTTAAAATAGGAAACGAAAAAATGTACAAAATAAAAAACTTATCAGAATTTTACACAAGAATGTTAGAAAAACAATATTATCGATATGGAGAAAAGTTGCAATTTATTCATACAAAAGAGAATTTTGAAAAGCAAAGCTGGGGCATGTTAGATTTTATCTTACAATATGCCGAAATGATAAAATATGCCAATTCAAATGCCAATAGTAATTATCGTTATTATGGAAAAACATTAAGTGAAACTAGTATCTTATTAGGAAACACAGGAATAGATGAGCTATTTAACTTATTAGAAGGAAAAAAAGTAGCCTTTCAAAGAAACGAAAAAATAGGAGAAATTGAATTAACAAAACAACAACCCAAAATAGAATTTAACCTAAAAAAAATAAAAGACGAAGAATATGTCATAACACCTAATATAGAAATATTTAAAATAATGATTATCAAAGGTAAAAACCACCAATATATATTAGATCAAGAAAAGTTATATCGTTGTACCAAAGAATTTGAAGAGGCAAACTTAAAATTATTAGAAATATTTAGAAAAAATTACATGACCGAAGTACATCTAGGAAAAGAAGATTTAACACAAATGTTTTCGATTGTCATTCCAAAAGTAAAAAATGCCATTCACATTGAAAACATGACACAAGAAGAAATAGAAAACTACCAGCCAAAAAATCTAAGAGTAAAAGTATACTTAGATTTTGATGAAAACAACTTTTTAATTGCTAATATAAAGTTTATCTATGGACAAAAGGAAGAATTAAATCCATTAGAACAAAATATAAAAGTAAACTTTCCAAGAAATATCATACAAGAAACAAGAGCTTTAAACCTATTTCGAAAGACTGGTTTTATGTTTGACCATCAAAAAGAAAGACTAGTATTACCAAAAGAGGAAAAAATATATCAATTTTTAACACAAGACATAAACCTTTACATGCAAAAATTTGAAATCCTTGCAACAGATAAATTTCAATCCAATCAAGTAAAGCAACCCAAAATAGGAAGTATAGGAATAAAAGTGGAAAATGATTTATTAACCATCGATTTAAAAGACCTAGATATCAATCCAGAAGAATTAGAAGAAATGATATCAAAATATAAACAAAAGAAAAAATACCATAGACTAAAAGATGGAACGTTTATAAATTTAGAAGAAAATGAGCCAATAGACTTTTTAGACAAATTAGTAAGTGGAACTAACATTACCTATCAACAAATCCATCAAGGAGAAATAAAACTTCCAATTAACAGAAGTCTATACCTAAACCAATTGTTAAAAAATTTAAAAGAAACACAAATTTCCAAAGACAAAGAATATAAAGAAATCATAAATAAGCTAGGAACCAAACAGCTAGACGAAACGATAAAAATTCCCAAAAACTTAGAAGATATTTTAAGATATTACCAAAAAACAGGATTTCAATGGTTAAAAATATTAGATCATTATCAATTTGGAGGTATTCTAGCAGACGATATGGGATTACGGAAAAACCATTCAAATGTTAGCCGTTATCATAGACGATGTCCAAAACGAAAAACAAACTTCTGATAAAAAAAGAGCAAGTTTAGTAATAACCCCAAGTTCTTTAACACTCAACTGGCAAAACGAAGCCAATAAATTTGCCCAAGAACTAAAAACACAAGTAATTAGAGGAAACCTAGAACAAAGAAAAAAGCAAATAGAAGAAATTGATTCATATGACTTAGTCATCACATCCTATGACCTATTAAAAAGAGACATTGAAATATATCAAGAAAAAGGATACACCTTTCGATATATCATAGCTGACGAAGCCCAATACCTAAAAAACAGCAACACACAAAACGCAAAAGCCATCAAAAAAATAAAAGCAAACACAAGATATGCCCTAACAGGAACTCCAATTGAAAATTCTTTAGCAGAATTATGGTCAATTTTTGACTTTATCATGCCAGGATATTTATTTACCTATAAAGAATTCAAAAGTACTTATGAAACGCCAATCATAAAAGAGCAAAATCAAGAAACCATAAAAAAATTAAAAATGTTAATAGAACCATTTATTTTAAGAAGAAACAAAAAAGAAGTACTAACAGAACTACCAGAAAAAACCATAACCATTTTAAACAATGAAATGCAAGAAGAGCAAAAAAAGATATACTTACAATACTTAGCACAAGCCAAACAAGAAATTGCAGAAAAAATAGAAATAAATGGATACGAAAAAAGTCAAATACAAATACTAGCAGCTCTAACAAGACTAAGGCAAATCTGTTGTCATCCTAGCTTATTTTTAGAAGAATACCATCAAGGAAGTAGTAAATTAGACCAATGTATGGAACTAATACAAGAAGGAATAAACAGTGGGCACAAAATACTGCTATTTTCAAGTTATACCTCTATATTTGAAATCATAGAAAAGCAATTAAACCAGCAAAACATAAAACACTACAAGTTAACAGGAAAAACACAAATAGACGAAAGAATACAATTAGTAGACCAATTTAACCAAAACCCAGAAATCAAACTATTTTTAATATCATTAAAAGCAGGAGGAACAGGACTAAACCTAACAGGAGCAGACATGGTAATACACTACGATCCTTGGTGGAACCTATCAGCAGAAAACCAAGCAACAGACAGAGCATACCGAATAGGGCAAAAAAGAAACGTACAAGTCTACAAACTGATTACCAAAAATACCATCGAAGAAAAAATATACGAACTACAGCAAAAAAAAGAAAAATTAGTAGAAAACATATTACATGCAAAACCATCATTCATAAACAAGCTATCAAAAGAAGAAATCATGAATCTATTCAATAGTTAATTGGTAACAGACCCAAACGAACCCAAAAGTAAAAATAATAGAAAGAAAGTGAAATTAATGAGAGATAATATCATCGTAATAGGAGGAGGATTAGCAGGATGTGAGGCTGCTTATCAAATTGCAAAACGAAAGATTAAAGTAAAATTATATGAGATGAAACCCAAAAAATATTCTCCAGCTCATCATAATTCAAATTTGGCAGAAATTGTATGTAGTAATTCTTTTAAATCAAATTTGCTAACAAATGCTTGTGGTTTATTAAAAGAGGAGTTAAGAAGATTAGATTCTTTATTAATTCAAATAGCAGATGAAACAAAAGTACCAGCAGGACAAGCACTAGCAGTGGATAGAGAGTTTTTTTCAGAAATGGTAACAAAAAAGATAAATGAAAATCCATATATTGAAGTCATAAACCAAGAAGTTACCAATGTAAAAGACCTATTAAAAGATGGGATTGTAATAATTGCAACAGGTCCCTTGACTTCAGATGGATTGGCTAGTCAAATTCAAGAATTAACAGGTCAAGATAAATTATATTTTTATGATGCAGCAGCACCAATTTTAGAAAAAGACAGTATAAACTTTGGGATTGCATTTTATGGAGATCGTTACCATCAAGAAAAGAAAAAACAAGAAACCAAAGAACAATGGAAACAAAGGCTATTACAACAAACAAAAGAAGAACAAAGTTATATCAATCTTCCCATGAATCAACAACAATATGAACATTTTTGCAAAGAATTAGTAAAAGCAGAAGTAGTAACCTTACATGAATTTGAAAAAAGAGAAATTTTTGAAGGGTGCATGCCAGTTGAAATTATGGCAAGTAGAGGAATAGACACTTTAAGATTTGGACCATTAAAACCAGTTGGTTTTGATGATCCAAGAACAGCTAAAAGACCATATGCCATTGTGCAATTAAGACAAGATGACAAAAAAGCAAGTCTATATAATATGGTTGGATTTCAAACCAATTTGAAGTATGGAGAACAAAAAAGAATTTTTTCAATGATACCAGGAATGGAACAAGCAGAATTTGTAAAATATGGAGTAATGCACAGAAATACTTATATAAATTCAAGCCAGTTATTAAACCAAAATTATCAATTAAAAAATATACCTAATTTATATTTTGCAGGACAAATTACAGGAGTAGAAGGATATGTAGAATCTATTTCTTCTGGACTAGTAGCGGCTTTAAGTGCAAGTATGCATTTTAAGGGAAAAGAATTGCCAAAAAGTTATTTTTCAGAAAATACCATAATAGGGACACTTGCAAAATACATTTCAACTCCTAATGATAAGTTTCAACCAATGAACGCAAATTTTGGAATTTTACCAGAGTTAGAAGGAAAAAAAATAAAAGATAAAAAGGAAAGATATACAAAATTAGCCAATAGAAGTTTAGAAGATTTGTTACAGATTAATAATTAGATAAGGAAAACTTTTACGAATTTACATAAAAGCATTGCATAAATATTCTTTCTATATTAAAATAGAATAGAAAAAGTTTTGAAAACAGTATAAAATAATAAAAACAAAAGTAAAAATAAATAGGAAAGGGGAAAACCTATGGAAAAATCATATAAAGAAATAGTAGACTTACTAAATGAACTAGAAGAAGGAATGACACCAGAAACACTAAAAAACTTAACAACAGAGCAAATGTGCTACTGCATTGACCAAATAGCACAAATAAAAGGAAAAATAGCAGTATTAAAAAAGACAGATAAAAAATAAAAAGGGGAGGAAAAAATGGATTTTGAAAAAATAGAAAAAAAATTACAAAAGATAAATAAAAACATGGGAGATTATACACAAAAGGCATTACTAGAAAAAATCGATAAAATTTATGAAAAAGCCAAAGGAAACGAAAAATTTGCACCAGAATTTGAAAAAACAGTTGAAAACATAAAAAGTAATGGAGTTTTAACAGATAAACAAATTGAAACACTAGAAGAAAAAGCAAAAAAACTATCAAAAGCCGTACAAGAAGCAAAAGAATTAAGGCAAAATAGTGATAAAGACAAAATTGATAACTATATAGCAGGAAAAGTAGAAGAAAATGAAGAAGAAAAAGAACATTACAAAGAGGAAAACAAAATATTAAAAGACCAAAGAGAAAAATTAAAAGAAACATTTAAAGACTATAAACACAACCAAGAAGCAGAAAAAGTAGTAGAAAAAGTAAATAAAATAGCAGACAAAATACTAAGTGAAATGCAAAATTTATCCGATCCAAACAAAAAAGAGCAAGCAAGCAAAAAAATGAAAGAACATGGTAGTGAAATAGAGAGTTTATTAGGAAATGGAGCAGTAAAAACAAAATTAGGAAGATGGAATACTTACTTTAATTCTGACCCATCTAAATGGGAAGAAAATATGGTTAACAATTTTAAGGGAGAAGTAGGAAAATTAAAAGTAGATTTTGCAAAAAAGAAACAAGTAGCAGAAAAAGAATTTAACCAAAAATTAGTACAAGTACCAAACCAATATAGATATACTGCAATAGAGGCAAAATTACAAAATATTAATAGCAAACATAAAAAAGTAGAAGACAAATGGACAGCATTAGAAGGAACAATTGAAAGAAATGAAAGTGAAATAAAAAGAATCAATGCACAAATCCAAAGCTATAAAGACTATGCAAAAGAAGTAAAAGGAATAGACGAAGCCAAAGAAGAAGTAAAAAAACTAGAAGAAATTTCTGACGAAGAAATGGAAAGTTACCTAAGAGAAGAAAAAGGAATTGATGTAAATGAATCTGTTCATAATACAGAAGAAATGGTAGGGTTAAATAATATATTATCAGAACATAGTAAACAACATAAAGAATTACTAGATATGAAAAGTAAAGAAATAGACATAAATGCAGCGATACAATGGAAAAGACAAAAATATTATTTAAAACATCCTGTAAAAACAACAAAAGCACTAGTAAAAGTTAATAAAAAAATAGCAAAAGCAAATAAAAAAAGAGACCCAGAAGATAGAATAGAACCAGCAACAGTAGAAGATATAATAAATAATACAGAAAAAATTCAAGATTTAAAATTTAAAGGGAAAAATAGGTATAAAATTAGAAGTAAAATACCTGGATTCAAACGATTTTATCGTGGACAATATCGTAAATATATGAACAATCAATATCTTAATGACCAAATAAATCTAAAAACACATATAGAAAATAGACAAAATGAATTAAAAGATGACTTCAAAGCAAAATATAGACAAGAAGTACAAACCAACTTTGAAACTAAAAAAACAAAACAAGATGAACTAATAGGAAACATAATAAGAAGCAACACAGAAAAAGAAAGATAGAAAAATACATAGCAAATATAATTAAAAAGAAGTGTTAAAAACCAAAATTTTTAACACTTCTTTTGTTGTATAGGAAAATTAGGATTTTTTCATACAACAAAAACAAAACATAGTAAATAGTCAATGCTGTCAACCTAACTGCGCAAGCCTTATAAATCTTGATTTGTAGAGTTGAATTTGTAAGTATAAATTTAGTAAAGAGAGGTAGAGTTTCTAAAATATTTCTTAAAATTCTTGGCTGCCTTACAAACATTAAAAAATTCTAACCCTCTAAAATGCGCCTCTTTCACG
>CASUIT010000043.1 GCA_949455995.1 uncultured Clostridia bacterium
AAATGTTCTCCTTTTGGTAGTTTAATGGAAAATCCTTTTCTTATATGAATTGCTTTTGGTACTTCTCCTTTTCCTCCATTTGCTTCAAATTTAATAGTATACATTGGTGTTTTTCCTTTGGTAATAAATACGACTTCTCCTGTTGGATTTTCATTATCAATGTTTACAATAATTTCATAGCCATCTTTGGTTTCTACAATAATTTTATTACATTTTTCTATTTCTACTTTAGTATCTCCATATTCATCACAAATTGTTACTATTTTGGACCATTCTTTTTTGTCAATAGCATTTGCAACCATTTTGATAAATGGTTCTTCTTGTTTTGCATTTTGTGATCTCTCTATCTTTTTTTCTATGATGATAATGTTTATTAATTCTTCGTATTGGGTTATTTTGCTTTCTTCTTCTGCTTTGATCGCTCTTGTTATGATTCCATTTTCTCCTACTAATACGCCTATGGTTATTCCTGCTAAAATAAGTAACACAATGATAGTAATTACTAGAGTTATTAAGGTAATTCCTTTATTTTTAATACTTTCTTTTTTCTTTTTCATTAGAAATTCCTCACTTCTTTTGTTTTTTATTCTATTTTTGTTATTATTTATAAACTAGAATAATTGTATATATTTGTCTTGTATTTTATTAATATGTTATATGGTTTTATTTTTATATTATATTGATTAAAGTTTTATGTCGATATCTTTATACATATCACAGTAAATGCTTGGATAACAGGAGTTTTTCATAAAAGATGTTCAAACAAGTTCAAAGCGAGCTAATCATCATAGAAATTCTAATGATAGTAATATTTTTGAGTTTTCAAGGAACCGTCAATGAAAGAAAAATAAAAAGTTGAAAAAAAACAAAATATATGCTATCATAAAAAGACAAGAAAGCAAGGGGGAAAATATGGCAGATATTTTGTTAGATGCAATAATAGACAGTATAAAATTAATTCCATTTTTATTAGTAACCTATTTAATCATGGAATATATAGAACATAAAACAAAGGAAAAAACAAAAACAACAATAAAAAAATCAGGGAAATATGGTCCTTTTATAGGAAGTATATTAGGAATATTTCCACAATGTGGATTTTCTGTATTAGCAACAAATTTATATGCAACAAGAGTAATTACATTAGGAACTTTAATAGCGGTGTATCTTTCGACATCAGATGAAATGTTACCAGTTTTTTTATCAGAAACAGTGCCAATTCCTACTATTTTTACAATACTAGCCATAAAATTAATAGTTGGCATGATAGCAGGTTTTAGTATTGATTTAATCATTAGAGCAAAACATAAAGAAGAGGAAGAAAAAATTATTGATTTATGCCAAAGAGAGCATTGCCATTGTGAACATGGAATTATAAAATCGGCATTAAAACATACATTAAATATTTTTATATTTATTTTATTAGTAACTGTTGTAATCAATATAGCGATTTATCTAATAGGAGAAGAAACCATAGAAGGAATTTTACAAAATAGACCAATTTTGGGTCCTATTATTGCAGGAATGATTGGATTAATTCCTAACTGTGCGTCATCTGTTATTTTAACAAAAATGTATTTAGAAAATGTTATTTCTGTTGCTACGATGGTTTCTGGCTTATTAGTAGGAGCAGGAGTGGGAATAGCTGTATTGTTTAAAACTAATAAAGGAATAAAACAAAATATAAGTATCATAGCTTTATTATATAGTATTGGTGTGATAACAGGAATTATCATGGAATGGATGGGTATATCTATTTAGCTATGATAAAGAAAAAAGGATTTAAATTTATGGTTTAAATCCTTTTTTTAAATTAACGATAATAGCATTTTCATTATCAAATAAATATTTAGAATCGGTTATATCAGTTTGTACAGGATTGAATTCATTATTTTCATCCATAAAATCTACATTTTTAAAATCAAATTTTTGTTTATTTGTTATATCACTATTATCTGCTTGTGTTAGCGTACTATTTGAAAATTTACTAAAGTCATAGTTTTTAATTTTTTGTGGTTCTTTATATTTAGATTGTAAAAATTCGAATTTTCCACATCCAGCTTGTAACATTCCTTTGTCTCCCATAATTTTATAACCACATTTACCTAATGTTAGAGCTTGTAGTTTACCTTCTTTTAGTGTAGTGGTATATTTCCATGTTACACCTGAATATTTAGGGTCATATTGTAATTTTTCAGTATCAATTGAGTTGGTATAACTCCATTCTCTGTGTGTTCCAAATTCTTTAGACCACCATTCAATTTCATCATATTCAGCATTTCCAGTAAATATTTTGTTAGCACAGTTAGATAAGATAAGAGATTTATAATTTTCTTTTTGTCCATGAATTTCTAACTGTGATAAGCTTTGTACTGAAATAGTAGGAGCTACTTTAAATTTTCTATATAAGGTAAACATTGGTTCTGTTTCTCGACAAATGAAGTCAGCAAATTCATCAATATATAGAAAATGAGGAATACGAGTAGCAGTAACACCTGGTCTTCTAAGAACTGCATTTTGCATAGAAATTAGATAAAATAGTCCAAAAGCTTTATGACCAGCTGCACCTAAGTCTCCACGTCTAGTACATAGGAAAGTTACTTTTCCTTCTAGTAAGAATTCATCAAAATTAATGTTGTTGTGTCTATTACATAAAATTGGTTTAATGCCAGGTATTCTTAGTAAATTATCTAATTGACTAACTGCTGTGTATATATATTTTTCAATTTCTTGTTTTCCAGGAGCATCTTTATAAAAGTATTTCTTAAAGTAAGTAAGTTGTATAGAATATTTTTGTTTTAAGTCTTCATCATGTGCCATAATTTCACACATTTTTTCTATTAGTTCAAAATTGGTAAATAATTTTAATAAGTCTTCTAGGTTAGGAAGTGCTCCATCATTCATTTTTGGATAAATTTCTTTTAATAAAATGGTAGTATTTTCAATTGCTTGTATAGAAATATCGCCTCGATAGGCTTCTTCGGGATCGTCATGTGTTACAACAAACATAGCTTTTAAAACAGATGATATTGTAACAGCAATTTTAGAAGGATCATCATAAGTAAAAGGATTTAGACCAATGGAATTAGTATTAGAAGGATCGATCATTTCATATTCAATTCCAAAGTTTTTACAAACATCTGTCATATGACTAATTACTTCATAATCTGGTGCCATTAAAGTAAGTCCTAAATCTCTATAGACTGTTTCACCCTGAATAGTACCTAAAATCATTTTCTTAAGATAAGAATGAAATATATTTTCTTTTCCACTTGTTGGTGATAACATACTTAGATTGAAATTTTTATTCAAATAGTCGTTATGATAAGGTTTGTTAATAGTAGCAATTCCCGTTTTTAAGGCAGTAAATCCAAGTTCTTTAGATACTTCTTTAAAAAAGTACTTTCTTTCAATGTCTTTTGCGATTAATGGTTCATAAATTAAAGACGTCTTTCCTGTTCCAGATCCTCCACATACAAATAAAGATTGATATCTAGAAGTTTCTGGCATAGTAATCTTTTTATTATAATCATCATCCATACACATATATACATCACAAGTATAAGGACCATGACCTTCTTTTTTGTTAGATAAGTCGATACCACGAAAATCCCAAAGAGAACGTATTTTTAGTGGATCATCATTAACTGTAAAATAAACCCACTTAAAAAATGGATAGATACTAAGAAGCGGTAAATATAAAGAAATATTAGTTAAAGCAGGTTTTACTAAATCGGAAAAATCTGTAATAAGTTCTGTATAATTTGGAATCGAAACTAAAAATAGCCAAGCTCCCATATTGAGCCATTGAGTCAACATAGAAATAACAACAATATAGAAAGCTACAATAAAAACATAAAATAAGGTTACCTTATAACCTTTGGTTTTTGCGAACTTTGAGGTAGGGCAAAAAGCAAAAGCAAAAGCAGGGCAAGCCAATGCAAAAGTATACTTAATAGGACCCCAATAAGAATAAGAAACACCAGTAAAAATCATAAGCAACATCTCAACAATTCGATCCACCACAATATAAATAGTACATAACGTTAATATATAAGTAGCAAAAGTATTTCTATTAGTATTTAATTTTTTCAAAAATTTGTCAATAAACTTCATTAAAAAAATTCCTTTCTAAAATATAATCATACATATATATATATTATGCTACAAAATGCCCAAAAAAACAAGTAGTTTTCATAAAAAAATCAAACTGTGACAAAGGGGGCGTCCCTTTTTGGCACATAATAGTCAATACATTTAGACAAAAAGATGTCATATAATAATTTTTATACATAGTTTGTTGTAATTAACCAAAAATAAGAAGTTTTAGATTGGCAAGCTAAGGGAAATTACAAAGGTTGAAAATAAAAATTGATATGATGAGACAAAAAAGACCTGTCCCCAGTGTCTCAAAATGAGAAAAAACTCTTGAAAAAAACGATAAAAATTGATATGATAGAAAAAACAAGAGAAGAGGAACTATCGAAATGAAAGATTATTGGAAAGAAACACAAAGTAGAATGTTAAATAAAAAAAATATATTAATTGCCATTATAATAGTAGCATTAGCAATTTTAATCATAACCATAGTATATTTTAGCAATGCAAGTGTAATGGAATGGATGGACAAAAATATATTTAGGAAAGAAGTAAAGCAAGACAATGTAAATAGTATAGAATTAAAAGAGGATCAACATGCTAATATACATGCTTTTAATAAATACATAGGGGTATTGAGTAGAAACAAATTTAATATTTATGGAAGTACAGGAAATGAAGAAAAGAGTTTAGAAGTGCAGATATCGAATCCTATTTTTGATTCTGCTAATAGATTTTTGGTAATTGCCGAAAAAAAAGGAAAGAGATTGTACTTAATAACTGATCAAGACATTACTTGGCAAGCAGAAGTAGAAGGAAATATTGCCCAAGTGCATGTTAATAAAAATGGATATGTAGCAGTAGTGATAACAGATACTAGTTATAAAACAGTTATTACTATGTATAACACAGAAGGAAAAGAAATATTTAAAACATTTCTATCTTCTAAAAGAACTACAGATGTATGTATTTCAAATGATAATAAACATTTAGCTATTGCAGAAGTAGATACAGCAGGAACAATTATACAATCCAATATAAAAATAATATCTGTTGAAAAGGCAAGTTCAGAGCCAACTAATTCTTTAGAAAATACATATCAAGGAGAGAATGACAAACTAATTACCAATATTGAATATCAAGATAAAAACAAATTAATATGTATGTATACAGATAGTATTCATATGATAGAAAATAATAAAGATAATATATTAATGGATCATAAAAACAAAAAAATGTTATTTCAATCCATAGAATTGACTAATCATGTAATAGAGATAGAAGAAAAAGCTTCTCGGTTTATTTACAGCCGATTCCATTGTAAAAATCATGAACATAGACAATAAAGAAACCAAGGAATACACAGTAGATGCTGTAGTAAAAGAAATTTATACTTATGGAAATAGAATTGCTTTAAATCTAGGAACAGAAGTAGAATTTATAAATAATGAAGGAAGACTAATCAAAAGATATCTTGCTAACCAAGAAATAACAAATGTTGTTATCTCAGATAATATAGCAGGAATTATATATAGAGACAGAATAGAAATTATTAATTTATAGGAGAATTTAGAAAATGGGAATAATAGTAGATATGATTATAATAGCAATTATTATATTATCAACATTTTTAGCATATAAAAAAGGAATAGTTGAATTAGCAGTTGCATTGTGTGCTTTTGTTATCTCCATTGTATCGACACTTATATTATACCGACCAATTGCTAATTTAATAATCCATACAACCAATATTGATGAAACAATACAAGATGCAATCTATGAAAAAGCAAATGAACTAATGCAAGAAAATAAAACAGAAAACGAAATAACCAATCAAATCATACAAACAACCAAAAATGAAATGTTACCAGAAACAGCAAGAAATTTAGCCATCAATATAATAACAGGAGCAGTTGGTATTGTATTATTTATTACTATTAAAATTCTATTAAGATTAATAAGTGCTTTTAGCACAGCAATCTCGAAATTGCCCATTATTAAACAATTAAACCAAACAGGAGGAATGATATATGGTTTATTAAGAGGTATTTTTATCATATATGCTATACTTCTAGTAGTAGCAATGATAAAACCAGTAAAACCAACAAACATAGTAGAACAAGGCCTAGAACAGTCAGTTCTAGGAAAAGCAATGTATGAAAATAATATATTAAATGTATTTTTATTAAAAATTTAATAATATAGTTGCTTTCTAAAAGTAAATTTGCTATACTAGTACCATGAAAAAATAGGAGTGAATAAATTTGGGAAATAAACAAATGAACAATAAAAACACTAAAAAAAGTAAGAATAAAAAGAAAAAAACGAGAAAAATAATAGTAATGGTAATTTTACTGGTTTTGTTAGTAGCAGGAGGAGTATTTGCATACAAAGTACACCAAAATGGAGGAGGAATGTCTGGAATGCTTGCAACTATGGTAGGGCATGATAAGAACACCAAAAAAAATCTCGGAGAATTCAGAGTACTTCTATTAGGAATTAGTACAGACCAAGAAGACGTTGATTTAACAGATACCATAATAGTAGCTTCCTATAATCCAAACACACAAAAAGCAACATTATTATCCATTCCAAGAGACACCTATACAGGAAAAAACACAGCAAAAGCAACAGCCTACGAAAAGATAAATGCCTTATATGGAAGAAAACATAGACCAGACGAAACCCTAGAAGCAGTAAACGAAATTACAGGATTAAACATTGAATATTATGTAGTAGTAAAAACAGAAGCACTAATCAAATTAGTAGACGTAATAGGAGGAATTACCTTTGATGTTCCAATAAACATGGACTATGACGACCCAACACAAAACTTGCACATTCACCTAAAAAAAGGAGAACAAATATTGGATGGAGACAAAGCAGAACAATTAGTTCGATTTAGGCACAACAATAATGGAACATCCTATCCAGAAGAATATGGAGACAATGACTTAGGAAGAATGAGAACACAAAGAGAATTTATTATGCAAGTAGTAAAACAAACAGCCAATCCAGGAAACATATTTAAAATAGGAGAAATATTAGAAGTAGCAAAAGAATATGTAATAACCAACATAGACTTTAATGTAGCAAAAGATTATATCCCATATGTAGTAGAATTTGACACTCAAAATTTACTAACAGACATGTTGCCAGGAACAACACCAGATTGGAACAAAACAAACGGCGTAAGTATATTTGTTCATGACAAGAAAAAAACACAAGAGCTAGTAAATGAATTATTTTTTAACAGAGACATAGAAGAAACAGGAGAAGATGGAGAAGAAACAGACGAAGAAACATCCAATACTTCATCTAAATCCGAAATTACAATAGAAGTATTAAATGGTACTGGAAATAGTAGTGATTTGCAAAAAGCAGTAAACCAACTAAAAGGAGCAGGTTATAAAGTAACAAGAACAGGAAGCACAAATACCACATCAAAAACTACAATCATCAATAGGAAAAATGTGAAAGAAAGTTTATTAAAAAATATGAAGGATGTCATAGGAGTTGGAACCATACAAAATACACAAACAAGTTCAAGTAAAGTAGATGTAACCATTATTATTGGAAAAGATTATTAAAAAAATAAGGCAGATCATCTAAAAATCTGCCTTTATCCAATATTTTATATTCATTATTTATTTTCTTCTTTTTTTATGAAAAACTAAAATATAAGCTAAGATTACAATCAAAATACCAAATCCAATTTTAAGAACCCAATTAAGAAATTTAGAATCTTCTACAAAGTGAGAAGCAATTAAATCAGTTTGATATGCTATTCCATCAACAGTATAGGAAATACTACCTAAAATATCTCCTTGTTCAATAGGAGCATGGATATTTTCTTTCCAAGTTATTTCAGAAGAAAGATTTTTTGTATCGATTGAATTTTCCATTAAAGCATGAATTGGATGATTTGCTATTAAATCTAAATTTCTGGTTTCTTTAGTAGCATTTTTGATTTCAATATTTGTAACAAAATCATTTGTATCTAATAAAGTTTTTATCGAATAATTATTAAAACCAAATTGATATAACATTTTGGTCTCAGAAAATCTTGTAGAAATACCATTTATGGTTTTACCACCCAAAATAACACAGATAAGTTCTAAATTATCTTTATAACCGCAAAGAGACCAAACAATCTCCTGCTTGTGTAGTAAATCCAGTTTTACCAGCTGTTACATAAGGATAATAATTAGAGTGATTTGGAATTAGTAATTCATTGGTAGAAGAATATTTTCTTGTATCATATTTATTAGTAGCAGGAATTGCACAAGAAGCACTACCAGCCATTTTTCTAAAATCGTCATTTTTCATACAATATTTCATAATGATAGCCAAATCATGAGCGGTTGTATAATGATTATTATCATGCATACCATAGGTATTTGTAAAGTGAGTATGAGACAAACCAAGTTCATGTACTTTTGTATTCATCATGGAAACAAAACTTTCAATAGAACCACCTACATATTTAGCTAAGGTGTTAGCTGCATCATTTGCAGAGTGGACTAATAAAACCTGTAACAATTGTTCAATTGTTAGTTGTTCTCCTACTTGAAGAAAAGCAGAAGAATATCCATCTGGTATAGATGAAACATCATCATAACCAACCGTTACCACCTCATCTAATTTGCAATTTTCTAAAGTAAGAATCGCAGTTACAATTTTAGTAGTACTGGCAGGATACATTTTTTCGTTTTCGTTTTTGGCAAATAATATTTTTTCAGTTTCATAGTCCATTAAAAGAGCAGCTTGTGAAACAATATTTGGCTTTTCAGAAGTTGCAAAAGAAAAAGGGATATGGACTAGTATTAGTATTATAGCAAATAATAGTGTGGTTAATTTTTTCATTTTTTACACTCCTTATTGTATTTATTATCATATCCTATTTTTTTGAAATTTTCAACCATAAATAAACAAATAAAGGAGGTTTTTTATATGTATCGTTTTAGTAAACAACAAAAAGTTATATTAGGTGTTTTAACTGCTATTATATCAGGATTTATATGTTACTATGTATATGCAAAAGAAAATACTAATGTGTCGCAATTACAGCTTGAAAATAATTTAGAAGTACAAAAAGAGGAAACAAAAGAAACACAAGAATATAGTGATGAGACAATTTTAGTTCATGTGTCTGGTGCAGTAAATAAGGAAGGAGTAGTAGAACTAAAAACAGACAGTAGAATTTTAGATGCAATAGAAAAAGCAGGGGGAGTAACCAAAGAAGCTGTTACTGATGCTATTAATTTAGCATATCCATTAGAAGATGGAATGAAAATACATATTCCGACAAAACAAGAAAAAGAGAAGGAAGTTATAAATAGCACGAAAGAATCTGTAATAATTTCAAATGGCGTATCTATTGAAAAAGAAGGTAATAAAAATGCAAAAGTTAATATCAATACAGCAACACAAACACAATTAGAAACTTTGCAAGGAATTGGTCCTTCCACTGCTATAAAGATTATTAATTATAGAAAGGAAAAGGGGAAATTTAATAAAATAGAGGAGATAAAGGAGATAAATGGCATTGGAGAAACTAAGTTTGAAAAGATAAAAGATTTTATTTGTGTAAAATAAGATAGGTTATTTGTGTTTGAGTTTTTATAAATAAAGAGGAATGTCACCCTTTAGTTAGATTTTACTAACTAGGGTGACATAAAAATATTTTTTATTTATATAAATAATTTTGTGGATTTACATGTTCTCCATTAATTCTAATTTCTAAATGCAAATGATTTCCTGTTGAGTTACCTGTTGAACCAACTTCAGCAATGACTTCTCCTGCTGTTACTTTTTGTCCTACTGTTACATGCATCTTACTAGTATGTGCATACCAAGTTTCTAAACCATTTCCATGTTCTACTTTTACTAGATTTCCATAGGATCCTTTATAACTTGCACATGTTACAGTTCCTGCTGCGACTACTTTAATGGGTGTTCCTTTTGATGTTGCAATATCTAAACCAGTGTGTTTAGATTTTCTAATTCTACTACTTACTCCATATCTGGATGAAATTCTTCCCGATACTGGTAAATAAGCAAGTTTTATACCATTAATTTCTGGCATACTGTTAATTCTTTTTTCTTCTTCTTTTTGTTTTTCTTGTTCTTCTATTTTTTGAGCAATTTTTGTTTTTACATCGTTCTGGGCTATATTTAAAGTGGTTGTTTTTATTTCTTCTTCGTTTCTGGTATATTTTTCAATAATACTTAAATCTAGTTCTTGTTCTTGACTTTCTTCTTTTATGTTACTGATTACTTGTGTTGCCTCTTCTAAGGTATTTACGTAGTCCATTGCTTCATTGTTGAAGGCAATTTCGTAGTATCGATAGGTAACATCTACATCGTTTTCTATTTCTTTTATAATTTGTGTTTCTTTTGTTTCAATTGTTCTTTCTATCAATTTTAACTCATATTCTGGATTTGTTTTTATCTGGATACTATCTACATTTTTTTCAGATTTTTCTATGATTTCTTCTTTTAGACTTTCTTCTAAAGCTTCTTTATTTTTTATATATCCTAATTCTTTTCCAGAAATACTTACCTTATACATGGGCTTATATTTTATTAAAATCATCGTGATAATAATACCAAAGGCTAGTATTGTAATGTTAAAATACTTTAAAGTTTCTTTCGTGTAGTATTTTAGTTTTTTGTTAAAAATATAAATTCACACTCCTTTTTGATTTTTAAGGATTTTAACACGACTAAAATGTATTATACTACATATTCTTTCCAAAATCAAATTATGTATACTGGTTTTGTTGGAATTTTCTATATTTTTTTTGAGTTTTTATGCTTATTTTCATGTAATAGTAATTTTTACTTAATTTTTCCCAAATTTTCTCATTTTTTCTCTTTTTTTCTTATATATAAAATTTTTATGCTAATATTAAGTATTATATGCTATTAAAAGAAAAATATTATTCTTAAATTAACTTATTAGTTCTATTTGTATTTTTTAGTTTCTGTAAATTTAAACTATAAAATGCTATATTAAATAACATATAAGGAGGAAGGCAAAGAAAAATGCCTTAGAAAGGAATGATATAAAATGGCTTTAGATTATACAATAATTGGGCAAAGAATTAAACAAGCAAGACTTGCTAAAAATTTAACACAGGAAGATTTAGCAGAACAAATTGACATTTCTGTTGCTTTTTTAAGTAGAGTAGAAAGGGGTAATTCTCATATAAATTTGAAAAGATTAAATCAATTATGTGGACTATTAGATGTTACAGAAGGGTATGTCTTAAATGGTGCCTCTAGTAGCTCTAAAAATTATTTAAATAAAGAATTTGCAGAATTAATAAAAGAATGTTCTCCTCAAAAGCAAAAACTAATCTACAATGTTGCCAAAGCTATTGTTGAAACAGACATTGAATCAGAATAATAACAATTAGAAGAAATAAGTAAATACCTAATTAAGAAGTACTCTTCATAAACTATTTTGTTTAATAAGGAGTACTTCAATTAAGATAGGAGTAATTTTGATTATTTGCTCAAAAAAGAAAAACAAAAAAATAGCCCATAATTTTTAATAACATTTTAACCAATTAATAATTTTACAATAATTAAGCAAACGACTCCTGGTAATCCTAATAATCCGTATTAATATACTAGTAAAGATATTTAAACCTATGTGAAATCCAAATATCGAACCAATCAAATTAATAACAAAAATACAAATACCACCTAAAATAGAATTAAATATAAGTTTTAGTATCTTTTTAAGAGGGAAAATAAAAATTCTGCCAAATACAAAGATAAAGCAAATACAAGCTAAATATGTAATAATATTAATATCCATGGATTTTCTCAACTCCCATAAAAAAATGGTAATAATTTCTTATTACCATTTGTATGTAAAGTATAGGACAAATATTACTTAAACAGCTTCTTCATCCCATAAAGAAAATTTGATATCATTAATCATATCTACTTCTAATCCTTTGGTTTTTGCAAGTTTAATTAGATAATTTAATTTTGCTTGATTTGCTTTTATTTGGTAAGTATAATAATCTACTAAATCATCTTGTGCATATTCAAAATTACAATTTGCTACTTTTAATTCTTCTCTTGTTTTTATAATTGTTTTTATTAGTTCAATTTCCTTCTCTATTTCCGTTTTTTCTATTATTTTTTCTTCTTTTTCATAATAATCATTTTGCATAATTTTTCCCCTTCTTACATTCTTTTACTTTATTATATTCATATTATTTATTTTTATTCAAAAAAGAGTGACATTATAGAAAATTTAGAGAAAAAATCTAAAAAATGTTATAAGTGTAATATTTTTCATAGTTTAGAATATAATATAATATAAAGGTACTTACTTGCTGATACTTTTGAAAAATGATTTTATTGTAACAAAAAGATTCTTCTTAAATTTCTAGAATCTATTGACAAAATTAATAAAAAAGATGTATAATAAAAAATATTAATTTTGAAAGTTTAATATTATCAAATTAATGAGACTATTTAGGAGTTACAAATACAAAAATCAGTCAAAAGTTTTCAAAATTAATTAAATATCGCGGGGTGGAGCAGTTGGCAGCTCGTTGGGCTCATAACCCAAAGGTC
>CASUIT010000044.1 GCA_949455995.1 uncultured Clostridia bacterium
AAAAGTCTTAAAATTTAATATATTCATTCCGACAAATCAAGATTTATAAGGCTTGTGCAGTTAGGTTGACAGTATTGACTATTTAGTATTACTCTTAGATAATTAAAAACAAATAGTTGTCAAAATATAGAGTTTATGATAATATTAAAATGAAAATAATAAAAAAGGGGAAATTTTATTATGAATAAGTTAATAAAAAAAGATACGGAGGAAAAAGAAATGAAACAACAAGAAGAGCCCAAAGAAGAAAAAGTAACTAAAGAAGAGCAAATTACTAAAAAAGAAAACGAAAAATTTAAAAAAGTAGAAAAACAACCAAAAAAAATAAAGCAAGAAGTAGAAAAGGAAGAAAACCCTAAAAACAAAAAGCTATTAATTGGAATTTCAATAGTAAGTGTATTTTTAATTATCATGTTATTTTCTACTATTTTTGCTTTAATAAATATCAATAATGAAAAAATAATAAAAGGAATTTCTATTTCTGGGATAGATGTTTCAGGATTATCAAAAGAAGAGGCAACTACCAAAATATCAAATATTTATCAAGAAAAAAAAGAAAAAGAAATTGCAATACAATACCAAGACTATGAAACCACTTTAAATCCAACTTTAATGGAAGTAAATTATGAAGTAGAAAACGCAGTAAATGAAGCGTATGCCATAGGGAAAAGCAATAATATTTTTATAAATAACTATAATATATTATTTGCTTGGATTCAAAAAAAGAATATAGAAGTTAACATGACGTTAAATGAAGAAGTAACAAATCAAACATTAGTAGACATTGGAGTAAACTTACCAGGAATCATGTTAGATTCTAGTTATGCTGTTGAAGAAGATGAGCTAATAATCACGAAAGGAAAACCAGGAATTGTTATTAATACAATAGAATTATCTAGTAGAGTAAAAACATACTTAAAAAATATAGAAGCCAAAGAAGAATATATTGAAATTCCTGTTGAACAAAAAGAACCAGAAGCAATTGACATTGATAAAATTCATGAAGAGATTTACACAGAAGCAAAAGATGCCTATTATACCAAAGAGCCATTTACCATTTATCCAGAAGTACAAGGAGTAGACTTTGATGTAGCACTTGCCAAAGAGCAATTAAAAGAAGAAAAAGAAGAATATATTATAAAACTAAAAATTACCAAACCAAAAGTAACCATTGATCAAATTGGATCCGAAGCATTCCCAGATCAACTAGCGACCTTTACAACCAGATATGATGTAAGTGATGTTAGTAGAACCACAAACTTGCAAATTGCTTGTCAAAAAATCAATGGAAAAGTAATATTAGCAGGAGAAACTTTTTCTTACAATAAAGCATTAGGACCTAGAACAACAGAAGCCGGCTATCGAAATGGAAAAGTATACTCTGGAGGTGAAGTAGTAGATGGAATAGGTGGTGGAATTTGCCAAATATCTTCAACCTTGTATAATACTGTATTAATGTCTAATTTACAAATTGTAGAAAGAAAAAATCATCAATTTGTTACCTCTTATCTACCAGCAGGAAGAGATGCCACTGTTGTATATGGACTAATTGATTTCAAATTTAAAAATACAAGAAAGTATCCAGTAAAAATTGTTGCAAGTGCTAAAAATGGAATTGCCACAGTAGCAATGTATGGAATCAAAGAAGAAAACGAATACACATTTAGTTTTAATACAAAAACAATTGCATCCATTCCATTTTCAACAAAATACGAAGAAGATAAAACAGCACCAGTAGGAAAAGAAAGAATAAGACAAAAAGGAGCCAATGGCTTAAAAGTAGAAACCTATATCACTAAAATGTTGAATGGAAAAGTCATGTCTACCACACTACTTTCAAAAGATACCTATGACGCTATGGCAAAAATTATAGTAAAAGGAACAAAAGAAGAACAACAACAAACCACACCTACACCAGAGCAAGAACCTACTACACCAACACCACAACCAGTAGAACCAAATCCTACGCCAGAATCAACACCTAACATACCATCAGAAAATACCAAACCAAATAATTCAGATGAAAATAATTCTAATTCATAAAAAAAACCTCAAGCTTTCAAAAAAGAAATTTGCTTGAGGTTTTTTTATATAAATATAGCTTAGGTCTTAAATAAAAGCGAATTAGATAAGAAAAAACATATAAAATATTCTCTCCATGAAAACCTGAAAAGCTCAATAATAACAAAGGAAAGCACAAAACAATAAAAATAAAGATTTTCCAAGTTAAATTTTGGAAAAATAAATTTACGATAATAAAAACAAAAGCATACCAAAGAAAATTAACAAAAACAGTTGAATAATCTAAGATGCCAAATAGTTTATTTTTAAAATCATAATTTTGTGGAAAAATAAATTTCATAAAAAAACCTCCTTTAAGATTTAAATCCCACAAAGTTTTTCACAGTTTGTGAGATTTCTGTGGAAACTCCTCCCAAAAATTCACGAACTAAAGAATTTGTTTGAATCAAAGCATAAATACCTCCCACATAAATAAATTTAGAGAGTAAATTACTAGAAGAATAATCCATAGAAAATAGAATTAATAAAACAAGTGAAACAATAATTTGAATAAAAAGTAAAGAAAATAAATTGCGAAACCAAGATTTAAAAAACCAATTTGTTTTTTCCAATGTCAAAGATAAAAATGCAAAAGGAGATAACAAAACAAATACTTTTATTAAAATATAACGAAGAGAATAAGAAAATACTAAATTTAGAAGAGACATACTTAATATAGCTTTGATAAAACCATCAATAGAGAAAATATTTAGTGAATTCGTATCAATAGCAATGTTTGCATTAATAGTAGTAATTAACTCTGAAAAACAAATATTTTTTTGAAATAAGTTTTCACCTAAATTTCTAATAGCCAAAGAGACATTGGAATTAATATCAATAATACATTGTATTATAAAAAACGAACTATTCATTGCAATACCATATAAAATTAATCTAAAGATAAAACTTAAAGGGTTTTGTGTTTGGTTATAAGTAAAATGAGCCATTAAATATTTAGTAGCATAATATAAAATAAAAGCAAGTAAAAAAGAATTAGCAATTAATAAAATTCCATTGGAAGTAGAAGTTCCAAAAAGATTTTCAAAATTTTTATCATACAAAATATCAGAATGAATAAAAGTAATATCATCTAATACAGAATAAAGAGTATTATCAATAGAACTAAAGAGTGTCTCAAAAATGGTATTAATTGTATCAATTATGATTTTTGTAATATCAGCTGAATTTTCCAAAAATAAGCCTCCTTTTTTTAAGTAATTAGTGATTTGATAGCAGATAAAATTAAATCAACAGCCAAAATGAAGGCGTAGGAAAATAAAGAACCCTTTATTAATTTATTTCCCATTCTAATTTTTTCTTCGTCACCAAAACTAAATTTTTTCATAAATATTCCAGTACCTACTGCAACAGCAGCTGCTGGAGTTGCTATTTTTAATAGCCAACTTTCAATACTTTCAAATGCCGAGTTAATTTTGCTTACGATTTTTGGATCTCCTAGGGCAAAGCAAGAAGAAGAAAAAAGGTTTAAAAATAGAAAAAAGACAAAACAAGTAAAAAATAAATAAATTATTTTCTTATACATATCAATCATTCCTTTCGTTGTTATATTTTTCTTTAAAATGTGGTAACATTTGTAATTTTTGTGGTGGATATATTTTATTTCCATCAGATAAAAAAGCAAGTGCTGTAAAAGTTTCTAAATCTTGTGTAAAAAAATTAGTTTCATAAATATATTCATTTTGTAAATAGCTACTAAAAGTTTCCGAAATGTTAGAATTTTTAGCATTTAAAGTATTAGTAATATAACTAAAGTTTGTTTGTTTGGCACTTTCTGAAATACTTTTTGAAGTTTTTTGTTTTTCTTCTTTTCCTAATTGCTTTTGAGCTTCTTCAATTGTAAAAATGTCATCTGTACGAAACCAAATTTTGTTAATTAGATTTTGTATTAATACCTTTACATGTGCTTCTTCTTTTAAAGTAGCTTTTAAGGAAGAATAACTTTGAGTGCTTACAATATTAATACATTTGGCTTCTCTACTTAATGAAAAAAATTCGCTATCTGATTTGGTTACATATTTATCGTATTCATCACAAATAAAGGCAGTGGTTCTGGTATTAGATTTTGATAAATTTGCCATAATTTCAGTTTGAAAGTCTAACTTTAAATAAGCAGCTATCATTTTAGAAAGAGCATTATATTCCGAAATGTTCATATTTAACACAACAATTTTTCCTTTTTTTATTACTTCTGAAAATCCTGTAAAAGAAAGTTTTTCTTTGGGAGCACAAAATGTATTCATCACATCGTAATCTGATATAAAAGGATTGGTAATACGAGTAATTTCAGAAATTAATATACTTTTTGTTCGAATATCTAAATTTTCAAATTCTTTTTGAAAAAATTGTAAACTGGTATTTAATTCATAAATTTGGGATTTCGTTAATTGAGAAGTAATAAATAAGTCTCTTAAAATGGCAATTTTTTCTTTATAATAATTAGGTAGGGTAATTAGTTTATGAAGTTCTAAAAAAGTAACATAGTTTTTATTGTATAACCTGCATAATTTAATGCACTCTGTCAATATTTCTTCTGCTTTATCAAACCAGTAAGATTCTGTATTGTTTTCAGAGAATAATAACAAGATAGTTTTTAAACGATTTGCTAAACTTTGTGGTTTTAAATCTGGTTTATGAAGTGGATTATAGTAGACATTTGATTTAAGTTCGATAATAATTAAATCTTTTTCTAATTGATAATTTTTAGCATATTTTTGTACTTGTTGGTAGTAGTTTCCTTTTACATCTAATAGGAGCATACCTATTTTTTTTTTAGGATTTTTCCAATTGTATTGCATGAGTTGTTTGGTAAAAGGGTACATAGCACTAGAAGTTTTTCCAGATCCAATGGTTCCTGTAATTAAAAAATTTTGATATAATCCAGATTCAGGAATATAAATGTTATGTTGAGAGGGATCTTTTCCAATGAATAGTGTTAAATTATTTTTTGGATTAGGGGGCATGTGAAATTCTTTTTTTTCATAATGTATTTTTGTTTGGAAAAAAGGAATTTTTAGTAAAATTCTATAATAGATAAAATGACCTAATATTAAATTTGAACATATAAAACAAAAAGGATATAACATTTTTATTGTTTTCCATAGTTTGGGATTTTGAGAACAAATATCAAAGGGATGAATTCCGTAAGTAATGATAATTTCTTTAGCTGTAAATATTGATTTAAAAAAAGTATGGGAGAAATAAATAGAAATCAAGAGAAATAAGAAAATTATCAGTTCTTGTTTTAAATAACTAAAAAAAGTATGACGTAAATTCGTTTTAGAAACATCTTTTATGAATGTATTTTTTTTAATTTTTAGTTTGGCTCCTTGCTTATTATGAAAAAATATAATATCAAAAAAAGTATAAACAGAATATAAAGTGATAAAAAGATAAATAATAAAAGTAAGAAAAAAAAGATCGATTAATTTTGAAATAGTTTCACCACCTTTCTTTGATTTTTTATATAATACATTATTTTTTAAAATTTGTCTATACTTTTTTTAAAATTTATGATAAAATTAGTTAAATATTGGTTACTGTTCGGCCAATGCTTTCAACCTAAGGTATCTTATTTGATTTTTTCATACCTTTCAGCCCTAGTATATTTTTAATTAAAAAGTTAAATGGGATTAACAGTAACGAAAATAAAAAAGGAGGACTAAAATGAATTTTAATAAAGATACTAAAATAGGGGAGATTTTAGAAAAGGATCCAGACAAGGCAGAAATTTTATTAGAAGCTGGTATGCACTGTTTAGGTTGTCCTGCATCTCAAATGGAAACCTTAGAAGAAGCTTGCAGTGTTCATGGAATTGACGTAGAAGAAATACTAGAAAAGTTAAATGCTTCTTAAATAATATTTTGTAACTTGCAAAAACCAAAAAGGATAATGATAGAATCCTTTTTGGTTTTTACTATATAAAGGGGCAGATAGTATTATCTTAGATAGAAAAAATAAGGAAATAGAAAATTTTTTAAATCCATTTTACTTGCAAATTAAAAAAGATTTTAGTATAATACAAAAGTGAAAAAAGATAGAAAGGATGTAAGGAAAATGGAAGAAACACCAGAAAGAATGGACGGAAACATAATAGAAAGAGACATCGAAAAAGAAATGAAAACAGCATACATTGACTACGCCATGAGTGTTATTGTATCAAGAGCGCTACCAGACGTAAGAGATGGATTAAAACCTGTACATAGAAGAATATTATATGCCATGCACGAAGATGGTATCACATCAGACAAACCATACAGAAAATGTGCCAACACAGTAGGATCCGTATTAGGTAGATATCATCCACATGGAGACAGTTCTGTATATGATGCCATGGTAAGACTAGCCCAAGACTTTTCAATGAGATACATGTTAATCGATGGACACGGAAACTTTGGTTCAGTAGATGGTGATGGAGCAGCAGCCATGAGGTATACAGAAGCAAGAATGGCAAAAATTTCGGAATACATGTTATCAGACATCGAAAAAAACACCGTAAACTTTATGCCAAACTATGACGATAGATTACAAGAGCCCACCGTATTACCAGCAAGAATTCCAGCATTACTGATCAATGGTTCTTCAGGAATAGCCGTAGGAATGGCAACCAATATACCTCCACATAACTTAACAGAAGTAATCAATGGAATTATAAAAATAATAGATGAAGACGAAGTAACCGATGAAGACTTAATGAGTGTTATTAAAGGTCCAGACTTTCCAACCGAAGGAATTATTTTAGGAATGGAAGGAATCAAACAAGCCTATAAAACAGGAAGAGGAAAAATAACCTTACGTGCCGAAACAGAAATAGAAGAAATGAGTGGCGGAAAACAAAGAATAATCGTATCATCTTTACCATACCAAGTAAACAAGGCAAATCTTATCAAAGCTATTTCAGACCTATCCAAAGAAAGAAAAGTAGAAGGAATTTCAGAATGTAGAGACGAATCAGATCGAAAAGAAAGAGTAAGAGTTGTCATTGAATTAAAAAGAGACGCCAATCCACAAGTAGTTTTAAATCAATTATTTAAACATACACAAATGCAAACGACCTTTGGAATTATCATGCTTGCCTTAGTCAATGGAGAACCAAAAATATTAACCCTAAGGCAATGTATTGATTGTTATATCGATCATAGAAAAGAAGTAATATTAAGAAGAACACAATTTGA
The DNA here is from genome assembly GCA_949455995.1 of uncultured Clostridia bacterium. Taxonomy (GTDB): domain Bacteria; phylum Bacillota; class Clostridia; order TANB77; family CAG-508; genus CAG-269. The sequence continues at coordinate 7,254 of CASUIT010000044.1, forward strand.
ATTAGACAAAGCACTAGCAAGAGCCCATATATTAGAAGGATTAAAAATAGCAATCGACAATATAGACGAAGTAATCAGCATCATCCGTTCTTCTTATGACGACCCAAAAGAAAGATTAATGGAAAGATTTGGGTTAACAGATATACAAGCACAAGCCATCTTAGATATGAGACTAAAAACATTATCTGGTTTGCAACGTGAAAAAATAGAAGAAGAATACAAACAACTCATGGAATTAATTGCACACTTAAGAGAAATCTTAAATAGTGAAAGACTAGTATTTGAAATCATCAAAGAAGAACTAATCGAAATAAGAGATAAATTTGGAGATGAAAGAAAAACAAAAATTGTTGCAGCAGAAGGAGAAATAGACTTAGAAGACCTAATCAAAGAAGAGCAATGTGTAGTAGCCCTAACCCATTTTGGTTACATAAAAAGAATGCCAATTGATACTTATAAAAGTCAAAAACGTGGAGGAAAAGGAATTACAGGAATGGCAACTAGGGAAGAGGACTTTGTAAAAGAAATATTTACTGCCTCTACACATGATATGGTTTTATTCTTTACCAACAAAGGAAAGCTATATAAACTAAGAGGATATGAATTACCAGAAGCGGGAAGAACAGCAAGAGGAACTGCCATTGTAAACCTATTGAGTTTAGATGCAGGTGAAAAAGTATCTGCTGTCATTCCAATTCAAAATTTTGCAGAAGGAAAACACCTATTAATGGCAACAAAAAATGGTTTAATCAAAAAAACAGCACTAAAAGAATATGATTCAAGTAGAAAAACAGGACTACAAGGAATTACATTAAAAGAAGATGACGAATTAATAGCAGTAAGACTAACAGATGGGCAAGACAATGTTGTATTAGTAACCAAAAATGGAATGTGTATTACCTTTGATGAAAAAGACGTACGACCAATTGGTAGAGTGGCACAAGGCGTTATTGGAATTAGATTAGACGAAGATGATGAAGTAATAGGAATGGAATCCGTCATAGCAGGAGGAAAAGCTACTTTACTTGCTATTACAGAAAATGGATTTGGAAAAAGAACCGAATTAGACGAATATAGAGTACAAAATAGAGGAGGAAAAGGAGTAATAACCTACAAAATCACAGCTAAAACTGGAAAACTAATAGGAGTAAGAATTGCCGTAGAAGGTGACGATGTCATGTTAGTAACCAACACAGGAACTATCATACGATTAAAAGTAGAAGACATCAGTGTGCTTGGAAGATCCACACAAGGTGTTACTCTAATGAGAACAAACGATGGAGGAAAAGTCGTAAGCATAGAAACTCTAAATCAAGACATGCAAGTAGAAGAAACAGAAGAATAAATATTTTGAAAGGTATATCATCTACTAAAAAAATAAGGGTATCTTATAAAGAACCCTTATTTTTTTTAAATCGTAAATCATCACCAAAAAAGCAATAAATATCGTAATAACCAGCAATTCTAGAACCAATTCGTTCTTCATAGTTACTAAAAATATCTTTAATATTTAAATTTGTAGAAATGATAGTTTTTGTTATTTTATGATTTAAATTTAAAATTCGAGTATTTAAAATAGTAAAAAGTTCACTAAGTTTCATACTATTTAGGCTTTCAGTGCCTAAATCATCAAGAATCAATAAATCTACATTTAAAACAGATTGGTAAATGGTATTATTAGGATCTTTTTGTTTACTCATTTTATAGTCAATGATACGATCTAATAATACAGGAGCAGTTTGGTAGAGAACCGTTTTATCTTTTTTTAAAAGCTCTTGTGCAATACAATTGGACATAAAAGTTTTTCCGTAAGCCTGTATTACCAGTAAATAGTAGATTTTTAACATTAGCATCGTCAAAGTTTTCTATAAAATCAATACATTTTTTCTTAATATTTTTAATATTTTGTTTAGGTGAAATATTAAAATGGTATTTTGCAACATCTATTTCATCACTAAAAAGATTTTCATTAAAAGTATTGAAATTTTCTTTATCTAAATTTGCTATATTTGATTTATGGAAAGAGGCATCTAATAATTTTTGCTTTAGACAACTACACATTTGTGTTTTTGAGTGATTTATTAAAATATAGCCAGTGTCTTTACAAACACAACATTCATAGTAAGGTTCTAAATAATTAGGTGGTAACATAGAATTTTGTAAAATGGAGGCTTTTTCATATTTTAGGCTTTCTATTTTTTGTTGTAATACATCTAAAGAAGAAACCTTATGTAATAAGATATTTTTTGCAGTAGAAATGGCAAAATTATTTAAATCATCTTCTATTTGTTGCAATCTAGGAATCTCTTTATATAATGCTTTTTTTCGTTTTTCTAAATCTAGTTCTTTTTTTAATTTTTTTTGCTCATATTCTTTTAATAAAGAATATAAAATTTCATTTGCCATATCATCCTCCTTTTATGGGGTTTGGTTTGCATATAAAAAGTCTAAATTTTCATAATTTCGTTGTTCATAATTTGCTGAATTTACCTTAGCTTTTAATTCTTTTGTTGTTTGCTTTTGCTTTTTAAATTCTTCTAAGAAAGTTTGTACTTCAGTAGCCGTTTTTAAGTTTCTATCATGCCAATTAGTTATGATACTATTGATATATTCAAAAGTAGGATTTTGTTTTAAGGTTGTACGTTTAAGAGCAAGTTCAATAACACTCATATCGTAACCAAAATTTAAAACCCAATTTTCAATATAGGCTTCTTCATATTGGGTTAAACCATTATATTTTCCTAGTTTTTTACAAATAGTTTTCTTCAATTTATTTAAACTTTCTTGTTTTTCATAATATTGATCTAAATCATTCCAAGTTTTTACTTTATTAGAAGACCAAGCTTCTGCTACTGTTTGAACATAGTTTCTATGTAGAGCATTTCTGTTGTAACAGTAATCAAATAATGCAATCATAACTTGTTCATCAAACTCATATTTACGAAACCATAGATCAATATCATTATACCAAGAAGGTCCCATAATTCCTTGAAAATACATATTATTAATATGTTCAATTGCTTTTATTCTAGTTCTATTTTTTGAAGTTTGTGCTACTTTTTCTTTTGATAATGTTAAATTAGGGGTATATAGATTGTGGAGTGTGGATTCTTGTAAATCTACAATAATATACCCAGTTGTTTTTTTTAATATTACATGGTGTTCTTCTAAATATTTCATACCATCATTGATTACTTTTAAAGGAATATTTAATTTTTTGGATAAGTCATTTATTTTAATGTCTTTTCCATATTTTGATAGAAAAGCAAGGTAAAAATAAATTTTTAGATAATCTCCAGGTAAATTAGATAGATATTCGGAAAAAAATATATCTGGTATGGTTGTTTCAGAAAATAACATTGATTTTTCTTTTTGTTCTAGTTTCATTTTTTATCCCCCATAAAATGAATATTTTTTAATTATGCTCCTATTGTTCTTTTTTTCTTATTCAAATTATAACTTTTTTGGATCAAAATTTCAAGGATATTTTTTATTTTTTTACACGTTGTGTATTACAATCATTAAAATAAAAATTGTAATTAGTACATGCTCGTTTGATTGCTTATGCTGTGTTGAAAAATAATAGATTTATTTTAGTCTTGACAGCATTGCCTTTTTACAAAAAGGGAAAAGCTGTCATATTTTTCAAAGAATCACATATAATAAAAGTAGATAAGAATAAAAAATGAAAAATTAAAAAAAGGTTGATATATAAGCATTTTTTTTTAAAGCAAAAAAAGGAATTAAAAAAAAATTCTTTTTAAAAGCTTAAACATCAAGCTTTTGGAGATTTAAAACAAAAGGAAAAAAATAACTTCGCAACATTTGACAAAAAAAATCAAAATGATATAATAAAGAAGTTACTAAAAGGAGGTAATCATTCAAATGAAAAAAGAAGAAAAAGCAACAATTTCAATCTTAAAAATTATCTGTATTAGTATCATATTAATTCTTATATCAGGAATTGGTGTTATGGCAGTAAATGCAAAACTAAATGATGTTAAAATCATACTGCAAAACGGATATGAAATGACCGCATTGACAGCTAAAACCAAAGTATCTGAAATATTAGAAGAAAACAATATTATATTAGAAGAAAATCAAAAAACAATACCAAGCTTAGACAGTAAAATAGTAGCAGGAGAAAGTATAAAAATTACCGATAAATCCTATCAAGAAGTACAAATTGCTAAAATATCAAAAGAAGGTGTAGAAACATCTTTAAACCAATTATTAGAAAACTATGCACCAATTACAGAAAAAATAATAGTAGAACAAGTTCCTATTGCTTATGAAACAGTAACTAAAAATACAACCAAAGAAACAGAAGGAACAACAAATAAAGTATTACAAGAAGGGCAAGAAGGCTTAAAAGAAGTGACCTATAAAGTAAAATATCAAAATGGAATAGAAATAGAGAAGACGCAACTTTCAGAAGTAGTAGTAAAAGAGCCTGTTAGTAAAATTATACAAATTCAAAAAGCAAAAACAACATCTTCAAGAAATAGTACAACAAGAACGACAACAACAACAACATATGGGGGAGGAAAATGGAAATACTCTTCAAATGAATTTGATTTATTATGTGCTATAACAGCCCAAGAATGCAGTTCTAGTTATCAAGGTTCTCTAGCTGTTATTACAGCAGCATGTAACAGAGCAGATGCAAGAGGAACCGATCCTCTAACAGAATATAAAAGAAAAGGGCAATTTTGTTATTCCATTGATTCACACTGGAAAAAAAGACTAAATGGAAATTATGCAAGCACTGTATCAAAAGCAGTAGCAGATGCACTAAATGGAGCAAGAAATCATAATTATCGTTCCTTTCGATCTGCAAGTTCTTACAAGGGTTTAGGACTTACAATTGGAGGAAATGTATATTTTTAAAAAATTAAGTAATAAACTTAGTTTTTTCTTGTTGTATAGGAAAAAATAACTTTCTTATCTAGTATATTTTAATTAAGAAATATATAAACTTTGAATAGTAAGCTATTGGGTAATAAAGGTTTAAAAATAAGTATAAAGATATTGACATAAAAACCAAGACAAAAATATAATAATAAAAAATAACCAATAAGATAAGAAATAAATTCGTATATTACTTCTTAAATAGTAACAAAAGAAAGAGAGGAAATATTAAAATGAAAAAAATATATAACAAAGGAATTACATTAATAGCTTT
>CASUIT010000045.1 GCA_949455995.1 uncultured Clostridia bacterium
ATTGTTGTTTAAATTAGAACCAGCATTTGAAGTCATAATAATAATGGTATTGGCAAAACTAACAGCGTTTCCTTGACTATCTGTTAATTTTCCATCATCTAGAACTTGAAGTAAAATGTTAAATACATCTGGATGTGCTTTTTCAATTTCGTCTAATAAAATAATAGAATATGGTTTTCTTTTTACTTTATCAGTTAATTGACCAGCATCATCATATCCAACATATCCAGGAGGTGCTCCAATTAGTTTAGAAGTAGAGTGACTTTCCATATATTCAGACATGTCAATTCTAATAATGGCATCCTCATTTCCAAACATTTCGTAGGCTAATGATTTAGCAAGTTCTGTTTTTCCAACTCCTGTAGGACCTACAAAGATAAAAGAAGGTGGACGTTTTGCATTTTGTAGACCAGCACGATTTCTTCGTATAGCTCTTGCTACACTGCTAATAGCTTCTTCTTGGCCAATGATTCTTTTGTGAAGATTGGTTTCTAAGTTTAATAGTTTTTTAGTTTCTGTTTCTGTTATTTTTTTGACAGGTATTTTTGTCCAGCTTTCAATGACATTGGCTATGTCTTGAATGGTTATTTGTTTTAATTTCATTTTATTATTTAGTTTATCAATTGCCTCTATTAATTGGCATTCACGAGTTTTTAAATCAGCTGCTTTTTGGTAGTCTTCTGTAGAATCAGCAGCAACGACTTCTTCTTTTTCTGCTTGCACATGGGATAGTTCTTGTTTTAACATTTCTAGTTGATATAGTTCTTTGTTTTCTAAATTGATTCTTGAACAAGCTTCATCTAAAATGTCAATAGCTTTGTCTGGTAAAAAGCGATCATGGATATATTTTTCAGACATAATAACTGCTTGACGAATAACATCAGAAGATATTTTTACTTTGTGATATTCTTCATAATATTTTTTAATCCCTTCTAAAATGCCAATGGAGTCATCTACATTTGGTTCTTCCACAAGTACTTGTTGAAATCTTCTTTCTAAGGCAGAATCTTTTTCAATATATTTTCTATATTCTTTTAAAGTAGTAGTACCAATTAGTTGAAGTTCTCCATTGGATAGAGCTGGTTTTAAGATATTTGCAGCATTCATAGAATGTTCTCCATCACCAGCGCCAATAATATTATGAATTTCATCGATTACTAAAATAATATTTCCATATTCTTTACATTCATCGATGATTCCTTTCATTCTAGATTCAAATTGACCTCTAAATTGTGTACCAGCAATTACAGATGTCATATCTAATAGGTAAACTTCTTTATTTAACAATTTAGCAGGAACATTTTGGTTGGCAATTTTTATGGCAAGACCTTGACTAATTGCTGTTTTTCCAACTCCAGGTTCTCCAATTAAACAAGGATTATTTTTAGAACGTCTATTTAAAATTTGAACAATTCTTTGTATTTCTTTATCTCTACCAATCACAAGATCTAGTTCATTATTTTTAGCTTTAACCGTTAAATTAGTTCCATAAGTATCTAAAAATTTTTTTCTTTTATTTTGTTTTGGGTTTTTCTTTTTTTCTACTTTTACTTTTTTTCTGCCATTACTAGTTTCGGCATGTTCTTCTTTCTCTTTATGGTTAGAACCATTAAACATATTAGAAAAGATAGAGCCTATAGGAATAGCAGCCCCTGCAATTTTTGGTGCATTTTCATCAGACGTATTATTAGGATCCGTATTTTCAAAAGTAATAGCACCTTCTATATTTTCTATATCCTCTAGATTAATATTTTCTGCTAAATCTTTAAAAATACTTTCAAACTGTTTTGTCATATCTGAAAGGTTGACTTTATCTTGAGACAAGATATCATTTTGTTTAGAAAGTACTTCATTTGGATTAATCCCTTTTTTCTTAGCACAGTCATAACAATATCCTTCCATGGCTTCTTTTCCATCTTCTATTTTTTTATAAAAAAGTATCGCTGGGTTTTGATTACATTCTGAACATAACATACTTTAAAATCCTCATTTCTATATAAATTTTATCTATAATATCATACCGCAAAAATGAAAAATAGTCAATATACGATGAAAATCATTTTGTGCCAAAAGGGGCGTCCCTTTTTGGCACAAAAATTAAGTTGCCAGAAGTCTAAACGAAAATTCAGAACTTAATAATTGTTTTTTTATGTTAAATATAGTATAATAATAAAAAGTCTAGTAGAAACTTTCATTTACTTAAATAAGTAAGAAGGGAGGAATAAGATGTTTCAAATTGTAAGTGAAGGCAAAGAGTATCAGGTGGAGGAAATATTTGTAGTAGATCCAGAAACCAATGGATTACATGAAATTGATACATGTAATTCCATTAGTAAAGAAGAGTTAGAAATAATAAAGAACTGCTTAGAAAGTTATCCTAAGCCTTAAGAAAGATCTTTTGAAAGCCCCAAAGAAATAGGGGCTTTTGTTACTATTGTTTTAATCTAATTTTTTAGTTTTTAAATTTAAATACCTCTATATTAGGGAACAGTAACCTTGAACCTAAAAAACATAGTAAAAAATGATTGATAAAAAATAATAGAAATGCTATAATAAAGAAAAATAAAAAAGGAAGAGAAAAATGAAAGTAGTATTACCAGAAGAAAAAACATTTAGCAAAAAACAATTAGCTGTTTATATAACAATCATATTAGTATGTATCCTATCTGTAATCATTGCTTTTTATGTTCAATTTTATGCTAGAATTGATTTAAAAAGATTAGTAGGGATAAAAACAGAAACTAGATTTGGCACAAAAACACAAGAAGAAATAGTAGAAATCAAAGAAGGATTTGACCAAATATTTACAAATGGAATAGAAGTAGAAACAGAACAAGGATTAGACAATAAAAAAAAGGAAAGCACAAAGCCAGTTGTATACACAAAAACAGAGAAAAAAGAAAGCAAACTAAACAGTTATGACATAGAGGTTCATATACCATATATAAACATTGACAATAAAATAATAGAACAATACAACAAAGAGATTGAAGATTTTACAAATAAAACAAATAGTATATTAGAAAGCAAAAATCAAAACACAGTGTATACAGTAGAATATGTAGCAAATGTGCAAAATGGTATTTTATCATTAATGATACGTTCGAATTTGAAAGAAGGAGCTAGTGCACAAAGAATAATCATACAAACCTATAATTATGATTTAAGAAACAATAAAGAAATAACATTAGAAGAAGTATTAAGAATAGAAAATATAGAAAAAGATCAAATGCAAGCCAAAATTAAAGAGGAAATTAGTTTAGAGCAAAAACAAGTAGAGGACTTAAAAAGTTTAGGGTATAATATATATAATAGAGATTTAAAAAGTAACCAATACCAAATAGAAAATTCAAAAGAATTTTATTTAACTAGTGATACTTTATATGTTGTGTATGCTTATGGAAATGAGACATTTACAAGTGAAATGGATTTGATTGTAATATAAAAAGAAAACAAGTTTAGATTTTAAACTTGTTTTCTTTTTGAAAATAAAAGGGGATGTTTTTTATTTTAAGTCAGTATCATTTCTGACTATGAAAATATTTTATCAGCAAAATTTGTCCATTGTGTGAAAGCTAAGTGAAGAATTGATAGATTAAGGTTGTTCACCTAATGCGATGGTTAATTCTTTTTCTTGTCCATTACGAGAAATTTTAATTTTCATTTCATCTCCAATTTTATGAGAATTTTTAATTTCATTTAACTCATCCATCGAAGTTATTTTTTTACCATCTGCTTCAATAATAACATCACCAATTTTAATACCTGCTTTTTCACCAGCAGAAAAATCATCTACTGATTTTACATAAATTCCTACTACTAAATTATTAGCTTTGGCGGTTTGTTCATTTAAGTCCATTCCAGAGATTCCAATATAAGGTCTTTTAACTTTGCTATATTGAATTAATTGAGATGTAATATCTGTAGTTGAGTTAATAGGAATAGCAAATCCCATTCCTTCAATTCCAGTTCCAGAAAGTTTTAAAGTATTAATTCCAATGACTTTTCCTTCGCTATTAACTAAGGCACCTCCACTATTACCAGAATTGATGGCTGCATCTGTTTGGATTAATGTGAATTTTTTTCCATCAGAATCGGTAACTTCACGGTTAACAGCACTAATTACTCCACATGTAATACTACTTTGCATACCTAATGGATTACCAACCGCCATAGAAAATTCTCCTACTTTAATATTGTCAGAATCAGCAAATTCTGCTTTGGAAAGTCCAGATTTTTCAATTTTAATAACTGCTAAATCGGTTTGCTCATCTGTTCCTACAATTTTGGCTTCATATTTAGTTTCATCATTAAATAGGGTAACTGTCATTTTGGTAGCTTCTGAAACTTCATAGTAAGATTCAGAAGAAGAACTTGATACAATATGATTATTGGTTAAAATATAACCATCGTCACTTATAATAATTCCAGATCCACTAGCAGTTGCTGTACTAGTTTGTGATTGTCTGCCAAACATAGATATTAAGGAATTTACATTATATTCTACTTCAATTCCTACAATAGATGGTAAAATTTTGTTAGCAGCATATACAGAAGTATCAGAATAATTAGAAAGTGAGGTTTGAGTGACATACCCTTTATCTTGTGTATGAATGGTGCTATTGTTACTTATATTAGTACCACTTTCATTTAATATTTTTGAACGAATAGAGGGAATACCAAAACAAGTACCTAATACAACACAACAACCAACAACACCACTAAAAAATGGCAATAGTATGCTTTTTCCAAATCCAACTTTAGATGTTTTTGTTGTTTCGTTTTTATAAACGGTTTTATATGTATTTGGATTTTGTACCGTCTTAAAATTTTGATTTTTTTCATTTTCTTCCATTTTGTTTAGACCTCCTAAAAAAATATTTATTATTATAATAACCTATTATGCTACTTATCATACAATACGTTTGTGAAAATTGTGTGAATAGTAGTTAAAAAATAAAAGTTGATACTAATTTTTCTTTGTACTTGAAAATATTTAGATAAAAAGATATAATATAAAAAATAAAAAAAGAAGAGGATGAGATTAAAAATGAAGATAAAAAAACAAAGTAAAGGAATTACCTTAATTTCATTAGTCATCACCATAGTAATATTATTAATTATAGCAGGTATTTCAATAAATGCAGGAAAAGAAGCACTAAAAATGGCAAAATTAGAGGCATTAAAAACTAATATGTTGTTAATACAAGCAAAAGGAAGAGAATATGTTGAAGATGTAGCCTTTAAAATGGGAAAAGATCCAGATGAAGCAAAAATGGAAGAAGTTAGGCAAAAAGTATATATAGAAGAAGCAAAACTCGAAAAAGCACAAGAAATACCAGCAAATTTTGGAATAACTAATACAGAGGGATGTTATTGGTTAACACAAGAAGCACAAGAAAGTTGGGCATTAAATAAAATACAATTAGCAAAAGACGAAAGATATCTAATACAATTTAAGGAAACAGACCAAACGGTAGAAATTTATAACACATTAGGATATAAAGGTAGTTATTCACTAACCGATATTGATAAAATAGAACAGTAAAGATAAAATAGGAGACAAAAATGAAAGAAAATGAAAATGAAAGATTAACCAAACTAAAGGAGATGGAAAAACAACTATACCAAAAAGGATTTCAAAAAATATGTGGAATTGACGAAGCAGGAAGAGGACCACTAGCAGGACCAGTTGTAGTAGCAGGAGTTATTATGCCAGAAAATTCCATGATTGAAGGAATAAACGATTCTAAAAAAGTCTCAGAAAAGAAAAGAGAAAAATTATATAATAAAATATTAGAAGAAGCAATTAGTTATTCTGTCGCTATTATAGGGCAAGAAGAAATCGATAAAATTAATATTTTAAATGCAACCAAGCGAGGTGTTACCAAAGTAGTAGAAGAATTAGACATAAAACCAGACTTAATTATCGTAGATGCCCTAACACACATTGATACAAAAGGGATACCATATGATTCCATTATAAAAGGAGATTCCAAATGTTATAACATAGCAGCAGCCTCTATTATAGCAAAGGTAACAAGAGACAGAATTATGAGAGAGTGGGATGAAATTTATCCACAATATGGATTTATCACACACAAAGGATATGGAACAGCAAAACATATAGAAGCTATCAAGAAATTTGGGATATGTTCCATTCATAGAACAAGCTTTACCAAGAATTTTGTGTGAGGAGAAAAAATGAGAATTACAGATATTATTGAAAAAAAAATAAAGAAGCAAGAATTAACTAAGCAAGAAATTGAATATTTTGTTACAGGATATACAAATGGAGAGATAAAAGAATATCAAGTAGCAGCACTACTGATGGCAATTTTTTTAAATGGTATGAATCATCAAGAAACCACCAATCTAACAATAGCCATGGCAAACTCAGGAAAAATATTAGACTTATCCACATTAGGAGAAATAATTGTGGATAAACATTCCACAGGAGGAGTAGGAGATAAAGTATCACTTATTTTGTTGCCATTAGTTAGTTCATTAGGAGTACCAGTAGCTAAAATGTCTGGAAGAGGATTAGGATTTACAGGAGGAACCGTAGATAAACTAGAATCGATTCCAGGCTATCAAACACAAATCGAAATAAACCAATTTATAAAAAATGTAGAAAAGATTGGTATTAGTATGATTTCGCAAACACTAGATTTAGCACCAGCAGACAAAAAATTATATGCATTGCGAGATAGTATTTCTTGTGTGGAAAGTATACCACTAATAGCATCCAGTATCATGAGTAAAAAAATAGCAAGTGGTGCTCAAAAAATAGTATTAGATGTAACTGTTGGAAAAGGTGCTTTTATGAAAGATATCGAACAGGCAACCCAATTGTCAAAAACAATGATTGAAATTGGAAAATTAGCTAATAGACAAACCATTTGTATCATAACAAACATGAATGAACCTTTAGGATATGCAATTGGTAATTCATTAGAAGTAATAGAAGCGGTCAAATTTTTAAAAGGAGATATGCCACAAGATTTAAAACAAGTTGTATTAGAACTGGGAAGTTATATGCTTAAGTTAGCTAAAAAAGGAGAAGACATAGAAAAAAATAAAATAAGATTATTAGAAAACTTAGAAAATAAGAAAGCCTATCATAAATTTTTAGAATTAGTAGAAAATCAAGGAGGAGACATAAGGTATCTAACCGATCTTAAAAAAATGCCAAAAGCAAGTTACATAGAACCAATATATAGTAAAAAGAATGGTTATATCCAACAAATAGATAGTAAAAAAATTGGAGAATTAGTAGGAATATTGGGAGCAAAAAGAGAAAAAAAAGAAGATAGTATTGATGCGAAAGTAGGAATTGTATTAAATCAGAAAGTAACCAATCAAGTAAAAATAGGTGATGTACTAGCTTATATTCATGCAAATGATGAGGAAAAATTGAAAGAGGTCAAAATAAAATTAGAAGAAGAAATAAAGATATCAGAACAAAAACTAGAAAAGGAGAAGACAATACTAGGGGTTATTACCAAATAGTTGAATGTTATTTGCCTAGTTTTAAAATTTGTAAATCACAACAGCTATAAAAAATGTAGAGGGATTGCTAAACCAAAAAAAGAAAAGGGGAATAATATATGATAAAAAGATATAAACAAAATGAAATTGACCAATTAGCAAAAATACTTAAAAAAGATGGTGTAATTAGCGTTCCTACTGACACAATTTATGGTATATGTGCTCGAATCAACTCAATAAAGGCATATCATAACTTAGTGGAAGTTAAGAAACGTCCAATTAATAAATTATTTCCTATCATGTGTGCAGATGAAGAACAGATAAAAAGTATTGCCATAGTAGACAAAAGAGTTGAAAAGTTAATTCATGCATTTATGCCAGGACCTATTACTTTAATTTTAAAAAAAAGATTAGAAATACCTGCTTATGTTAATAATGGAAATACAACTATTGCAGTTAGAATGGCTACTTCAAAAGTATTAGAGGATTTAATTAGAAAGATTAAAACACCAATTTTTATGACAAGTGCTAATCAAAGTGGAGAACCTACATGTGCTAATTTAGATGAAATAGAAAAAGCATGTCCTAGTTTAGATGGAATGATGGAAGGTAAAGTAGTTTTTGGAGAAGGAAGTACAATAATAGATAGCACATTAGAAGAAATAAAAATTTTACGTCCAGGACCAATTTCAATAGAACAAATAAAAAAAGTAATAGAATAACTTAGGCGATACCATAGAATTACTATATTTTTTGTTTTTAGAACAAGGAGATAAAAGTAAGTTAACAACATATATCAAAATAGCAAGAATAAAAAAGAACAACAACAAATTTTGGAATTTAGCATAAAATAATTGAAAATTTGACAAGATATGATATAATAAAAGTATAGATAAAAGGAAAGGACGAAAGAAAATGAAAAAGAAAATAATAAAAAAACAAGAAAAAGGGCAAGTATTTGTTAAAATAATGGCAGGAATTTTAGCACTTTTAATGCTAGCAGGAACAGGAGTAACACTTATTTATGCACTAATGGGATAATAAAAGTAGTAAAAAAGAAAGGAAAACAAAAATTCATGGTAATAAATTTAGGAATGAATTGGGAAAGTTTTTATAAAGAAAACATCATGTCATACATAAAATCGCTACAAGAAAATCCATTTGAACTAGTAACATTTATATTAGATCTAGCTATTGTCATATTTTTAGTATACTGTTTTTTTAAAATAGTAAGAGGTTCTAGAGCGTGGCAACTAATTAAAGGAATAGCCCTTTTAATTGTAGCAACCTGTATTAGTGGTGTATTAAACTTAAAAATTTTAAACTGGATATTAACAGGTATTATGAATTTAGGAGTTATTGCTATTATTGTAATTTTCCAACCTGAACTAAGAAGAGGACTAGAACAATTGGGAACTAACAAACTAACAAAATTTTTTGGTATTGATAAAGACATTTCTACCAAAACAAAAGAAGACATATATAAAGTAGTAATAGCAGCCACAGAACTTTCCAAAACCAAAACAGGAGCATTAATCGTATTTGAAAGGGACATAAAAATACAAGATATTATAGATACAGGAATACCAATGAATGCAGAAGTTTCGCCACAATTATTAGTCAACATATTTGAGCCAAAAACACCATTACATGATGGAGCAGTGGTTATTTCAGGAAATAAAATTGCCTCAGCTGCTTGTGTATTGCCATTGGCAGATGATAAAGACATAGCAAAAGAATTAGGAACAAGACATCGAGCAGCCATAGGAATATCAAAAGAATCAGATAGTATCGTAGTAATTGTTTCAGAAGAAACAGGCAAAATGTCAGTAGCAAAAGATGGAACTTTAATTGCAGATGTAAGAGAAGATGTATTAAAGAAAATATTAATTAGTAACATAGTAACAAAAAGATTTACTGTAGAGAAAAAAGAGAGGTTAAAAAATATAAAAATAAAAAAAGATAAAAAACAATAAAGTCGCTAAAATAAGCGACTTCGTTTTATGATAGAGGTAAAATATGAGAAATATAAAGTTAATAATTGAATACGATGGAAAAGAATTTAACCGGTTGGCAAAAGCAACCCAATAAATTAAATATACAAGGAAGCATAGAAAAAGCCATTGAACAAATAACAAAAGAAAAAGTTGAACTAATGGCATCAGGAAGAACAGATAGTGGAGTACATGCACTTCGGTCAAGTAGCCAATTTTAAAACAAACTCAAATATTCCCATTGAGAAATTTGCAATAGCCATAAATAGCCATTTAAAAAAATCTATTGTCATAAAGACAGCAGAAGAAGTAGAGGCGAATTTTCATAGTAGACTATCTTGTAAAAGAAAAACATATCGATATATAATCAATAATTCAAAAATAGGAACAGCTATTTATCGAAACCTAGAAACGCATATTCCTGTAAAATTAGATATGAATAAAATGAAACAAGCAATACAATATTTTGAAGGAGAACATGATTTTAAAGCTTTTAGAGCAAGTGGAACAAGTTCTAAAAGTAGTATTCGAACAATTTATCAAGCACAAGTTTTAGCAAAAGAAAATGATAGGATATGGATAGAATTAACAGGAAATGGATTTTTATACAATATGGTTAGAATTATTTGTCGGAACCTTAGTAGAAGTTGGAACAGGAGCTATAAAACCACAAGAAGTTTTCGATATTATCCAAGCAAAAGATAGAAAAAGAGCTGGAAAAACATTACCTCCTCAAGGATTGTATTTGGTAAAAGTAGAATATCAATAAGAAAACAGAAACTAAAAGATAATCATTGTAGCAATGTAAAAAAAATAGCATAAAATATAGTAAAAAGGAAAAGGAGAAAAATTATGAACAATTTACTTATATTTTTTGCTTTGCCAATTGCAGTTATTGTAATTTCAATAGCATTACAAAAAATATTAAAATGTCCGCCATTAGTAGCAGCTATCATATTTTCTATTTTTTTAATTGTTACTTTTATTGTAAATAATTTAAATTTTTTAATTGTTGCTATTGTATATGCCATTATTAGCTTTATTACGGCAACTATTATATGTCTAATAGGCAGATTAAAACATACAACAGGTAATTGTAATAATAATTTTATTGCATTAAATAATTGCAATTGCGAAAATGAGGTACCTAATAATTGTGGATGTAATTATCAAATTACAAATTCAGATGGATTAAGCGCAAATGTCAACATAATACCAAATTCAAACAATAATAATCAAAATAATAACATCAATAGTTGTGGATGTTGTAGAAGGAGAGGATAAAAGAATTACTACTATTAACTAAAAAACATACTATAAATTTTTATAATTTTATAGTATGTTTTTTATCTTAGATTACAAGTATGAATTATTTATTTTATTATTGTGGGACATTATCTTTTAAATAAGGATATCCACCATTAATATTAGCATTTTGTAACCAATTTTTTTGTGTGCCACTATTTAATTTATATATAACAGAAGAGGAGTCTGTAGCAGATTTTGAAAAATAACTTTTAGCATATTTTGCACAGTCTTTTTTTGTGATACTTCCTGCTTCTTCTTGTAGTATTAAAGGACCAGAATCATCCGAAAAACAAAGATTCAAATTGGTATAAGATGCCCAACCTATTAAAGTTCCTATATTTGTGCCACTCATACTAGAGGTTATATTTCCTATACTATAGCATCTTTCTAAAGTTCGTACAAATTGTCCATCGGTAGCTAGTTTTCTACATGTTCCAACTATCCCACCAGCATATTTTCCAGCTCCACTTACATTTCCTAGATTATAACAGTCAGACATTTTTACAGTTTTATCTAGTCCAAAGGTTCCAGCAATTCCTCCAACAGCAGAATTGTTGTTAGCATTATATTTAGTAGCTTTTATGGTACCAACATTAAAACATTTTTCAATATTTCCTTCGCAAGATCCTACGATGCCTCCTACATAACGGCTACCTACTATAACATTACTTTTGTTTGAGCATTTTGAAATACTAGAGGATCCACTAAAATGACCAACAATTCCTCCACAATAATTTTTAACTCCAAGATGAATTTGAATACGGTTTGCTATTAAATTTTTTATTGTTCCATCTTTAACATATCCAAATATGCCATCACTTCCAAATTTATTATCATCAAGATCATTTGTCGAAGAAATGGTAATAGAATAATTTTTTCCATCATAGATTCCTCCAAAATAGGGTCCTTCCTTTAGAACAACTGTCCAATATCCGATTGGTATATAATGATCAACACGTTCAATATTAGTAAGCTGTATAATTTTTTATAGAGACACTTGTTGTTCCAATTTGTCCTGTTGTACTTGTAATAGAGAACTGCAAGGTAATATCATAAAAATCTAAATTCTCTAATGCCGTTTGGTTTAAATTATTTAATCCTAAATTCGATTTACTATAATGGAAATCTCCATTTACTTCTTCTGTATATAAAACAAGATTTTCTACTTTTAGTTCTACTTTTTGTATACCATGTGCAATGGCAGAACCTCCTAAAGTTATTTTAGTCGTTTCTGTAAATTTATTATTGGTAACATTTAAACTTACAGAGATTACTTCTTCCCAAATTGCATAAAGAGTAGTATCTTGGCTAATTTTTATTTCTCCTCTATCCGTATAGCTTGTTCCATCTCCTTCTATTTTAGTATTCCATTCTTTTAAACAATAACCATATTTAGTAAAGGTATTATTGGGTAAGGTTGTTGTTTTTCCAGAAGCTACTAACACAGGTTCCATTTGTCCTTCTCCTGTATTTTTATCAAATGTTATGGTTAACGTATCTTCTGCCCAAATGGCATATAGTGTAGTTTGTTCTTCATTTGGTTGATAGGAGCTTCCAATGGTATAAATTTTATCTTTTTCATTT
>CASUIT010000046.1 GCA_949455995.1 uncultured Clostridia bacterium
TATGACAGGTCAAGATGCTGTCAATGTAGCAGAAAAATTCAATGAAGTATTAGAAATAGACGGAGTAGTATTAACCAAATTAGATGGTGATACAAGAGGTGGAGCAGCACTATCTGTAAAAAAAGTAACAGGAAAACCTATTAAATTTGCAGCAACAGGAGAAAAGCTAAGTGACTTAGAGGTATTCCACCCAGATAGAATGACAGGAAGAATTTTAGGAATGGGAGACATTTTATCCGTTATTGAAAAAGCAGAAGAAACCTTTGACTTAGAAGAGGCGCAAAAATTAGAAAAACAATTTAAGAAAAAAGAACTAGACTTAGATGATTATCTAGTACAACTAAGACAAGTAAAAAAAATGGGATCCTTTTCTTCGCTATTAAAAATGATACCAGGAATGAACCAAATAAAAGACTTAAAAGTAGATGATAAAGAATTTATAAAAATAGAAGCAATTATTTGTTCAATGACGAAAAAAGAAAAAAAAGACACCAAACTATTAAATGCCAGTCGTAGACAACGTATAGCAAAGGGAAGTGGAACAACAGTGCAAGATATTAATAAATTTATTAAATCATTTGAAATGACCCAAAAGATGATGAAAAAAATGCAAAATGACAAAGGAAGTATGAAAAAACTATTAAAGGGAATGGATCCAAATGCTTTAAAAAATTTTAAAATATAAATATGTTATTAACTTTTTTATATAAACAAAATCATGGAGGTGAAAAAGATGGTAAAAATCAGATTACAAAGACAAGGAAAGAAAAAAGCACCATTTTATCATATCGTAGTAGCAGACTCAAGAAGTCCAAGAGATGGTAAAATTATCGAACAACTAGGAACCTATGATCCAATGACACAACCAGCAACTATTATATTAGACAAACAAAAAGTAGAAAAATGGATCAAAAATGGTGCAAAACCAACAGATACAGTAAAAGCATTAATCGAAAAAGCATAAAACGAAGTAAAAAACGGAGGAAAAAATGAAAGAAATCTTAGAAACAATTGTTTTAAATTTAGTAGACAATAAAGAAACGGTTGAAGTCAAGGAATTAGAAGGGGAAAAATCCGTTGTTTTTGAAGTAAAAGTTGCAGATGAAGACATGGGTAAATTAATAGGAAAACAAGGAAGAATTGCCAAATCTATTCGAACTGTAATGAAAGCCGTAGCTACAAAGGAACAAAAAAGAGTTTCTGTGGAATTTATTGGATAATGGAGTAAACAAAATGACAAAATATCTTGAAATTGGTCAAATTGTAAATACATTTGGAATAAAAGGAATGATAAAAATCAAACCTTTCACAGATGATATCAAAAGATTTGAAAAATTACAAACTATATATATCAAAAACAACCAAAAAGAAAAAGAATATGAAATTGAAGAAATAAAATATCATAAAAATATGGTATTAATGAAACTAAAAGGTATCAATACCATAGAAGAAGCAGAACACTTACGTCAAAGTTATTTATTAGTAGATAGACAAAAAGAAGAGCCATTAGAAGAAGGCGTTTACTACATAGTAGATTTATTAGGCTTAGAAGTTTATACAGACAAAGGTGAATTATTAGGAAAAGTAGAAGATATTTTTAATACAGGAAGTAATGATATATATGTTGTAAAAAATGAACTAGGAAAACAAATACTTTTACCAGGAATAGACGAAGTATTAAAAGACATAGATTTAGAAAAAGGAAAAATAACCGTTCATTTAATAAAAGGTTTAATGTAAAACCAAACGATAAAAGGAGTAACATGGAATTTGATGTTTTAACTCTTTTCCCAGAAATGTTTGAACCATTAAAACAAAGTATTATTGGAAAAGCTATACGGAAAAGAACAAATTAATTTAAATGTGGTTAATATAAGAGATTTTTCACAAAACAAACATAAAAAAGTAGATGACACACCTTATGGTGGTGGTGCAGGAATGGTAATGATGCCAGATGTTGTTTACAGAGCTTATCAATCAGTAAAAAAAGAAAAGGCAAAAGTCATTTATATGTCACCACAGGGAAAAACATTAAACCAAAAAAAAGTAGAGGATTTGAGCAAAGAAGAACATCTTATTATACTTTGTGGACATTATGAAGGAATTGACCAAAGAGTATTAGATAAAATTGTAGAAGAAGAAATCTCAATTGGAGACTATGTATTAACTGGTGGAGAAATCCCAGCAATGGTTTTAATTGATAGTGTTAGCAGGTATATAGAAGGTGTATTAAAAAAAAGATCCATCCAAGAAGAAAGTTTTTCAAATGGACTTTTGGAATATCCACAATACACAAGACCAGAAATATTTGAAGGGGAAACTGTTCCAGAAATCTTATTATCAGGACATCATGAAAAAATACAAAAATGGCGAAAAGAAAAGTCTTTAGAAATAACAAAAAAGAAAAGACCAGATTTATTAGAAAAGTAAACAAATCAAAAAGGAGGGAATTCTAAAATGGATATTATAAAATCTATTGAACATGAGCAATTAAAAAGTAAAATACCAGAATTAAAAGTTGGTAATACTGTAAAAGTACACGTAAGAATAAAAGAAGGAAACAAAGAAAGAATCCAAGTATTTGAAGGAATAATCATAAAAGTACAAGGAGGAGGCGTAAACCAAACATTTACAGTTAGAAAGATTTCTTACGGAGTAGGTGTTGAAAAAACATTTTTAGTACATTCACCACTAGTAGAAAAAGTAGAATTAGTAAGAGTAGGTAAAGCAAGAAGAGCAAGACTATTCTATTTAAGAAACAGAGTTGGTAAAGCTGCAAAAACAAAAGAGTTAATAGGAGCTAGAATTGAAGACAAAGAAATTATTTTGAAAGAAGAATTAGCACAAGAAGAAACACAGACTCAAGAAGTAGCTAGTGTTGAAACAGCACAAGAAGAAGCACCTGCAATAGAAACACAAGAAGTTACTGTTCAAGAAACAGTTGATACCGTAAAAGAAGAAGTAGTAGAAGAAGTAAAACCAAAAGGAGAAGAGAAATAGAAAAAACAAGAAAAGTGAAAATTTTAATTTTCACTTTTCTTGTTTAAAGTTGAAACATATCTTCCATACAATAAAGACCATTTGATTGATTTACAAGGAATTTGGCTGCTTTTAGGGCTCCTTCTGCAAAAACTTTTCTTGAATAAGAAGTATGTTTTAATTCAAAAGTTTCAAATTCTCCAAAAAATTGAACAACATGTTCTCCAACAATATTTCCACCTCTAATAGAATTTATGCCAATTTCATTTTTGTCTCTTTTTTTGCGTTCGTTATGTCTATTATATTGACAATATAAATGATTACCAAGGGTATCATTTATACTATTTGCAAGCATTTGTGCTGTTCCACTAGGACTGTCTATTTTTCGATTATGATGTGTTTCTGTTATTTCAATATCAGTATCTTTTAGTAGGGGAGCAAGCCACTGTAATAATTTTTTCATAATCATGATATCATAAGACATATTAGCAGATTTAAAAATTGGAATTTGTTTGCTATAGGTTTCAATAATTTTTTCTTCCTCATCAGAAAAACCAGTAGTAGCAATTACAATAGGTATGTGATTTTTTGCAGCATATTCTAAAATCAAAAGAGTAGCAGCAGGAACTGAAAAATCAATAATCACATCTGGACTTTCTATAATATCTTTTGTTTGATTAAATACACTAAAGGCAAATTCTCCAGTAATAGTTCGATCAAATCCACATTTTAATACAAAATTTTCATTTTGTTGTACCAAATCACAAACGATTTGTCCCATTTTTCCATTGCATCCATTTACCATAACTTCTAACATATTTTTTAATCCTTTCTACGTTTCATTATTTTATTGAATAGGGATAAATTTTGATAATTCATTTTTTAATAAGATTTCTTTTGGTGTACTTATTTGTGTTAAAGGTAATCTAGGAATTCCATAATCATATCCTAACATATTTAAAGCAGCCTTTACAGGAATTGGATTTACCTCACAAAACAAAGCTTTTATTAAATCAATGGCGTCTAATTGCATTTTCGTTGCTATATTAATGTTTCCATCTAAAAAATTTTGAACTATATCATGAGTATATTTAGGTAATACATTTGATAAAACAGAAATAACACCAATTCCACCAAGAGAAAGGATGGGTAGCACTTGATCATCATTTCCAGAATAAATAGCTAAATTTTCGCCACATAAATGAGCAATTTGAGCAACTTGTGATAAATTACCACTTGCTTCTTTAATTGCTACAATATTTTCAATATTAGAAAGTTTTTGGCAAGTGATAGGTTCTATATTAACACCTGTCCTACTAGGAACATTATAAAGAATAATAGGAAGAAATACATTTTTAGAAATTTCTTCATAGTGCTTAATTAAACCATCTTGTGTACATTTATTGTAATAAGGTGTAACAATTAAAAGTCCATCTACGCCTAAACTTTCAATCTCTTTGGAATATTCAATTACTTGTTGCGTATTATTTCCTCCAGTACCTGCAATAATAGGAATCCTTCCATGAGAAGTTTTGATAGCACATTCAATAGTTGCTATTTTTTCTTCTTTTGTCATAGTAGAAGCTTCTCCTGTTGTTCCACAAACGATAATGGCATCTACTTTGTTTTGAATTTGATCTTCTACTAATTTTTCAAATTCTTTTAAATTAACACCATTTTCATCAAAAGGTGTACTAATGGCTGTACCACAGCCTTTGAATAAAGTTTTTTTCATTGTTTCACTCCTTTAAAAACGAAGTCTATTTTATAAATGTATTTACATTTATAGTATTATAGAAATTATATTATAAAAAATAAAAAAAAGAAATAGAAAATAAAAAAAACTATTGACAAAAAATAAAATACAAGATAAAATAGAAACAATAAAGCGAACAATATTTCGAAGAACGAAAATTTGATAAAACAAAAAAATAAGGAGGAAAAAATGAACCTAGTAAAAAGAAAAAAGAAAATAAAAACAGAGGTAAATTATACTATACAAAGGCATCCAGTCCCAGTGCTAGGAATAAAATATAAAGTAAAAATAATCTATAAAAATATAAAAATAACAGAATTAAACGTAGAAAATAAAACAATAATAATTGTACTTCCCAACAAATATAAAAAAATAGAACATAAAAAAATGTTAGACTTAGCCATAGACAAAATGTATGAGCAAATTGCTAAAGTAGAAATAGAAAGAGCAATGGAAAAAACAAGAATTATGCTTGGATTTGCACCAGAAGAATATGAAATAAAAAAAATGGAGACATTGGGAAAATGCGAAAAAAATAAAATTACCATTCATCCAGAAGTGGTAAAATACAATAGAGAAGTAATTGATTACATTGTACTACATCAATACTGTCATCTAAAACATAAAAACCACACAAAAGCATTTTTTAAAATGTTAAAAAATTATCAACCTAATTATAAAAAAAACGAAGAAATATTGCTAAACTTATAATTATATCCTACAAGAATTCCTTTGAAATGTAAGCAAAACATTTACCCTATCCAAAAGGTAAGCCAAGCTCTAAAAAATTAAAAACTATTTTTGTCTTGCTTTATTTTGGTAATTATAGTATGATAAAAAAAATCATAAAAAGGAAGGAAAGTTAAATGAAAATTTTAGCGGTAGGAGATTTAATTGGAAATAGTGGAATACAAGAATTAAAAAAGAAATTACCAACCATAAAAAAGGAAGAACAAATAGACTTTATCATAGTAAATGGAGAAAATGCAGCAGAAGGAATGGGATTAACACAAACAAACTTCAATGACATATTAGCATTAAACATAGATGTCATCACAATGGGAAATCATACTTGGGGAAAAAAAGACATTTTCAAATTCATCGATCATGAAAAAATAATTAGACCAGCAAACTATCCCAAAGGAGTAGTTGGAAAAGGCTATCATATTTATAATTGTCACAACAAAAAAATTGCAGTAATCAATTTAATAGGCAGAGTAGATATAAATGTACTTTCTGAAAATCCTTTCATCATAGCCAAAGAATTAGTAGAAAACATACAAAATAAAGCAGATATTATAATAGTTGACTTTCATGCAGAAGCAACTGCAGAAAAAATTGCAATGGGATATTATTTAGACGGAAAGGTAACAGCAGTATATGGAACACACACACATGTACAAACAGCAGACGAGAAAATCTTACCAAAAGGAACTGGTTATATCACAGATATTGGAATGACAGGACCCAAAAATTCTGTGATAGGAATGGATATATCAGCCTCTATCAAAAGATTTGAAACAACCTTACCAGAAAAGTATAAAATAGCAACAGGAGAATGTATGTTAAATAGTGTAATATTCCATATTGATGATAACAATAAAGTAAAAAACATAAAAAGACTAACCTTATAACCATTAAGAGATAATGTCGAAATAAAGAAAAAGATGCGGTGAAAATAAATAAAAATTTTTCAAAAACACTTTACAAACATTTCCAAATAATGTAAAATATAAATCGTTAATAGTTGCAACAAAAAATAAAATTTTAGGAGGCAAAAGAAAATGGAAATTTTAAAAATTTCATCAAAATCAAATCCTAATTCAGTAGCAGGAGCAATAGCTGGATTAGTAAAAGAATCAAGTAAAGCAGAAATGCAAGCAATTGGAGCAGGAGCATTAAATCAGGCAGTAAAAGCAGTGGCAATAGCAAGAGGGTTTGTTGCACCAGCAGGAGTAGACTTAGTTTGTATACCAGCATTTGCAGAAGTGGAAGTAGAGGGAGAAGACAGAACAGGTATTAAACTAATTGTTGAATCAAGAACATAAAATAAAAAATAGAGGGGGCGGATTGTAATAAAGCAATCCGTTTTGTATTATAATTTTTTAGTTCCTATTTGAAATTTCGTAAAAATCCAGAAAACATCTTGAAAATTAATTCAATTTAAGATATGATAGCAAAAGAATAGAGGTGGAATATGAAATCAAATTGGATAAAATATATTTTTATCATATTTATCATTATAATTTTATTAATTGCCATTTTCATTATCAGAAAAGATGAAGAAGAAAAAAAGCAAGAATTAGAACATGTTAGCAGTCAAGAAGAAAAAAATACAGAACTAAAATTAGGAATTGCCAGTTTAGATTCCATCAATCCAATACTAAGTAACAATAAAAATGTACAAGATATTTCAAAGTTAATATATGAACCATTAGTTACCCTAAACAAAGACTATAAAATAGAAGAATGTTTAGCAAAAGAATGGGCCAAACAAAGTGATAATTCTTACTTAATAAAACTAAGAGAAAATGCAAAATGGACAGATGGGCAAAGATTTACATCAGAAGATGTTAGATTTACCATCGATCGTCTAAAAGAAATAGCATCCATATACTCCTATAATGTACAATATGTAATAGGAGTAGACATTATAGATGATTACACGATTAAAATCAATTTAGATAGAGAAGTACCATTTTTTGAATATCAATTAACCTTTCCTATTTTATCAAAAGACTATTATGAAGCAGAAGACTTTGTAAACACACCTAAAAATAGTGAACCAGTTGGAACAGGAAAATATAAAATTGTAGAAGTGCAACCATCCTATATTACATTAGAAAAAAATGCAGGATGGTGGAATAAAGAAACAAATTTAACAATTGAAAAAATTACGATTAATTTATATTCTTCCATTGGAGAATTATACAATAGCTTTAAAATAGGAAATATTGACTTAATCTCAACAACAAATGATAATTTGCAAGAATACATAGGAACCATTGGATATAGTTCAAAAGAATTAAAAGGAAGAGAACATACTTTTTTAGCACTAAATACCCAAAATTATTTCTTAGCAAAACAAGAAGTAAGAAAAGCCATTACTTATTCTATTGATAAAGAAAATATAGTATCAAGCATCTTTCATAATAAATGTTATACAAGTAGTTTTCCATTAGATTATGGCAATTGGCTATCACAAGGGCAAGATGCAAGTAGTGGTTACAATTTAGAACAAGCAAAACAAATCTTAACAGAAAATGGATGGAGCTATAAATCACAATATTGGCAAAAAACAGAAAATTACAAAACACAAAAATTAGCATTAAATCTATTAGTAAGAGCCAGTGATACATCTAAAATAGCAGTAGCAGAAAATATAAAGCAACAATTAGAAAATCAAGGAATTAGAATTAATATAATACAAGCAGCAGACGAAGCATATAACAATAATATAAATACCAAAAATTATGACATAGCATTATGTAGTATGACACTTTCTCCTAGTCCAGATCTAACTACTTTTTTTGGCGAGCAAAATAGAGCAGGATATACAAATGAAGAAATACAAAATATAATGGAAGAAGTAAAAAACACAACAGACGAAAATATTCTAAAAGAAAAATACGTCCGATTATCTGAAATATATAAAACAGAAATTCCCTATATTAGTCTATACAACAACAGATATATAGTAGCATATAATTCAGGGCTAGTAGGAGAAATTACGCCAAATTGGTTTTACCAATTTTATGGAATAGAAGGATGGTACAAATAAAAATATAAAAAACTATTGACAAAACAAAAATTTGGTATATAATAAGAACATCAAACAAAAGTTCAAAAAAGGGAGGAAAAATGATGGAAGAAAATACAGAAAAGAAAAAAGCATTAGAAATGGCAATGAGTCAAATTGAAAAACAATTTGGAAAAGGATCTGTTATGAAACTAGGAGAATTCAAAGCAATGGAAATAGAAGCAATACCAACAGGAGCACTAAGTCTTGACATTGCATTAGGAATAGGAGGAGTTCCAAGAGGAAGAATCATAGAAGTATATGGTCCAGAATCTTCTGGAAAAACAACACTAGCATTACATATTGTAGCAGAAGCCCAAAAAGAGGGAGGAGAAGCAGCTTTTATTGATGCAGAACATGCATTAGATCCAGTATATGCAAAAAAACTAGGAGTAGATATAGACAATCTAATAGTATCCCAGCCAGACACAGGAGAACAAGCCTTAGAAATTACAGAAAGCCTAGTAAGAAGTGGAGCATTAGACGTTATCGTAGTAGACTCTGTTGCGGCATTAGTTCCAAAAGCAGAAATAGATGGAGACATGGGAGACTCTCATATGGGACTTCAAGCAAGATTAATGTCACAAGCACTAAGAAAATTGGCAGGAGCTATCAATAAATCTAAAACCGTATTAATATTTATCAACCAACTAAGAGAAAAAATTGGTGTCATGTTTGGAAATCCAGAAACAACAACAGGAGGTAGAGCATTAAAATTTTATGCTTCTGTCAGAATGGATATTAGAAAAGCCGAAAACATAAAACAAGATGGAGAATTCAAAGGGAGCAGAGTACGTGTCAAAGTAGTAAAAAATAAAGTAGCGCCACCATTTAGAGAAGCAGAATTTGATGTAGTCTATGGAGAAGGAATTTCAAAAGAAGGAAACATATTAGATATGGCAGTTAATTTAGAAATCATACAAAAAGCAGGTTCGTGGTTCAGTTATGAAGGCGAAAGAATAGGACAAGGTCGAGAAAATGTCAAAAAATATTTAAAAGAAAATCCAGAAGTATTAGAACAAATAGAAACCAAAGTAAGAGAAAACTTTGCAAAAGCATTTGAACAAAGCTTAGGAGAAGAACAAACAGAAGATAATGAAAAAGAAGAATAAATAAAAAAGAGGGTAAAAATGTACACAGCAGAAGAATTTGATAAACAAAAAATAAAAGTACTAAAATATATACTATATCAAAAAAGAACAGAGCAAGAAATACGAAAAAAATTCTCAACAACCATAAATGAAAACATGTTAGAAGATATCATCCAATATCTAAAAGAGGCAAACTACATCAATGATCAAGAATGGATCGAAAAAACAATTCATAACTTTATGGTATTAAAAAATCTATCACTAAAGGAAATACAATACAAATTAATAGCAAAAGGATTAAGCAAAAACGACATAGAAGACTATATAGAAAAAAATAAAGAAGAATTAGAACAATATGAAATAAAATCAGCCCAAAATCTAATAGAAAAAAAATCGGTAAATATGGAACAACAAGCCATAAAAAGCTACTTAATAAAAAAAGGATATAAATTAGAAAATATAAATAAAGTAATGCAAAATACAAAAAAAGGAGAAGAAACGTGGCAATTTTAACATTAGAAACAAAAAAATATGCAATCAAAATAGATAATTTTGAGGGACCATTAGATTTGTTATGCCATTTAATTGACAAAAACAAGATGAATATATATGACATTAATTTAAGTGAAATCACAGATCAATACATCAATTATTTAAAAGAGCAAGAAAAGTTAAACTTAGAAATAGCCAGCGAATTTTTAGTAATGGCATCCACTTTGTTATATTTAAAATCTAAAAATTTATTACCAAAACAAGAAAACGAAGAAGAAGAATTAACACAAGAAGAATTAATACGTCGAATTATTGAATACAAAAAATTCAAAGAAATTAGTAAACAATTCAAAGAAAATTATCTAAAATTTTCGAAAAGATACTTTAAAATACAAGAAGAAATTAAACTACCAAAACAAGAATTAGCTACCAATTATGAAAAAAACCTAATCCCAGAAATTTATAAAAAATTAATACAAAAAAATCACGAAAAATTAAATCAAAATGCCAAAAATATAGAGAAAATAGCAATTACAGACACCTATACAGTGGCAAACAAAGTAAAAGAAATGTTTAAAATTTTAGTAAAGCAAAAGAAATTTGTTTTCAATAAACTTTTTTGTATCAAACATCATAATAAACAAGAGGTAGTGACAGCTTTTTCTGGATTACTAGAATTATCCAGAAAAAGTAAGGTAGAAACACAACAAGAAGAATTATTTGGAGACATTATAGTAGAGAAATCTAAAAAATAAGTAAATAAGGTTTAAAATAAGTAAAAAATGGAAAAACTAATAATACATCCTAATAAACAAGGAGGTATACAATTGGTTTTTCTTTTTATATTAATAATAATGTTACTATGTATGCTAATACTTATTTTTTCAAAAATACAAATTCAGATTGAAAATTTTAAATTTAACTCTCAAACAGCAAGACATATAAACAAAGATTATAAAATAATAATAAAATTATATATCTTAGGATGCCTTCCTATTTTTAAAATCAATGTAACAAAAGCAAAATTAGAGAAAATAAAATGGAAAGAAAAAATAAAAAAAGTAGATTTTCAGATAATAGAAAAGAAAAATTTCTTTAAAAAAGAAATAAGAGAAGTTATTCAAAAAGTAGATTTTTCTATCAAAAATATCAATTTATCTATTAACCTAGGAACTCAAAATTCAAGCCTAACAGCTATTATTGTTCCAGTCATTAGTACAGTAATTGCTATTTTTTTACGTAAAAAAATAAATAAATTAGAAAACCAAACTTTTATAGTTCATCCAATTTATCAAAATCAAAATTTGGTAAATATATATTTTTCAGGTATATTCGAGATAAAAATGAGACATATTATTAATGTTA
This sequence comes from uncultured Clostridia bacterium, assembly GCA_949455995.1. Taxonomy (GTDB): domain Bacteria; phylum Bacillota; class Clostridia; order TANB77; family CAG-508; genus CAG-269. Next base: position 11,483 of record CASUIT010000046.1, read on the forward strand.
TCTATGTTTTAAATAAAAAAGGAGTGAAAAGATATGAGCGAACATCCAATCGAAGGTCTTATGATTACGGCTATGAATAGTATTCAAGATATGATAGACGTTAAT
>CASUIT010000047.1 GCA_949455995.1 uncultured Clostridia bacterium
TTTGAAAAATTTAGAATTGTCTAAAGAAATGTTATACAATGTAGGCTCTATCTTAAACATAGTAGGAAGCGAGAAAATTAGGAAAATACAAGATGAATATCTGTCTAAAAACAGATTAAAAATACCACTTTTATTTATGGCAGACGTGATAAATGGTTATCGAACTGTATTTCCTATTCCAATTGCACAAGGATGTTCTTGGGACGAAAAGGTGGTATATGATTGTACCAAAATATCCATGCAAGAAGCAGGAGCAAGTGGAGCCAATGTTAATTTTTCTCCTATGGTGGATTTAGTTCGTGATGCTAGATGGGGAAGAGTAATGGAATCAATTGGAGGAGAAGATCCACATTTAGGAGAAGTATTTGCAAAAGTGATGGTAGAAGCCTGTCAAGGAGAAGACATATCTAAACTAGGAAATGTGGTATCCTGTGTTAAACATTTTGCAGCTTATGGAGCAGTTGAAGGAGGAAGAGACTATAATACAGTAGATATGTCACAAAGAGAATTTAGGCAATACTATTTACCAGCCTATCAAGCAGCCATCGAAAATGGTGCCGAAATGATTATGACCTCATTTAACACCATAAATGGTATTCCAGCAACAGTAAATCAATGGCTACTACGAGATTTATTAAGAAAAGAATTAGGATTTGAAGGAATTATCATTTCAGACTATTCTGCCATTGAAGAAACCATTGCACATGGTGTAGCAAAAGATAAAAAAGAAGCAGCATATAAAGCAATAATGGCTGGTGTAGATATCGACATGATGTCTAATGTATATTCTAACCATTTAAAAGAATTAATAAAAGAAAAAAAGATACCAGAAAAACTAGTAGACCAAGCAGTAATGAGAGTATTAAACTTAAAAAACAGACTAGGATTATTTGAAAATCCATATGGAAATACAGACGAACAAAGAGAAAAGAAAATTTTAAAAAGTGAAGAAAACTTACAAAAGGCAAGAGAACTAAGTGCACAAACCTTTGTATTATTAAAAAATGAAAATCAAATATTGCCTTTAAACAAAAAACAAAAAATTGCATTAATAGGACCCTATGCAGACAACATAGCCATATTAGGATCTTGGTCTATGTTTTCAGACAAGCAAAAAATCCCAACACTAAAAGAAACATTTAAAGACGAAATAGGAAGTCAAAACGTATTATATGCAAAAGGGAGTGAAATTTTAACACAAGAAGAAATCAACCAAATTTTATCAGCAGATGGAGGAAATACCATTATTATTGAAAACGAAAAAGAAAAGGAAAAACAATTATTAGAAGAAGCAGTAGAAGTAGCCAAAAAAGCAGACATCATCGTATTAGCCATTGGAGAACATTACAGGCAAAGTGGAGAAGCATGTTCAAGAGCCAATATAGAAATCTCGCAAATTCAACAAAACTTACTAAATGAACTAGCTAAATTAAATAAAAAAATAGTAACCATTCTATTCAATGGAAGACCATTAGTATTAAAAAACATAGACCAAAAAACAGACGCCCTATTAGAAGTATGGTTTCCAGGAACACAAGGAGCAAAAGCCATCACAGACGTCATATTTGGTAGAGTAAACCCATCACGGAAAACTAACCATGAGTTTTCCGCAAGCCAGTGGACAATGTCCAATTTATTACAATCACTATCACACAGGAAGACCACACATAGAAGACCTTCGTTATGTATCGAGATACCAAGACATACCAACACAAAGTTATTATCCATTTGGATATGGATTATCCTACTCCCAATTTGAATACAAAAATTTAAAAATAAGTAGCAAAAAACTAACAAAAGACACAAAACTAACAGTAAGCATAACCATAAAAAATAAAAGTAACATACCTGGAAAAGAAGTAGTACAACTATACATACAAGACTTAGTAGCAAGCTGTGTTCGACCAATAAAAGAACTAAAAGCATTTAAAAAAGAAAACATAGAAGCCAATAAAGAAAAAGAAATCACATTTGAAATAACCCACAACATGTTAAAATTTTGGAAAGAAAACTTATCCTATGAAGCAGAAGAAGGAGAATTTAAGATACTAGTAGGAACTAATTCACAAAACACACTAGAAGAAACATTTTACTATATGTGACAAAGGGGGCGTCCCTTTTTGTCACATATGATTTTTTTGAAAATAATAAACAAAAGACGAAATTTATATGTGACAAAAAGGGACGCCCCCTTTGTCACACTTGCTATTTTTTATCATCTTTAGTAAAATAAATAAAAAATAAAAGGAGAAAGGACATGAAACAAATTGTTGTATTTGGTGGATCGTTTAATCCACCACTGAATTCGCATTTTTTATTGGCTCAGCAAGTTGTAGATGAGTATAAAAATATTGAAAGAGTTTTATTTGTACCAGTTGGTTGCCAGTATCAAAAAGATGGATTAATTAGTGACCAACATAGATATCAAATGTTAAGGCTAGTTTGTGATAAGAATGAGATGTTTGAAGTGTCTACTATAGAAATTTATAAGCAAAGGCAGTTTTATACGATTGAGACTTTAACACAGTTGCAAAAAGAGTTTAAAAATTATGAGATTTGTTTTATGATGGGTAGTGATAATTTAAAGGAATTGGAGACATGGAGTCGAGTAGATGAGTTAGTGCAACAATTTAAAATATATATTTTTGAAAGAGGTAATGATAACATAGAAGAAATCATAAAAAATAATGACTATCTAATGAAAAATAGAAAGGCTTTTATTAAAATGGATAATCAAATAAAAAGTGATTTAAGTTCAACCTTAGCAAGGAAAAGAATTAGAGCTCAAAAAAGTATACAGTACTTGGCGCCAGAAGAAGTGGTGACTTATATTAAAGAAAATAATTTATATGAGAGGTAATAAAAAATGATAATAGATATTAAAGAGCAAACTCAAAATGCAATTCAATGGATAAAAGAATATGTTCAAAATACAGGTGCCAAAGGAGTGGTAGTAGGAAACAGTGGAGGAAAAGATTCTGCGACTGTTCTTGCAATGGCGACAAAAGCAATTGGAAACAAAAGGGTAGTTTCAGTAACTATGCCATGTTATTCAAGTCATGAAGATATAGAAGATGCCCAACTTGTAGCCAGAACTTTTGAAGTTGAATCTTTAAAAGTGGATTTGAGTAGTTGCTATGAACACATGGAAAGTCAAATTCCATTGTCATTATCAAAAGAAGCTGCTATTAATATTAAGCCAAGATTAAGAATGACTACGTTATATGGAATTGCCCAGACATTAGGCTATTTAGTAATAGGTACAGGAAACTTATGTGAAACAATGGTAGGCTATACAACTAAATGGGGAGACAGTGCATGTGATTTTAATCCAATAGGGAATTTTACAAAAGATGAGGTATTACAAATTGGGAAGATTTTGGGTGTTCCAGAAAAAATATTAAAAAAAGCTCCTAATGATGGATTAGGAGGACAAACAGATGAAGAAAAAATGGGAATTACTTATTGCCAAATTACACAAATGATAGAAACTGGTAATACACAAACAGAAGCGAAACAAGAAATATTAAGAAGGTTTCAAAATTCAAAACATAAAAGAGAAAAAATACCAGTGTATCGATTTGAAAGAAAGAATTTTTTAATGTAAAGAGGAAATTTTATGCCAAATATGCCAGAATTTTTAAAACAATTATTAGAAGAACAATATGGAAAAGAAATTACAAAAAAAATAGTACAAGGATATTTATCCAAAAGAAATACGACTCTTCGCGTAAATACGTTAAAGACTAATACCATAGAGGTAGAAAAAATTTTAAAAGAACACAAAATAGAATACGAAAAAGTGCAGTGGAGTAAAGAAGCTATTATCATAAAAAACAGTAAAGAAAAAGAAATCAAAAATTTAGAGATATATCAACAAGGTAAAATCTATCTTAAAAGTTTATCCTCTATGTTACCTCCTATTTTATTACAACCAAAAAGAAAAGCAGATATTTTAGACATGGCAGCTGCACCAGGAGGAAAAACTACACAAATAGCAGCTTTGACCAATAACGAAGCAAATATTACAGCATGTGAAATAAATAAAATTCGAGCACAACGTCTAACCTATAATCTCCAAAAACAAGGAGCCAATGCTTATGTTATGGTACAAGACGCCAGAACCATAGACCATTTTTTTTCATTTGACCAAATTTTATTAGATGCACCATGCAGTGGTAGTGGAACAATTAATGCAAAAGAAAATAAACAAAACCAAACTTTTACCCTTAAATTAATTCAAAAATCAGTAAATTTACAAACAGCTCTTTTAAAAAAAGCAATAGATATATTAAAGACAGGACAAGAAATGATCTATTCAACTTGTTCCATTTTATCATGTGAAAATGAAGAAATTATAAAAAAAGTATTAAAAGAAAAGAAAGCACAAATTGTTCCCATAGAAGCAGAAAAAATCGAAACATTGCCACAACTTCCAACTAAAATAGAAGGAACCATATGTATATGTCCTAATCAAAATTATGAAGGTTTTTTCATTGCAAAGATAAAAAAACAAGGATAATGGGTTTTACTTGCATAATGCTAGTATAGCTAGTGAGTTACTTTTTTCTAAATTTTGCTAAAAAGTCTTTTAAAAAACGATAAAATAGTATAAAATAGTAGAAAATAATATTATAGGAGAGGAAAATGAACAAAAAATGGCAAGTCTACGAAACCAATGAAGATAAAATAGAAGAAATACAAAAAAAATATCAAGTAAACAAACTATTAGCCACTATTTTAGTAAATCGAAATATTGACCAAAAAGAAGATATACGAAAATTTTTAGAGCCAACCAGAAATGATTTTCACGATCCCTTTTTAATCACAGATATGAAAAAAGCAGTACAAAGAATCATAAAAGCGATAGAAAATCAAGAAAATGTTACTATCTATGGTGATTATGATGTAGATGGAATTACCAGCATTACGGTATTAAAAAGCTTTTTGCAAGATAGAGGACTAAATGTATTGAGTTATATACCAAACCGATTAAATGAAGGATATGGACTAAATAAACAAGCCATTAAAAAAATTATAGATAATGGATGTCAATTAATGATTACCGTTGATTGTGGAATATCTGCCATAGAAGAAATAGAATATGCCAATTCATTTGGAATACAAACCATTATAACCGATCACCATGAACCAGGAGGTGACTTACCAAAAGCCTATGCAGTAATAGATAATAAAAGAAAAGATAGCCAATATCCTTTTCGAGAATTAGCAGGAGTAGGAGTAGTTTTTAAACTAATACAAGCCATTGGAATAACATTAGGATTAAAAGAAGAAGAATACCTAAAATATTTAGATATTGTATGTGTTGGAACCATATCTGATATTGTTCCATTAATAGATGAAAATAGAGTTATTGCAAAATTAGGATTAATGTTAATTCGTCAAACTAGAAATATTGGTCTACGTTCAATTATTCATTCTTCTGGTTACAGTAAAATAGATTCCAACAGTATTTCCTTTGGAATAGCACCTAGAATTAATGCTTGCGGAAGAATGGGAAAAGCAGAAGAAGCACTAGAATTGTTATTGTGTAAAAATATAAATCAAGCAAACCAATTAACCAAAAAATTAAATGAACATAACCAAATAAGACAAGAAACAGAGAAAAATATTTTTGACAATGCCATCGAGCAAATACAAAAAGAGCATTTAGATAAAAATAGTGCGATTGTAGTAGGGGGAGAAAATTGGCACCATGGAGTAATACGGCATTGTATCTTCTAAAATTACAGAAATGTATTTTAAACCAAGTATTTTATTAAGTTTTGAAGAAGATGGAATAGGAAAGGGGTCAGGAAGAAGTATCCCAGGATTCGATTTACACGAGGCATTAATGCAATGTATGGATACCATTGAAAAATTTGGTGGTCATAGTATGGCAGTAGGAATTACAATACAACAAGATAAATTTTTAGACTTTAGGGAAAAATTTGAACAAATTGCAAAAAAAGCACATATTAGTGAGATAATACCAGTCATTCAAATAGATGCTAAAATGGATGTTAAAGATATTAATAAAGAAATGGTAGAAAGCTTGAAGCAATTAGAACCTTTTGGAGAGGGAAACAGAATGCCAGTGTTTGTGTTTAAAAACTTAAAAATTGATTCCATTAGAGCCTTATCAGAAGGAAAACACCTAAAACTATCATTAAAAGATAATAACACCATTATTAGTGCCATTGGATTTAATTTGGGAAATTTAGCAGAAGAATATAGAATTGGAGACAAAATTGATGTGGTAGGAGTGCTTGAAATTAATAGTTTTAATGGAGAAGAAAATTTACAAATCAATCTAAAAGATGTGATGCGATCCTTATAAAAAAGAGAAACTTGAAAAAACATGAGTTGGAATCAAAAAGACGATCCCAACCAAGTAGCCTGTTTTCGTATTATTTTATTTATTTGTTTTTTTCAGAACATAAACAAATATAGGAATAAAATCTAAGCTATATACGAAAAAATTCCAGGAGAAGTTGAGTTTGTAATAAATTTGCGATTGAAGATTATTGTGTATGTACAGGCTAAACATCCACAAACAAAAGCAATAACTATTGTAAATGTCTGGAATTCGAAAAACATCGAATCCCTCCTTTCTAATAGAAATGATCTATTATATCGCAAAATAACATAAAAGTAAAGTGGTGTATCGATTTTTAGCATTACTAAAAATCGATACTAAAAAAGAGGTGAAGAGCTTGCAAGAAATAAAAGAAATAACCATACGAGAAGTAATAAATAAAAGAAAACAACATGCAAGAAAAATAGATACCAAACTAATCATGAAAGCATACAACTATGCCAAAAGCCATCATGGAGACCAATGTAGGCAATCAGGAGAGCCCTACATTATACATCCATTAAACGTTGCCTATCTATTAGCAGACATTGGGTTAGACGATAGTACCATATGTGCAGCACTATTACATGATGTAGTAGAAGACACAGAAGTAACCGACATCGAAATCAGGCAAGAATTTGGAACAGAAATTGCCGAAATGGTACAAGGGGTTACCAAACTAGGATCGATCCAATTTGCATCCATTGAAGAACAACAAGTAGAAGATTACCGAAAAATGTTTTTAGCCATGGGAAAAGACATCCGAGTCATCCTAATTAAACTTGCAGACAGACTGCATAATATGAGAACCCTAAAATACCTAAAAAGAGAAAGACAAATAGCCAATGCCAGAGAAACCATGGAGCTATATGCCCCACTAGCCAACCGTTTAGGACTCTATTCCATCAAATGGGAATTAGAAGATTTAAGTTTTAAATATTTACATCCAGAAGAATATCATGAACTAGTAGAAGGAATTAACAAAAAAAGAGAAGAAAGACTAGAATTTATTGAAAAAATTATGGGAGATATTCGTATTCAACTAAAAAAGCAAAAAATAGAAGCAGAAGTTACCCGGAAGAGCCAAGCACCTATATAGTATCCACCGAAAAATGCAAAGAGACAACAAAACCTTAGATCAAATTTACGACTTATTTGCATTACGCATATTAGTACATTCTATTAAAGATTGTTATGCCGCATTAGGAATTGTACATGAAATGTACAACCCAATGCCAGGAAGATTTAAAGACTACATTGCAGTACCAAAACCAAATATGTATCAATCCATTCATACCACTTTATTAGGAGACAAAGGAACACCATTTGAAGTACAAATTCGTACTTGGGACATGCACCGAGTAGCCGAATTTGGAATTGCAGCACACTGGGCATATAAAGAAGCTAACTACTTTGGGAAAAAGACAACAGTAAAGGTAGAAGAAGACAAACTAGCATGGCTTAGAGAATCCTTAGAATGGCAAAAAGAAATGCAAGATCCACAAGAATTTTTACACACCCTAAAAACGGAATTATTTGAAGACGAAGTATATGTATTTACGCCAAAAGGAGAGATAAAAGTATTACCAAGAAGAGCTACCCCAATTGACTTTGCCTATATCATTCATGCAGAAATAGGACATCATATGACAGGATGTAAAATTAATAGTAAAATGATGCCAATTATTACACCACTAAAAAGTGGAGATATTGTGGAAATCATAACTTCTGAGAATTCCAAAGGACCAAGTAGAGATTGGTTAAAATTTGTAAAAAGTACAACAGCCAAAAACAAAATATTGAGTTGGTTCAAAAAAGCACAAAAAGCAGAAAACATAGAAAAGGGAAAAGAATTAATTGAAAAAGAACTAAAAAGAATAGGATTTTCCCATGCAGATTTATTTAAAAATGAATACATGGAAATCATGTTAGATAAATATAAATACAAAAACTTAGAAGAAATGTATGCAGCAGTTGGATTTGGAGCAAATTCTGCTGTAAAAGTAATTGCAAGACTATTACAAGAATATCGAAAAGAACATGAAGAAGAAAACATTGAAGCAAAAATTGCAGAACTAGCAAAAGCCAAACAAAAACGACCAAAGCCATCCAATTCAGGAATTATTGTAAAAGGAATTGATAATTGTTTGGTAAAACTATCCAAATGTTGTAATCCATTACCAGGAGATGAAATTGTAGGATATATCACAAAAGGAAGAGGTGTATCAGTTCATCGAAAAGACTGTGTTAATATTGGAGATTTATTATCTGAAGAAAATAGAATGATTGATGTAGAGTGGTACCAAGAAAATGATACATCTTATCAAGTAGATATTGAAATAGATGCAAACGATCGAACTGGTTTATTAATGGATATCTTAAAAGAAATAGGAACCACCAAAGCTAAAATTTTGGGAGTAAATACCAAAACAACCAAAGAATCCATTGCAATAATTGATGTTACACTAGAAGTAGATAATTTAGAAGAACTACAAAAAGCCAAAAAAGCCATCCGAAAAGTAAACAGTGTATATGAAGTAAAAAGAAAGAAAGGGTAAAAATAGGTACCTTGAGGAAGGAAGAAATTTAAAATGAAATTAAAAGAACTAAAAATAGACACATGGATTGGAGATCCTACCAATTGTTATATTATTGTAGATGAAAAATCCAAAGAAACAATGGTAATAGACCCAGCAGGAGAAGTAGAAAAAATAGAAACATTGATAAACATAATGGAAGGGAAAATAAAATATATTTACTTAACACACTGTCATGGAGACCATATTAGTCGGAGTAACAAAACTAAAAAATAAATGTGGAGGAAAAATATTAATACATAGACAAGATAGCCAAGGGTTAAACAATCCAGAAATTAATTTAACCCCATACATTGGAAGAGAAAAAATTGAATTAGAAGCAGATTCCAGAGTAGATGATGAGGACATCATTCATTTAGGTAATCTGCCGTTTAAAATTTTCCATACACCAGGGCATACAAAAGGAAGCACTATACTATACTGTAAAAAAGAAAAATGTTTATTTTCAGGAGACACCCTATTTAGAGGAACTTGGGGTAGAACCGATCTTCCCACTTCTAGTAGAGAAGATATTATAAAATCCATTGAAGAAAAAATTATGGTATTACCAGATGAGACTATTATCTATCCAGGACATGGAATGATGACCATGTTAAAAGAAGAAAAGCCAATTTATCTAGAATTAAAGCCAAAATTATTTTAAAGAAGGAGTGAAAATATGAATAAAACCGAGCCAAGAACTTTAGCAGGAATCATGGAATTACTTCCAAGTGAGCAAATACTATTTAACCAGATAAAGCAAACCATAGAAAATACGTATCAAAAATTTGGATTTTTGCCATTAGACACGCCAATTTTAGAACTATCGGAAGTATTACTTGCCAAAGCAGGAGGAGAGACTGAAAAGCAAATTTATCGATTTACCAAAGGAGAAACAGATCTATCTTTAAGATTTGATTTAACAGTACCTCTTTCTAAATATGTTGCCAAAAATTATGGAAATTTAAGTTTTCCATTTAGAAGGTATCAAATTGGAAAAGTGTATCGAGGAGAAAAACCACAAAAGGGGAGATATAGAGAATTATACCAATGTGATATTGATATAATTGGAGATGAAGAATTAGACATCATTCATGATGCAGAACTACCAAGTATTATCGAGACAATTTTAAAAGAATTAGGATTTGAAGATTTTACTATTTGTATCAACAATCGTAAAATATTAAATGGTTTATTTGAAAATTTAGGACAAAAAGAAAGAGCACAAGATATTTTAAGAATCATAGATAAAATTGAAAAGATAGGAAAAGAAGCCATACAAGAAGAATTAATAAAAATTGGATTACCACATGAAAAAATACAAAAAATCATCAAATTTATCGAAATTGAAGGAGACTCAGATGAAAAAATACAAAAATTAGAAATATTAGGAATAGAAAATGAAATCTATCAAAAAGGAGTAGAAGAATTAAAACAAGTTGTAAAAAACATTAGACTATTTGGTGTATCAGAAAATCACTTTAAAGTAGATTTAACCATAGCAAGAGGTTTAGACTATTATACAGGAACGGTATATGAAACTTTTTTAAATGACTATCGACAAATTGGGAGTATCTGTTCAGGAGGACGCTATGAAAACTTAGCTCAATATTATACAGACAAAAAATTACCAGGTGTTGGAATATCTATTGGACTAACTAGATTATTCTATCAATTAAATCAACTAAATCTAATAAAAGCAAAACAAAAGGCCATTTCACAAGTATTGATTATTCCAATGATAGAAAATTTAGAAGAACCAATAAAACTTGCAACTAATTTAAGAAAGGCAGGAATAAAAACAGAAATTTATTTGAGCAATAAAAAGGTAAAAGCCAAGTTTAAGTATGCAGATAAATTGAAGATCCCATATGTAATTGTAATAGGAGAAGACGAAATTAATAAAAAAGAAGTAACTATTAAAAACATGGAAACAGGAGAAGAAAAGAAAGTAAAAATAGAAGTTGATGAAATGATAAAAGAGATTACTAGATTGTAAAATATTTGTAGGCAAACAAATTGAAATTCAGCAACAAAAGCTTGAAAAATTATGTAAATTATGATATAATCCAAACAGTAGCTAAAAAAGCAAAGTAGAATGATGAAAGGAGATCCTATGAATCGGAATGAAATAACAAAATATGCAAGACAGCGGGCATATGAAAGGCGGGTTAAGGGATTACCAGATACCAATGTAAGCTTTGATTCCTTACAAAACTATTTGAAGGAGCATAACATTCCCTATAAAGGAAAAATTAATGGTAGTGATGAAATTATATACCAAAGGGAATTAACAAAAGCTTTAGCCGAAAGACCAAAGAAATAGTCAAGATTAAAGCCACCAGAAGTGTACTTTTGGTGGCTTTTTTCCGATATAATAAAAACATATTCTACTTCAAAAATATTTTGCAAATCAACCCATACTAAGATGTTAAATTTACCAGTTCGTCAAAAAAACGTAAAAATTTACATATAAATCACAAAAAATATTGACAAATAGAACTTATGATGTTATATTTACCTGTGAGGAGGAATGAAATAATGGAAATTGATTATAAATTAATAGGAGAGAGAATAAAAGAGGCAAGAAAAGCCAAAGGATGGTCACAAGAAAAATTATCAGAAGAAATTGATGTAACA
>CASUIT010000048.1 GCA_949455995.1 uncultured Clostridia bacterium
AATAACAGACATATCTCGAATTCCTACAATAGACATATGCATCGTTCTTGGTATAGGGGTTGCTGTCATTGTTAATACATCAATACTGCTTTTTAGTTGCTTAATTTTTTCTTTTGCCTTTACTCCAAAACGATGTTCTTCATCTATAATTAGTAATCCTAAGTCTTTAAATTCTACATCTTTACTTAACACTCTATGTGTTCCAATTACAATATCTACTTCTCCTAATTTTAATTTTTTAATTACTTCATTTTGATATTTTTTACTTTTAAAACGATTTAAAATTTCTACTTTTATTGGAAATTCTTTCATTCTTTCTTTAAATTCTTGATATTGTTGTTGTGCTAAAACGGTTGTAGGTGCTAAATATGTTACTTGCTTTTGATCCATAACTGCTTTAAAAGCTGCTCTTAAGGCTACTTCTGTTTTTCCATATCCAACGTCTCCACATAGTAAACGATCCATTGGCTTTGCCATTTCCATATCTTTTTTTACTTCTTCAATACAACGTAATTGGTCTTGTGTTTCTTGATAGGGAAATTTTGCTTCAAATTCATTTTGCCAAGGATTATCTTTACTAAATTGAAATCCTTTTGCTTTATCTCTTTTTGCATATAATTCAATCAATTCTTTGGCTACTTCTCGCAAATTGTTCTTAACTTTTGTTTTTGTTTTTTCCCAGTCTTTGCTTCCTAATCGATTTATTTTTGGTTGGATGGTATCTCCTCCAATATATTTTCGTATCGAATCCAAATCATTGGTAGGAATATATAAAATATCATCATTTTGGTATTTTATTTTTATATAATCTTTAATCGTTTTATCTGCCTTTATTGTATTGACACCAATATAAATACCAATCCCATATTTTTTATGAACAACATAGTCTCCTACTTTTAAATCTGCAAATACAACTTTTTCTCCTTCTTTAAAATCTGTGTTTGTTACTCTTCTTTTTCTTTTGTCTCCATCAATTAAATCATCTGCTACTATTACTAACTGATTTAAATCATATGCTTCAAATCCTGCTGATAATTTCCCAATGCTAATGGTAACTATTGCCTCATTTGCTTTTACAATAATTGTTTGATTTAATTTTTCTTCTATTTTGTTCATAATTTCTTTTTCATTTAATAAACTTTGCAATTTCTTGGCTTTTTCTTTGGTGGATACTAACATGTATATTTTTTTCTTTTGATGGATTGCTTTTTGCAGATCTTCTAGTAGATTTTCTATTTCACTTTTGTAGTAATTTACTTCTCTATACTCAAATTTATATACTTCCTTTACCAATTTGTTTTTTACATCTTGTTTTTCAATATATACTACTTGTCTATTTTCTAGCTTTTCTTTTATTTCTTCATAGGTTAATAAATTTGTAATAGCGTCTGGTACTATTTTTTCTTTTTCTATTAATGCTTTTATTAAATTTTGATAATCAACTGCTATATTATTGGCTCTTTGTTTTATTTTTCCAATTTCGTCTAAAAATATACTATAATTACTAGATAAATAATCCAATATGGTTTCTTGTTTTTCATAAAAATAATCAAAATATTTATCCATTTTAGAAATGTAATTTCCAGCTTTTATTTGTTCTATATCTTCTTGTATGTTTTCTTTTTGCTTTATATTACTTGCTGTTTCTTCTATTTTCTGACAAATTGTTTCTATTGAATTTTCTAATACGTATTCATGTGCTGGATATATGGTTGCTTTTTCTAGTGTTTGGATAGATCTTTGACTTGTAATGTTAAAGTTTCGAATGGAATCTACTTCATCTCCCCAAAATTCAATTCTGATTCCTGTTGCCTCACTGGTTGCAATATCAATAATTCCTCCACGAATCGAAAATTGTCCTCTTCCTTCTATTAGGTCGTATCTTACATAACCTAATTTTACTAACTTTTGTTTTATTTCTTCTAATAAATAGGTTTCACCTATTTTAAAATTTAATTCGTTATGATATAGTGATTTTCTAGTAGGCAATTTTTGTAACATGGCTTCTATGGTTGTTACTACGATTAAATTTTTTTTGGATTTTATCTCATTTAAGGCTTCTATTCTTTTAAAGGGTAGTTCTTTGCTTTCTGCTATATAGTCATATGTAACAATCTCTTTTTTAGAAAATAATACTACATTTTCTGTAAAATACTTGATGTCTTCAAATAATTTATTGGCTTGAATTTCATTATATGTGATAAAACAAATTGGCTTTTTTCCAAATTCATGAATGGCTGTTGCTATTTGTATCATACTTAAATCAGTTAAGCCCGATATCGCTATCGAGCTTGTTTTTTCTTCTATTTGTTTTAGTAAATCATTAAATTTTGCTGATTTACCAAGTTCCCCTAATATTGTATTCATTTTTCTCTTCCTTTATTTTTCCCTTATTTTTTAATTAGATGGGATTTTATTTTTATTTATTATACTACTTACTTCTTTTTTTGTAAATATTTTCTCTTTTTTTAGTTTGTGCTGTACAGTTCAAGTGTTAGTAATTTTGAGTATACAGTTGAAAATTTTATGTAAATATGTTATAATAAAAATAGTTACAAAATTGTTTATAGTAAAAAAGAAAGGAGAGATTCCAGAAAATATGGAATCGACAAACGAGATGAGAAAATTGGCAAGTGTTGTAAAAGGAGTGTATGACTTGAGAAATGGTGAGATTGCAGTAATTCAAGAAGGAAAATTAAGAATTTATTGCACAAGCCAGAAATTAATTGCTCAAAAAATGGAAGAGCTGGATTCAATGGAAAAAGTATGGACTTGGTTAAAAGAAAAACAAATGGGTCAAACCATTTGCTTTATAGAAACAGGAAAGTACTACTCCGATAATCTAGTAATAGAAGTGGCAAATAGTGAAGCAACACTCTATGTAGTAGAAGAAGGCAACCTAAAATAGGGTGCCTTCTTTTATGATTCATTTTTTTATTCAACAGTAACAGATTTTGCAAGATTTCTTGGTTTATCCACATCTAAGCCTTTTCCTTTTGAAATATAATAAGAAAACAATTGCAAAGGAACAATAGACAAAATTGGAGAGATAAACGAATTGGTTTTAGGGATTTTTATTGTCATATCAAACATTGTTTCATCAATATCTTGATTGGTAATAACTAACGTTTTAGCACCACGAGTGATAACTTCTTGAATGTTACTAACCATTTTTTCTACCAAATTTTTATCAGTTATAATACTTACTACTGTAATGTCATTTTCAATTAGAGCAATAGGACCATGTTTTAATTCGCCAGCAGGATAGCTTTCTGAATGGATATAAGAAATTTCTTTTAACTTCAAAGATCCTTCTTTGGCAACGGTTTCGTCAATTCCTCGTCCTAAAAAGAAAATATCTTTTTCTTGATATACTTTTTTTGAAAAGCTTTGAATACTTTCTGATAATGCTAAAGTTTCTTCTAGTTTTCTTGGCAATTCTAAAATATCTCTTTTTAACAAATCGACTTGTTCATGTGCTATTTCTAAGATTTCAGCAAAGTAAATAGCTAAGATAGTAATTAATATAACTTGGGATGTATAAGCTTTAGTAGAGGCAACTGCTATTTCAGGACCTGCATGTGTATAAATAGAAAAATCAGCTTCTCTTGTAATAGAACTTCCAATGACGTTGGTAAGTGCAAGTGTTTTGGCACCTTTTTGTTTACAAAGTTTTAAAGCGGCTATTGTATCTGCGGTTTCTCCAGATTGAGAAATAAAAATACATAAAGTT
Source organism: uncultured Clostridia bacterium (assembly GCA_949455995.1). Lineage (GTDB taxonomy): Bacteria > Bacillota > Clostridia > TANB77 > CAG-508 > CAG-269. The sequence goes on from CASUIT010000048.1 coordinate 3,734, forward strand.
TTTTCATCAACTAAGGGATCTCGATATCTAAATTCAGAGGCAACATCTACTTGTGTATTTATTTTGCATAGTTTTTCTAATACATTTTTTCCGGCTAAACCAGCATGCATTGCAGTACCACAAGCAACAATATAAATGTTATTTAAACTAGATAGATATTCTTTTGTAAAATTTAATTCACTAAATTCACATTTGGTAGCTTCATTAAGTTTAGCACCAATTGTTTCGCGAATTGCAGTAGGTTGTTCATAAATTTCTTTTAACATAAAATCTTCATAGCCATCTTTTTCAGCACTAGTAGCATCCCATTCAATGTTTTTTGGTTCTTTTTTTAAAATAGTTAAATGTTTATCATAAAATTCAATCGTATCTCTTGATAAAATAGCAAGTTCATAATCATTTAAAAGATAAAAATTTCTAGTAAAAGAAAGAATGGCTGGAATGTCAGAAGAAATGTAATTTTCTTGTTCTCCTTTTCCAATAACTAAAGGGCTATCTTTTCTAGTAACGATCATATGATCAGGATAATCTTTACAAATAATTTCAATGGCAAAACTACCTTTTAAATCGCAACAAGCATTTTTAACAGCTCGTAAGAATTTTAAAGAATCGTTTTTTTCATCTTTATTATAATAATAATGTACTAAATTAGGAATGACCTCTGTATCTGTTTGAGAGTAAAAAGTATAGCCATTATCTGCTAAAAAGTTTTTTAATTCATTATAATTTTCAATAATACCATTATGAACCACACTAAATGTTTTACTATTATCCATGTGAGGATGTGAATTTTCTTTAGAAGGTTTTCCATGGGTTGCCCATCTTGTATGAGCAATACCAATGGTGCCATTTAAATTATCCATTCCTTCTAATTGATATAAATTTTTTACTCTTCCTTTATCTTTCATCATAGAAAGTCCGTCTTTTTCAATGGTTGAAATACCTGCTGAATCATATCCCCTGTATTCTAATCGAATTAGTCCATTGATTAAAATAGGACTTGCTTTTTTGGTTCCTATATAACCTACAATTCCACACATATAATAAAATCCTCCTAAAATTTATATTAGAATTTTGAAAGTATGCGAAAAAAAGCTTAATGTTATTAATCTTTGTTACAATATTGCTACTGTTTTTTATATTAATAATATGACCTTAAGCTAAAGCCACTAGAGCATCCGCCGAAAAATTCGATTACTCTAGACCTCGTCAACACTTAATTGGTTAGGTGTTCAGGCGCTATAAAAAAATAAGTATCCTCCTTTCTAAAAGTTTTGCATTCTTTCAATTTACTTTATTATATTACACTAAAAATAAAAAAGTAGCAAGTCTTACTAAAAAATATTTTTGCAATTTTTTATAATTTCAGTTTCATTTAAAGTATTAAGTTTTCTATGTTCCATTAATATATTACCATCAACAATCGTGGTAATAACATTAGTTCCTTTTGCATTGTAAACAATATCAGAAAAAACATCATGAATAGGTTGTAACATAATATCCGATAAGTCTAGTAAGATTAAATCTGCTAATTTTCCTTCTTTAATACTACCAATTAAGTGTTCTTTTCCGCAAGGCTTTTGCACCATTTATAGTGGCTAATTTTAAGATTTCGTAAGCTGGTAATAGTTTAGGATTTTCGTAAAATCCTTTTTGCAAAAGTCCAGTAAGTTTCATGGTATCAAACATATCTAAATTACATCCACTTCCTTGACCATCTGTTCCTAGAGAGACGATTAGATTGTTTTCTAACATTTTAGAAATATCAGCAATACCACATCCTAGTTTTAAGTTACTAACAGGGCAATGCGAAATTTTAATATTTAAATCTTTAAATACTTTAAAATCATCCTTTGTTAATTTAACGCAATGGGCAAAAATACTATTGGTATTTTTAAAGTAATTTTTGATAATTTCAAAAGTTTGATTCGTCTGATAAAGTTTAGCAATATCTTGTTGTTCTCTTTGGTTTTCTAGGTAGTGCATATGAATATTTAAGTGATGAGAATTAGCAAGTTTAATTGCTTTTTCTATACAAATTTTGTCTGCTGTATATAGACCATGAATTCCAACACTAATAGAAATACGATCCGATTGATTTTTACTATTTTTGATAAGTTCTTCTAATTCTAAAAATCTATTTTCCATCGATCCATCAACATTCATAACAACTCTAGTGACCTCTGCTCGCATACCAGATTGTGTAACAGCTTTTAGGATACTTTGTGGAAAAAAATAGTGATCATTTACCGTAGTCGTTCCTGTTTTTATCATTTCTGCACAAGATAAAAGAGAAGAATGATAGACATCTTTAGGAGTAAGTCTATCTTCTATTGGCCAAATTTTTTTAGTTAACCAATCTTGTGTAGTATAGCCATCTACTGATTCTCTAAAAATACCCATTCCAATATGTGCATGAGTATTAATAAAACCAGGAAGTATGTATTGATTATCAGCATAAATGATTTTGTCATTGGGAGAGGGATTAATATTTTTTTGGATTTTTTGAATTTTATTTCCTATTATTAAAATATCAGTGGCATATTCAATCTTTTCTCTTTTTTCTTCCATCGAAATAAGATTACCATTTTTTATTAAAAGATTCATAATTTTTTCTCCTAAATTCAATTTTATAAAATTATTCTACTATAAAAGAACTAGAAAAGCAAGTGAGACACTAGGGACAGGTCTTTTTTGTCTCATCATAATTTTAAGTTTCGAATTTTACTACTACAAGGTTTCTTATTTTATTGTGTGTTGAAACCTACAAAGCAAAAATAAGATAGTAACAAAGTTACAAAAAAGTTACAAAAAACAGGTTGTATAATTTTAAGAAAATAGTATATAATCTAAATAGTAAAGAAGGGAGTGATTTTAGTGGAACCAAAAATTAAAGTAGTTCAATATGGGACAGGCAAGATGAGTGTATACACAATGAGATATGTATACGAAAAAGGAGGAGAAATAGTAGGTGCTATTGATGTAAATCCTAGTGTCATAGGAAAAGATATTGGAGAAATAATGGGGACAGAAAAAAAAGGGGTAAAAGTAGTATCAAAAGAGGAAGCCGAAAACATGATAAAAGAAACAAAACCAGACATCGCAATTGTTACAACCATGAGTTTAATTAGTGATGTAGAAGAAGCACTTATGTTATGTGCCAAATTAGGCATCAATGCAATTACAACCTGTGAAGAAGCCTTTTATCCAATGAATTCAAATCCTAATATCACTAAAAAATTAGATGATATGGCAAAACAAACAGACTGTACCATAACAGGAAGTGGATATCAAGATATCTATTGGGGGCAATTAATTTCTAGTATAGCAGGCTCTACCCAAACCATAAAGAAAATAAAGGGAAGTTCTAGTTATAATGTAGAAGATTATGGAATTGCTTTAGCAAAAGCACATGGAGCAGGATTATCTTTAGAAGAATTTGATAAACAAGTAGCATCTGTTGACAAAATTTCGGATGAAGAAAGACAAACATTAATCAATAAAGGAGAATACTTACCATCTTATATGTGGAATGTAAATGGATGGTTATGTGCAAAATTAGGACTAACCGTAAAAAGTCAAACACAAAAAACAGTACCACAAACGCATACAGAAGATATTGCATCATCAACACTAGGAATTACAGTAAAAGCAGGAATGGCAACGGGAATGAGTGCAGTTGTTACTACGCAAACAGAAGAAGGAATTACTATTGAAAGTGAATGTATTGGAAAAGTATATGCAAAAGAAGATTTTGACAAAAATGAATGGACTGTGATAGGAGAACCAGAGACTACCCTTATTATCAATAGACCAGCAACCGTTGAATTAACCTGTGCTACGGTAGTAAATAGAATACCAGATGTAATAAATGCAAAATCAGGATATGTTCCAACAGAAGAAATAGGTGAACTAAATTATAAGAGAAAAATTTAACTTTTGTATCTTTATCGTTGCAAGATTTTTATCATATTTTTTACACTTTGTGTGTCACAACCAATCATACTAAGAGCAAAGCTCGTTTGATTGCAAAAGCAGTGTTTCAAAAATAAGATCAAAAATCTTGCAACGGCAAATGCAAAATGTAAAAAAATCCTTGATTTTTCAATCACTTGTATGATATAATAATAAAAATTTATCTTTGAGGTGAAAAATGAAAGAAGAAATAGAAAAAAGTGAAAAAGAACAAAATGCTCCTATTTTAGAAATAGGAAAAACGATGATAGAAAGAGAAGACGGAGATACCACACAAGAAGAAGAAATTAAAAATAGTCCAGAAGCAGATCTAACAACGAAAGAAGAACTATTAGCTTCCCTACAGGAAGTAAAAAAACTAGGAAAAAAGACCAGTCAAAATGGTTCATCAAAAGAACCTCAAGAATCAAAACAAGAAAAAAGAGAAAAATGGAAAACATCAAATTATCCATCAAATGAGACAAAGAAAGAAAATAAAAAAGAGAATATAACGCACAAAAAAGAAGAAAAAATAAATGAAAAATAAATTTTCTTTTATTTTTATCTTGACAAATGGAAAAACTACATTTATAATAAATAGCGTTATAAGAAATGGCGAAGTAGCTCAGTTGGCTAGAGCATTCGGTTCATACCCGAAGGGTCATGTGTTCGAATCACATCTTCGCTACCAAATAGCCAACACTGTCAACCAAATATATAAAAACCGTGTGTATTAATTTGTATGAAACACACGATTTTTTTTGTTCTTCACATATTATTCACAGGTAATATAAATCTTACTTCCTTTTTTTATTGTAATTCCAGCATTTGGAATTTGTTTTTTTACAACAATACTTTGTTTATCTAATTCTTCCATTTCATTTTCACATACTAACTCTACCTCATTTTCTTTTGCTATTTTTTGTGCTTCTTCCATTGTTTTTTCTAATAAATCTGGTGCTTGTATTTCTTCTGCTACTTCTACCTCTTCTATGTTTGCCTGATTTACTTCTAAATATGGTAAAATTTCACTAAAAATTTGCCCACCTACAGGTGCTGCCACACCACCTCCTTGGTGCATTTTGTCGCTACACAAAGTTGAACTTAATTTTAATATTGATTGTAGCTATAGTTTTATGCTTCTTTTACTCTTTCAAAGATACTTGCTTTATTTTCATTTTCTATGTACTCTAATATTTTATTTAATTCATCCATAAACTTAAAATAAATGGTTATTTTTTTATTTTCATATACTTCTATGTAATCAATTAACTCTGTTATAATGTCTCTATCCAATTCAGTTATATTTTTATGTGCTTTAAAGTTTTCTATCCATAGGCTATTTCCGTTTATAATTTCTTCTTGCTTTTCTTTTTGTTTATCCAAGTTACTAATAATTTCTTTTATTTTTTCGGTGTCTTGTTCATATTTGTGTTTATACTCTAAATACTCATCTTTTGTTATATAATCGTTTTTCCAGTCCTCATATAAACATCTTTTCAAATTACATATTTTTTCTATCTCTTTTTCTTTAGATTTTTTTATATTTTCTATATTCTCATTTGCTAGTTTTTTAGTGTTGGATTTATTTATTTGTTCTAATAACGTTTCAGTATCAACCAGTAATTCTATCTGTAATTTAATAGATTCTAATACTGCCCTTTCTAATTCTTCCACTTTTAGAGTATGTTTTGTGCATAACTTATTTGATTTCTTTCTATATGTTCCACATATGTAATATTCATAAACTGTCCCACTTCTATTTTTACAATATTTTTTATGCATTGCCCTACCACAATCTGCACACTTTAAAATACCTGCCCACATACTTAAGTTTCCACTATCTTGTACTCTAGTATCGACTTTTCTCATACCTTGTGCTTTATTAAATAACTCTCTTTCTATAATAGGCTCATGCATATTTTCTACTGTAATCCATTCATCTTCTGGTACTTGTTCGACCTTATGAACTTTATAACTTTTTACTCTTCTTTTACCTTGTGTAACATTTCCTATGTAAATATCATTTTTTAATATGTTTCTAACTGTTGATGGACACCATGAATAATCTTCTTGCATAATTTGAGAATTATTATAATTTTGATTTAATTTCTTCTTTTTATAACCTGTCGGATTTAAAACTCCCATATCATTTAATCTGTGACATATGCTTAAATTTCCTAAACCTTCATTTACTTTCCATTCAAAAATTTTTCTTACAATTTTGGCTGATTCTTCATCAATGATTAACTTATGATTATCTTCTGGATTTTTTATATACCCATAAGATGGAAATGCCCCTACAAACTCTCCGTTTCTTTTTTCTTCCATTTAGTGCCGACCTTATTTTTATTGATGTATCTCTACAATATTCATCATTTATCAAGTTTTTAAATGGTACTAATATTGTATTTGTACTGGTAGGATTTTTAAAGCTATCTACACTATCATTGATGGCAATAAACCTAATATTAAATAGTGGAAATATTTGCTCTATATAATTACCAACTTCTATGTAGTTTCTTCCTAGTCTTGATAAGTCTTTAACTAAAACACAATTTATATTTCCTTTTCTCATATCTTCTAATAATTTCTGAAATCCAGGTCTATTAAAGTCTGTTCCAGTATATCCATCATCAACATAAGTATCATAAACAATCAAATCATCATGTTCTTCTATAAATTCATTTAATAATGCTTTTTGGCTTGTTATACTGTTACTTTCTTGCTTGTCTTCTCCGTTGTCACTATCTTCTTGTGAAAGCCTTATATATACTGCAACTGACCATATCTTTGCTTTATTAGTGCTTGAATTTTCTGAAGAATATTTTGATTTTCTCCCAGCCATTATTGTTTCTTCCCTCCCTTCTCTAAAACAAATGAAAAACTTCGTATTACTACGTTAATCTTCGTACAAAAATGTCCTCGACGTACAAAAGTACGACTGCGGATTTTTGACTCGATTGCCTTGTACTACTCGTTTTTGATTTGTTTTATATATAGTGTAACGTGTCCAAATTAGAAAATCAGCCCAATTTACTGAAACTGTTAAGATTTATCTGTTATAGTTTCAATATGCAAAATTGCAAAGCAATTTTACTTTCCTATCTTTTGTTTTAAAATATTTAGTATACATTCATTAAATGTTTTATAATTTTTAGAATATTCTATATTTACAACCATATTTCCAACTTTTATTTGATATGGATTTTCTTTTTTTTTGAGATATTCAATAAGCTTTTCTTGCATTTTTTAAATTACCTTCCTTTTGTATTTTTGATATTTAAGTTTATTAATTTAGAAAAAATTTATTACTCTTTCTCTCTACTAGGTATATGTCACTTAAAACTCAAAAACCGGTAATTATTGAAAAATTTTTTAAAATTTTTATAAACATCCACAAAAAAATAACCAGAGAATTAGTTTTTACTAATTTTCTAGTTATCTCCTTTTTTTGCTTTTTTATTCCTAAATCAATTAATTAACATTATTAAATCTCATCTTTATAACTTGTAATTTATCTTTCATCTAAAAACTTTGTATCTGTTCTATTTCTTTCTTCTAATTCTATTTGTTCATTTTCAGATTTTGTTTCAGTATTATAAAATGATTTGCTTTTCAAGTTTCTATTAGCAATAAGCTCGTTAATTGCT
>CASUIT010000049.1 GCA_949455995.1 uncultured Clostridia bacterium
GGCCTTCTAAGCCTGGGGTCCGGGGTTCGAATCCCTGCTGGCTCACCAACGACGTATCTGTTCGAACAGAATTGATACGCAAATCAATCAGAAAATGAAATCTGGTTGATTTTTTTGTCTTTCTTTCATATTATTTTACTTAAGATATTGATTTGAATTCTTACCAAATGAATAGACTTTTGATAACATTTAGCTAAAAAACAATAGCAAATCTAATGAAAAAGACAAATCAATCCCAATATTCCCAAAACAAAAAAAGTAAAATTAGATAAAAATTCAATATATTTTATATTTAAATGTTTACCAATTAGTCTACCACAAAAAATGGCAATAAAGTTACTTGCAACCATACCACAAATTGAGCCTAACATTAAAGGAAATTTAGCATTTGGATATTCAAAACCTAAGCTCAAAGAAGCCAGGAAAGTTTTATCACCTAATTCACCAACTAATATACAAATAGCGACCATTAGGGTACAATTAAGCTTTAAAGAAGAAAATTTTTGTAGAAAGTTGTTTTTATAAGAAGTCGAAGAAGAAATGTTTTCTTTTTTTGGAAAAAATCCAATAATGCCAAATAAAAGAAAAGAAAAATGAGTAAAAAGTTTCAGATAAAATTGAAACATATCATTAGAAAAATAAGCAACTTTACTCCCAAATAATATGGCAAAACCATGACTAAAAAATGTACCAATTGCTACGCCAAGTAGTACATATTTTGTTTTATTTTTAGCAGAAAAAGATAAAACAAATAGTTGTGTTTTATCACCTAATTCAGAAAAAAATACAAGAGTAAAAGTAATAAAAAAAGGATAAAATAGTTCTAAATTTTCCATAATAACCTCACTTTGCTGTTTAATAATATGTCATTGAAAAAAACATATTCCATAAAAAATTCTTTCAGAATTTTGGAGAGCGAATTTTGTTATCCAATCATAAAACGGTAACCTAAACATTGTAAATTTTTTGTGAAATGCTTTACATTAAAAAAAGAAAATGATAACATGTAAAAGATTGAAAAATAGGAGAGAAAAAGAAGGAGGAATTTTTGTGATAGAGGTAAAAAATGTTACAAAAAGGTATGGAAAGGCAGTAGCTGTAGACAATATTAGTTTTACCATAAAAGAAGGAGAAATCATAGGATTACTAGGTCCAAATGGAGCTGGAAAGAGTACAACAATGAATATGATGACAGGATTTATTGAGCAAACAACACGGAGAAATTATAATTGATGGATATGATATGGTAAAAAAGCCTAAAAAAGCCAAAAAACAAATTGGATATATGCCAGAGGGAGTACCACTATATACAGATTTAACCGTAAAAGAATTTGTAACTTACATGGCAGAAATGAAACAAGTAAATAAAAAAGAAAAGAAAGAAAAGATTGAAAAAATAATAGAAAAAACTGGATTAAAAGAAGTAGAAAAAAAGCTAATAAAAAACCTATCCAGAGGGTATAAACAAAGAGTAAGTATGGCAGGAGCATTAGTAGGAGAACCCAAAATATTAATATTAGACGAACCAACCGTAGGATTAGACCCAAAACAAATCACAGAAATTAGAAATCTAATAAAAGAACTAGGAAAAAAACACACAATCATTTTAAGTTCACACATTTTATCAGAAGTCAGTCAAATTTGTAATAAAGTAATTATCATCAACAAAGGAAAAATTGTAGCAATAGATACACCAGAAAACTTAGAAAATAAGGTTAGTACAGATAATAGTATTTATGTAACAGTAGAAGATCCACAAAACAAAATAAAAACCATAAAAGAAACCATAAAAGACATCAAAAAGCTAGAATTAGTAGAAGAAAATGAAGATGGAACCAAACAATACATCATAGTTGCAAAAGGAGAAATAGACATAAGAAAAACCATATTTGCAGCATTTGCCAAAGAAAACATCACAATATTTGAAATGAAAAAAGCAGACACCACCTTAGAAGACGCTTTTATGAAATTAATAGAAGGAGGAGAAAAATAGAAAATGAAAGCAATCTTAAAAAAAGAATTAAAAAGTTATTTTTTATCTCCAATTGGATATGTAGTAATTGGGATATTTTTACTATGTTTTAGTGTATTTTTTTATCTAACAGTAATCACATCAGGAAGTGTAGACTTAGGAGGCTTATATTATTATACAGCATTATATGGTTTGATTATCATAGCACCAATATTAACCATGAGAATGTTTGCAGAAGAAAGAAAAAATGGAACAGAGCAGTTACTACTAACATCTCCTATTAGTATGTTTAAAGTAGTAATAGGAAAGCTAATGGCAGCATTATGTGTCATAGCCATTACCTTATTAATATCCTTTTTATTTTACTTTATTGTTACCTTTTTTGGAGAACCTAATATCATGACAGTATTTGTCGCGATGCTAGGATTTATACTAATTAGTATAGCAAGCTTATCAGTAGGAATGTTTGCTTCTAGTTTAACAGAAAATCAAATTATAGCAGGAATTATTACAGTAGCATTTCTAATTATCTCTTTATTTATCACAGACATTAGTAACCTATTTTCAAGTATTAGTTTAATAAACTTTTATACCCGTTTTGCACAAGGAGTCATATCAATAGAAAATGCCATTAGTCTAATATTATTTAGTATGCTATTTATCAGTTTAACCATCATTGTAATGCAAAGAAGAAAATTAGTAAAATAGGGGGAGATGAAAAAAGTGAAAAAAGAGACGAAAAGCCAAGAAAAAACCAAAATATTTCAAAAAATTGGCAATGAATTAAAGAAGAAATGGTTAATCAATGGATCCAAAACAATTCTACTTGTATTAATTATCATAGCCATTTATATAGGAGTAAATATACTATTAGAAAAAATAGTTTTACCAGAAATAGATTTTACACAAAATAAAGAATATTCTTTATCACAAGAAACAAAAGATAAACTAGGAAACTTAGAAAAAGACATTCAAATTACACTGATCAATTATAGTAATAATACAACAAGCGTTAAATTCATAGAAAGATATGTAGAAATGAACCATCATATCAATATAGAAAAAGTGGATAACTTATCTGCAAGACCAGACTTAATGCAAGCCTATTCTTTAGAAGAAACTAGTAGTCTAATTGTTATAAAAGCAGGAGAAAATGAAAAGACCTTAACAGCAGAAGATTTATATACCTATGACTATTCTACCTATCAACAAATAGACGTAACAGAAGAAGCAATAACCAACGCTATCGTAGATGTCATAACAGAAGAAAAACCAAAAATTTACTTTATGAGCAATCATACCATGTATGGAACCCAATATTTCTCAACTATTATGCAATCAGCAAAAGAAGAAGCAAATGAAGTAGAAACATTAGACATACTAGCAAAAGGAGAAATACCTGCAGACTGTAAATGTTTAGTAATTTCAACATTAAGAGAAGATTTAACACAACAAGAAACAGACAAAATATTAGAATACATAAAAAATGGTGGAGAATTACTACTAATGTGTGGTCCTAATATCACAAATGCAAATTTGAGCAACTTCCAAAAAATATTAGATGAATATGGAATTTCCATAGCAAATGGCGTTATATTTGAAGGAAGTACAGCTAACATGGTAGCAGGATATCCAGATTTCATTATAGAAGAAGTACAAAATACAAGTTTAACAAAAAAACTAAATATGACAATGAATCTATGTCTAACCGATGCAGGAAAAATTCAATTTAATGAAGAAAAATTAGAAGAATTAGGTGTAGAAAAAGAAATTTTAGCAACCACAACACAAGAGGCTTATGTAAGAACAGACTTAAACCAACAATCAGCAACCAGAACACAAAAAGATGGTCAACCAGAAGCAAGTACTGTTGCGGCAATAGCAACTAAAACCATAGAAGAAGGAAAAACATCAAAATTGATTATATATGCTAACGAATTATTTGCAATGAATATGCCAGTTCAAATAAATGGATATCAAATGTATACAGTAAATTTATATAATAATGAAGACTTAATATTGAACTCTATTGCTTATTTAAGTGAAAGAGAAGATACCATTACCATTAGAAAAGAGCACAAAACAGTAAATTATACAGTAACAGAGCAACAAAATACCATTATCATGATAATTATATTTGTTATACCAGTCGTTATTATAATAGCTGGAATTATTATATGGCAAATGAGAAGAAGAAAAAAATAATAGAGACCCATATAGTAACAACAAATTGAATAATTTGTAAAAAATCCCATAAAATAATATGGGGTTTTTATTATGAGATAAAAACAAATAAAAAAGAAGAAAGAGAGTAGGCATGTCTAATATTTTCAAAGTAGTATTTGTTATTATAGGAACCATGATAGGGGCAGGATTTGCCTCAGGGCAAGAAATGTATTTATTCTTTTTTTGCTATGGAATAAAAGGAATATGGGGAATTTTAATTTCAAGTTTCATAATTGGTTTTGTTATCTATAAAACGTTTCAGATAGTAGAAAAACATGGAATAACTACTTATAAAGAATTTTTAGATATCTTAATAAAAAAAGGTCAAAGACCAAAAAAAATGATTAATATGGTTATAAATATCTTTATTTTAATTACATTTTTTATTATGATAGCAGGTTTTGGAGCTTATTTTGAGCAAGAAATGGGAATGAATAGTTTGGTAGGCAGTATTATGTTAGCGGTGGTAGCATTTTTTATTTTAATGACAAATGTAAAAGGAGTTGTAAAAGCAAATGAAATATTAGTTCCCATATTAATTGGATTTTTAGTTGTTATTGGTATTATTAATTTAAAAGACCTTCCTATATTAACATTAGAAAATTATATGCTAGAAAATAATTCTTATAATTTTTTGTTAAGTGCTATTTTATATAGTAGTTATAATAGCATTTTATTAATTCCAGTACTATTGACATTAAAAAGTTACATTAAAGATAAAAAACAAATTTTAAAAATAGGAGGCATTAGTGTGCTAATAATTATAGTATTATCTATTATTGTTTTTTTACTATTAGTAAAAGTAGATGTTGATATTACTAAATTACAAATGCCTGCAGTCTATGTAGTATCTAATATGTATCAAATATTACGATATATCTATGGATTTATTATATTAGGCTCCATTTTTACAACAACAATATCTTTAGGAGCAAGTTTTTTGCAAAATGTAGCAAAAAATAAAAAAAGTTATACACAAATTGCAGTAATTATGTGTATTATTTCTATTTTGATTTCTAAAATTGGTTTTTCTAATTTAGTTAGTTTACTATATCCTGTTTTTGGATATTTAGGTTTACTTCAAATTTTGAAGTTGATTAGAGTAACAAAATGCTAGTTAGTTTTAGGAGGCAGATATTCAATAATATCACCAATTTCACAATCAATCGTTTTACAAATTCTAGCAAGTAAATTTAAATCTACTTTTTGCATATCATTTCTACAATATTTTAATAATTGACCATAATGAATTTGTGCATTACGTGACAAACTAGAACGACTAATATTATGACTTTTTAAAAATTCATCTAGTCTTAAATTTACTTGACCCCATTCTTCCATAAGTTCACCTCTTAAAAAATCTTAACATGAAAATTAAATTATGACAACTAGGAATAAACATACTATGCATAGACCTTACTAGCTGAAATATTTGTGACAAAAAAGGACGCCCCTCTTGTCACAAAAACAAGTCATAAAAAAGTAAAAAGCACATACAATGAAGTAAGAATAAATACAAAGGAGAGTATGTTATGTGGGAAACACTTAGAAAAGAAGAGGTTTTAAGAAAGCTAGAGACAAGTCAAAAAGAGGGATTAACAAAAGAAATGGTCATAAGGAGACAAAAACAATATGGGAGAAATAAATTAAAAGACAAGCCTAAAGAAAGTTTTATTATGAAATTTATTAAGCAATTTAATGATTTTATGATAATTATTTTAATCATAGCTTCTATGGTGTCAGCTGGTATTTCGAATTTGCAAGGAGAAAATGACTATGTTGATTCTATTATTATTATTGCTATTGTTGTTTTAAATGCTATGATGGGGGTGGTGCAAGAAGCAAAGGCAGAAAAGTCGATTGAAGCATTACAACAGATGACACCACCAAAGGCTAAGGTAATAAGGGAAAAAGTTACAAATGAGATTAATGCAGATGAATTGGTACCAGGAGATATTATTATGTTAGAGGCAGGCAACTATGTACCTGCAGATTGTAGAATTATAGAAAGTTTTAATTTAAAAATAGAAGAATCTAGTTTAACAGGAGAAACAGAACCTGTGTTAAAAGATGCAAGTAAAATTTGCAAAAACAATATTGCCCTTCGGAGATATGAATAATATGGCGTTTATGGCAAGTATTGTTGTAAATGGACATGGAAAAGCTATTGTAACAGAAATTGGAATGGAGACTAAAGTTGGAAAAATTGCCAATATGATGATAGAAGATGAAGCACCTCAAACGCCAATACAAAAAAAATTAGGACAAGTAGGAAAAATATTAGGAATGTTATGTTTGGTAATATGCCTTATTATTTTTGTCATTGGACTAATCAAAAATATAGATCCTATTGAAATGCTAATGACATCTGTAGGATTGGCAGTAGCAGCCATTCCAGAAGGTTTGCCAGCAATTGTTACCATTATGCTATCGATTGGTGTTACGAAAATGGCCAAGAAAAATAGTATCATTAGAAAATTACCAGCAGTAGAGACACTAGGAAGTTCTTCTGTTATTTGTTCTGACAAAACAGGAACGTTAACACAAAATAAAATGAAAGTAGTAGAAATTAATTCAAAAGATGTTAATTTTACAACAGAAATTGGATGTATGTGTACAGATTGTGACATTATTTATCAAAATGGAAAACTAGAAGTAAAAGGAGAACCTACTGAAGTAGCATTGATTCATAAAGCAATAGAAAATCAAAAAGACAAAAATGAATTATATCAAAAAATGCCAAGAGTAAATGAGATTCCTTTTGATTCAAATCGAAAAATGATGACAACCATCCATAAAATAGGAAGTAAGTATAGAATTATTACAAAGGGTGCACCAGATGTTTTATTAGAAAAATGTCAAAAGCAAATAGGGGAAAAACTAGGACAAAATACAATATTAGAAAAATTCAAAATCCAAAAAGAAAATGAAAAAATGGCTCAAAAGGCACTAAGAGTTATTGCAGTAGCCTATAAAGACTTAGACTTTTTACCACAAAAAATAGAAACCTCAACCATAGAAAATAATTTGATATTTGTAGGATTAATTGGCATGATCGATCCACCAAGAGAAGGCGTAAAAGAAGCAATAAAAACCTGTAAAAAAGCAGGCATTAAAACGGTAATGATAACAGGTGATCATATAGTAACAGCAAAAGCGATTGCAAAAGAACTAGCCATTTTAGGGACAAGAGATCAAGCAATGAGTGGTCAGGAATTAGATCGTATATCGCAAACAGACTTAGAAAAGAATATAACCCAATATACAGTATTTGCCAGAGTAACACCACAACACAAAGTAAGAATTATAAAAGCTTGGCAAAAAAGAGGAGCTGTTGTAGCTATGACTGGAGATGGTGTAAATGATAGTCCAGCTTTAAAAAACGCAGATATAGGAATAGCAATGGGGAAAAATGGAACCGATGTAGCCAAAAATGCAGCAGATATGATTTTAGCAGATGATAATTTTGTAACAATCGTAGAAGCGGTAAAACAAGGAAGAAATATTTATGACAATATCAAAAAAGCAATACATTTTTTAATAGCAACCAATATTGGAGAAATTATAACAATATTTATGGGATTAATATTAGGATTAAAATCACCACTACTTGCCATACAACTATTGTGGATTAATCTAGTAACCGATTCATTACCAGCAATTGCTTTAGGATTAGAGCCACCAGAAAAAGAAATTATGAATCGAAAACCAGTAGATAGTAAAAAAGGAATTTTTTCAGATGGTTTATGGAATAAAATTATAGTAGAAGGAATTATGATTGGGATGTTAACATTAGTAGCTTTTAGTATAGGAAATAAATACTTTAGTTTAGAAGTAGGAAGAACCATGGCATTTATATCCATGGGGCTATTAGAACTTGTCCACAGTTTTAATATAAAAAGTGAACAATCTATTTTTAAAATAGGAATTTTGGAAAACAAATTTTTATTAGGTAGTTTTGTACTAGGAACAATCATTCAAACAATTGTGGTACTAATACCAACAGTAGCACAAATTTTTAAATTAGTACCACTAAATCAAATACAATGGATCCTTACCATTGGTATTTCTGTATTGCCAATTCCTATTATAGAATTACAAAAAAAGATAAATGAAGTTAAATTTGGAAAAACCATTTATCAAGAAAGCAAGAGTTTAACTAATTAAAAATAGAAAAAAGAATGACATTTTTGTCATAATAACTTGACTTAAAAAATGAAAAATTATAAAATATTTAAAATACGATAAAAATGGCGTAAAAACAGACGAATAATTCATAAAAACAATAAAATACTAACAAAAGAAGGAGAGAAAAAATGATAAAATCCAAAAAGAAATTTTTAAAAAAAGAGAAAAGTACAATCAGAGGAATTACATTAATAGCATTAGTAATAACAATAATAATATTATTAATACTAGCAGGAATTAGTATTATGATATTAACAGGAAAAAATGGGATATTAGAGCAAGCAACAAAAGCGCAAGAAGAAAATAGATATAAGAAGGCAGAAGAAAAAGTAAAGCTAGCTGTTATGGGATCTTATGATACAAGTAATGAATTAGACACAATACATTTAAAAAACAATCTAAATAATATTGATGGAATCGATCCAAAAGTAGAAGAAATCTCATTCAATCTAATGGTAACAGTAGATGGATATAATTTTATTATTACTAAATTAGGAAAAGTAAAATCACAACGAGATGGAGGCATATTAGCACCTACTATTACACATGAAATCACACCAGAAGAAAACACAAAAACTAGTGTAGAAATTAAAATAATAGCTGAATATGGACAATCTGGTATACTTAGTATTCAAAAACCAGATGGAACGATAGAAAATTCAAATACTACAACATATACTGTAACAGAAAATGGAGACTATACATTTATTATAAAAGATTCTGATAATAATGACACAACATATACTGTAACAATTACCAATATTATGCAAGATTTTTATTTATATAATAGAGGAGTTTCATCTTGTGGAACTTTTACAGACTATCATAATGGTAATGGTTCTGGAAATATAGTAAATGGTGATTCTTATTTAGAAATTTACACAAAAGGAGTCACTGGTCGTGGTGGAGCACATAATGTTGTTTCAACTGAAAATGTTGGAGCAACGGGTTTTAAAAACATGCACATAGTTTATGATGTTGTGGATACTACTTATAATGGTAAACATAATGATTGTAGACAAATAGGATATGGTATTTCTAAAAAACAACAGTATAAGAAATATCCATCAGTTGGATCTTATACTGATGTAATAAGCTTAGAAGATATACCTGATTATGGAAATTATCCATTGCACATTTCTCTAAGAGCCGATTGGTCTGATGAATCTTTAAGAATAAGAGTATATGAGATATATTTAACATATTAGAGATATATTAAATTGAAACACGAACAAAGGACGGCATGTAAATTAGTCTAAAAGCTCAAAATTTGAATTATGCTCCTTTTGTTCAAAGGTGAATGAAAGTTCGAAAATATAAAAAAATGAAATAGAAGCAATATTGGACTTCCAGAAAATTTATTCTATGAGACAAGGATTTCAGTAATTATATTAGTAATAAGGAAAAGAAAAAAATAAAAGAAATTATAGAAATGTTAAAAGTATAGAAAATAATGAATTTTTCCTTAAATAGAAACATACAATTAAAATAGTTTAAACTTGGAGGGGATTTTTATGTTTTTCGTATTAAATAAGCAAAAAATATATACCTATTTAGTATCCATTGTAACAGTAGTTTTATTATTTTGTGTAGCAGGAACATTAAATAGTACAAGTAGAGGAGAAAACACCATACAAACAGGAAGCACAACTCAGAAATTATTGCCTATTTATAATGTACAAACACAAGAAAAAAAAGTAGCATTTACCATGAATTGTGCATGGTAACAATTGCCTTTGTGATAGAAATCACAGCTAATTTATATCCGCTAAAGAGCTATAATATATTATAGCTCTTTAGCTACTCTACAATAAAAAGTATTATCTGGTAACAGGTTATGTTAGAATTTTTTTACCCTAAGAATTTATTTAGAATTGTTGAAAAAGCAATGTGAGTAATAGTATAATAAGAAGGTACAAGGAAAGGTTGGAGTAGTAATGTCAAAACAGGAAGTAAAAGTATGTTTTATATAGAGGGATAAACTAAAAGAAGTTTAAGTTATTCGCTTCTTGGTGGTAATTGCAACAAAATGGCAACAAATATCCGTTTGCCGACGTCAATCATATTAACAATCCTAACAACAAGAACAATAATAGCGTTGGTGTGCCCGGGCTCTAATATATACAGTATGATATTAGAATATTAAAGGAAGTTTATTCCTTCTTAAAATTAACATTTTAAGTAAATATGGATTTATGAAAAAAAGTACAATATCATATTGATATTGTATAGTACTGTTATGTAATAGAAATGTTAGCAAAAAATCTACCTATACAGTATTATATTAATAGTGTATAAGGTCTTTATGTAAGAAAAGTGTGATACAAAATTTAACTAAAATAAAATTGGAGTTTAGCAAAAAAGCTAGACTCTTTTTTGATTGGTTGTAACAGGTATGAAGTGATTTATACCTGTTTTTTGAAGTAATAAATTATATGTTGGG
>CASUIT010000050.1 GCA_949455995.1 uncultured Clostridia bacterium
GATCATATCAGACTACAACCCGAAAATTCCACAATGGATCCAATCATAGTACCAACATGTGAAATTTTAGGAAAAGTAGGAGGCGTTTTTAGAAAAATGTAAAAAACAAAAAAACGGTTCACAAAAAATTTACAGTCAAAACATTGACGCATAACACTATATCACATATAATGATGCAGTGTTATTTTTATTATACTAACATATCAAATAAGAGAAGGAGAAAACATGCTAAAAGTTTTAAAAAATTTAAAAAAATCATTCTGGCAGGTATTAGTCATCGTAATATTATTATGCATACAAGCAACAACAGATCTAGCATTACCAGATTATACATCTAAAATCATAAACATAGGAATTCAATCAGGAGGAATTGAAACAACCATACCAGAAATGATTGCAAAAGAAGATATGGAAACACTTCTTATCTTCACAAAAGAAGAAGACAACATATTAGACTATTATACTTTAGTAGGAGAAAATTTCACAAAACAAGAAGAAAAAACAATACATCAATATATAGGAAAAGACAAAAAAATAGAGCCAAATACCATCTATTTATTAAAAGAAGGTATAGAAGAAGACAAAAAAAGTGAGTTATCAAAAAAAATAGCAGGACCTTTAATAGAAGTAACTATGTTGCAAAAAGAAGAAATACAAACACAAATAAAAGAACAAATAATAGCAAATGTAGTACCAGAACAACAACAATACATCCAATCTCAAAATTTAATAGAAATCATAAAAACTTTGCCAGAAGAATCCAAAGAGCAAATGATAAAAGAATTTACGAAGAAAACAGACGAAATGCAAGAATCCATAAAAGAGCAAGCAACAATGGGAGCTGTTAAGGAAATCTATAAAAATTTAGGAGTAGATACCAATAAACTACAAAATGATTATATTTTAATGACAGGATTGCAGATGCTTCGGAATAGCTGCAATAACTATGACAGCAGCAGTTACCATTATGTTGTTATCTTCTCAAGTAGCAGCGAAATTAGGAAAAACATTAAGAGACAAAGTTTTCAAAAAAGTAATCCATTTTTCCAATAAAGAGTTATCCGAATTTTCAACAGCATCTTTAATTACTCGTAGTACAAATGACATTCAACAGATTCAACAATTAATAACCATGTTATTTAGAGTAGTAGTCTATGCGCCTATCATTGGGATTGGAGGATTTATAAAAGTATTAACCAATAGTGATAGTCAGATGGCTTGGATCATAGGAATTGCCATCTTAGCTATTGTATTAGTAGTAGGAACTTTATTTATCATAGTAATGCCATACTTCAAAAAATTACAAGATTTAACCGATCAATTAAATCGAGTAGCAAGAGAGATATTAACAGGATTACCAGTTATTAGAGCCTTCCATAAAGAAAAGAAAGAAGAAGCAAGATTTGGAGAATCCAACCAAGAACTAATGAAAGCAAATATTTTTGTTAATCGATCTATGTCAATGATGATGCCACTATTAATGCTTATTATGAATTCCATTATGATTTTAATTGTATGGGTAGGAGGTCATAATGTAGACCAAGGCATCATGCAAGTAGGAGATATGATGGCATTTATTCAATATACCATGCAAATTGTAATGGCATTTTTAATGATTTCTATGATTTCTATTATGTTACCTAGAGCGGCTGTATCTGCAAGGCGTATAAATGAAGTGATAGAAACAGAAAGCCAAATAAAAGACAAAGAAGAAACAAAGCAATTAGATCACCATAAAAAAGGACTAGTAGAATTTAAAAATGTATCTTTTCGATATCCAGATGCAGACACAGAAATATTGTCAGACATCAACTTTACAGCAAACCCAGGAGAAACTACTGCTATTATTGGAAGCACAGGAAGTGGAAAATCGACTATCATTAATTTGTTACCAAGATTTTATGATGTAACAGGAGGAGAACTTTTAATAGATGGTGTCAATGTAAAAGAAGTTTCGCAAAAAGCGTTAAGAGAAATCATAGGATTAGTTCCACAAAAAGGTGTTTTATTTTCTGGAACCATTGAATCCAACATCAAATATGCAGATGAGAAAATGTCAGATGAAAAAATGAAAGAAGCAGCACAAATTGCACAAGCCAATGAATTTATCGAAGACAAAGAAAAAAAATATAAAGAACCGATTAGCCAAGGAGGGAGTAATGTCTCAGGAGGGCAAAAACAACGTTTATCGATTGCAAGAGCCATTGCCAAGGATCCAGAAATATTTATATTTGACGATAGCTTTTCGGCTTTGGACTTTAAAACCGATCGAAGTTTACGAAAAGCACTACAAGCCAAAACCAAAGACAAAACAGTAATAATTGTGGCTCAAAGAATTAGCACCATTATGAATGCACAAAAAATAATTGTATTAGAAGAAGGAAAAGTAGTAGGAATTGGAACACATGAAGAATTAATGAAACATAATGAAACCTATCAGCAAATAGCTTTATCACAACTATCAGAAGAAGAATTAAGGAAGAAAGGAGAAGAGTAATATGCCAGGACCAATGGGAGGACCAGTAAGACCAGGTGGAGGAATACCACCAAAAGTAAAAGATTTTAGAAATACCACTAAAAAACTAATAAATGGATATCTAGCAAAATACAAAATTGCTTTAATCATCGTATTTATATTTGCAATTGGAAGTACGATATTTACCATCGTAGGTCCAAAAATACTAGGAAATGCTACCACTGAAATATATACAGGATTAGTAAGCAAATTATCTGGTGGAAATGGTATCAATTTTGCAAAAATAGGTCAAATTGCTATAATATTGCTAAGTTTATACATTATAAGTGCTATCTTTTCCTTTATACAAGGGTTTACCATGACAAATATCTCACAAAAATTGACATATCAATTAAGAAATGAATTAACGCAAAAAATCAATAAATTACCAATGAAATATTTTGACACCAAAACAAATGGAGAAGTATTATCCATCATTACCAATGATATTGATACATTGAGTATGAACTTAAATCAAAGTATTACACAAATTATAACATCCATTTGTACTATTATAGGGATTTTAGTCATGATGTTTTCTATTAGTTGGCAAATGACATTAATATCTTTGATCATACTACCTGTTGCAGGCATATTAGTAAAAAATATTGTTGGAAAGTCGCAAAAATACTTCCAAAAGCAACAAGAATATTTAGGGCATGTAAATGGTCAGGTAGAAGAAGTATATGGAGGACTAAATATTGTAAAAGCTTTCAATGGAGAAGAAAAGGTAACCAAAGAATTTGAAAAGGCAAATCAACAATTATATCATTCTGGATGGAAATCACAATTTTTGTCTGGTTTAATGTTTCCCATAATGAATTTTATTGCAAACTTAGGATATGTAGGAGTAGCAGTAGCAGGAGGTTATTTGGCGATTAATGGAACTATTACAGTTGGAAATATACAAAGTTTTATACAGTATAATAAACAATTTACACAACCGATCAATCAAATTGCACAAATATCAGCAATGTTACAAGCTATGATAGCATCAGCAGAAAGAGTTTTTGAATTTTTAGAACAACCAGAAGAAATAGAAACCAAAAAAGGTAATATTGATTTGGTAAAATTAAAAGGGAAAGTAGAATTTAATCATGTTAAATTTGGATATGATCCAGAAACACCAATTATTAACGATTTTAATGCTAAAATACAAGAAGGACAAAAAATTGCAATAGTAGGACCAACAGGAGCTGGAAAAACAACAATAGTTAAATTATTAATGCGATTTTATGATGTAGCCAGTGGAGAAATCAAAATGGATGGTCATAATATAAAAGATTTTGAAAGAGGAGAGCTTCGAAAGATGTTTGGTATGGTCTTACAAGATACTTGGTTATTTGGAGGAACCGTAAAAGACAATATCAAGTATGGAAAAGAAGAGGCAACAGATGATGAAGTAATTGAAGCTACCAAAGCAGCACATGTACATCATTTTATCAAAACATTACCAAAAGGCTATCAATCAGTTATTAATGAAGAATCTACCAATATATCAGCAGGTCAAAAGCAATTATTAACCATAGCAAGAGTTATTTTAGCCAATCCCAAAATACTAATTTTAGATGAAGCAACTAGTTCCATTGACACCAGAACAGAAATACAAATTCAATCTGCCATGGACAATTTAATGAAAGGAAGAACAAGTTTTATTATAGCACATCGATTATCAACCATAAAAAATGCAGATCTAATTTTAGTTATGAATCATGGTGATATTGTAGAACAAGGCACACATGAAAATTTATTAAAACAAGGTGGATTTTATGCAGAACTATATAATAGCCAATTTGAAGTAGAAAACTAAAAATAATAGATATTTAAATCCAAAGGTTTATGAAGAGGTTAATAAAATATTTTCAAATAGTAAAAATAGCAGTCTATAAAATAGGAATAAAAACTCTCGACTGCCTTACAAATACTAAAAAATTCTAAAATTATTTTATGGCACCCTTCCATTGAAAATGAACTCTTTCCATAAAATAATTTAAGAATTTCTAACTATTTTCCAGTGGTATTCGAGTTTTTATTCCTATTTTATAGACTGCTATTTTTTATAGAAAGATACTATTAAAATCAATATGTAATAAGCCTTTGAATTTAAGTAGACAAGATGAATTAATGAGTAGCATAATTAAAAAATTATCAAGAAAGTAGTTAATTTTCTTGATTTTTTAGACAGATTGAAGTATAATTTGAAAAAGAAAGTTAAGTAAAAAGGAGAAAAGATGAAAGCTATCGAAATTAGAAATAAATATTTAAACTATTTTAAAAAACAAGGGCACCAAATTATTCCATCTGCGCCATTAATTCCAGAAGACGATCCATCTGTATTATTTACGACAGCAGGAATGCAACCATTAGTACCTTATCTATTAGGGCAAAAACATCCAGAAGGAACACGTCTAGCAGATTATCAAAAATGTGTAAGAACCAATGATATAGACGAAGTAGGAGACAACCGTCATTTAACATATTTTGAAATGCTTGGTAATTGGTCATTAGGAGATTACTTCAAAGAAGAATCCATAAAAATGAGTTTTGAATTTTTAACCAAAGAATTAGAAATTCCCATAGAAAAATTGTCAGTAACCTGTTTTGAAGGAGACAAAGACTGTCCCAAAGATACTATTTCAGCAGAAATATGGAAAAGGGTAGGAATTCCAGAAAATAGAATTTATTTTTATGGAAAAGAAGATAACTGGTGGATAGCAGGAGAAGAAGGACCTTGTGGACCAGACACAGAAATGTTTTATGATACAGGAAAAGAACCTTGTTGTTCTACTTGCCAACCATCTTGTGACTGTGGCAAATATGTAGAAATTTGGAATAATGTATTTATGGAATATTTCAAAGACAAAAAAGAATATACCAAGTTAGATAAAAAAAATGTAGACACAGGGCTTGGATTAGAAAGAATGACCATGTTACTACAAGGAAAAGAAACACCATTTGATACAGAAATTTTCAAGCCAGTAATGGAAAAATTAGAAACACTTCAAAAGTTAGATAGCATAGAAAGTAGAAGAATTGTAGCAGAACACTTGCGTTCTAGTATGATGATAATAGCAGATGGAGGCAGACCTGGAAATTTAGATAGAGGATATATTTTAAGAAGATTAATTAGAAGAATGATAAGACATTTAAATAAACTACAAATTGATTTAGAACAATTAGCAGATTTAATCGAAATAAACATACAAAACCTAAAAGAAATGTATCCAGAACTGGAAAAAAATAAGGAAAACATAAAAAATGTTTTATTAGAAGAAAAAGATAAATTTGTAAAAACATTAACACATGGAGAAAGAGAATTTGAAAAAGAAATCAAAAAAATACAAGAAACAAAAGAAAGTAAAATTCCTGGAGAAGTAGTATTTCGTTTGTATGATACCTATGGTTTTCCACCAGAAGTAACCAAAGAATTAGCACAAGAAAATGGATATGAAGTAGAATTAAAAGAATTTAAAGAATTATTTAAAAAACATCAAGAAAAATCAAGAGAAGGATCGATGCAAAAATTTAAAGGCGGATTAGCTGAGCAAACACAAGAGACAATTTGTTATCATACAGCAACACACCTATTAAATGCAGCATTAAAACAAGTAATTGGAAAAGACGCACATCAAAAAGGATCAAACATTACAGTAGATAGAATGCGATTTGACTTTAACTGTGACCATAAACTAACACCAGAAGAAAAACAACAAATAGAAAATTTAGTTAACCAATGGATACAAGAGGGATTAGAAGTAACCAAACAAGAAATGAAAAAAGAAGAAGCCATAGCAACAGGTGCAGAATGTATGTTTATAGAAAAATATCCAGATATTGTAACCGTTTATAGTATAGGGAATATATCCAAAGAATTATGTGGTGGACCTCATGTAAAAAACACAAAAGAATTAGGAACTTTTAAAATAAAAAAAGAAGAATCTAGTTCATCTGGAATTAGAAGAATAAAAGCGATTTTGTTAAAAGAGGAGAATTAAAAATGGAAGAATGTTTATTTTGTAAAATCATAAAAGGAGAGATACCATCCAATAAAGTATATGAAGATGAAGAAATACTAGCATTTTTTGATATTCACCCAGTAACGCCTATCCATATTTTAGTAATACCAAAAAAGCATATTACCTCTTTAGCTCATTTAGAAAAAGAAGATGAAAAAATAATTGGAAAAATATATGGAGTAATCAATAAAATAGCGCAAGAAAAAGGATTTAAAAAAGAAGGATATCGTGTTATTGTAAATTGTGGAGAAAATGGAGGACAAGAAATAGGACATTTACATTTTCATGTATTAGCAGAAAAAAAATTAGGAGCAATTGTGTAATTTATTAGAAGCTTTTGTTATTCAATAATTAAAATGTAAATTGTAACAAGTTTTTATTTGCAAAACGAAAAAAATATCTAAAAAACTATACACTTTTTGTAATAGGTATGTTATAATAAAGATAGTGATAAATAAAAATACGGAGGTAAAAAAAATGTTTGAAAGTAAATATAGTAAAGTATTAACCGTAATATTAGTTATTGTAATTATCGCTATTATTGGATTATTAGGATTTTTAGGATATGATTATTATCAAAATTATGTAGTTACCAAAGATACATCAGACTTTGTAGATAATTTCCAAGGAGATGTAGAAGATGGAGAAGCAAAAGATAATGGAAGTGAAACAGGAGAAGTAGATGCCAATTTACTAGATCAAATAAAAGATGCAGAAACAGGAAGTAGTGGCAGTAGTACTGCAACAAAACAAATGTATAAAGGATTTGGTGTAGTAGGAACCATGGAAATTCCAACAACAAATTTTAAATATCCGATATTAGAGAAAGTTACAAAAAAATCAATAGAAACAGCAGTAGCATTTTTATATGGAACAGGAATCAACCAGCCAGGAAATAGTGTTATTATAGGGCACAATTATAGAAATGGACTATTTTTCTCTAATAACAAAAAATTAAACGTTGGGGATAAAATATACATAACCGATACAGAAGGGAAAAAATTAATGTATACCATATATAACAAATTTGAGACAACTCCAGAAGATACGTCTTTCTATCAAAGAGATACAGGAGGAAAACCAGAAGTTACTTTATCAACATGTACAGATGACAGCAGTGCAAGATTAATTATATTTGCAAAAACAGAATAAAAAAATAGAACTCTCTAAAAGAGAGTTTTATTTTTTTAAATCCATTCACCATATTTTTTCTGATAAATTTTCTTAGCAAAAATAGCAACAAAGCAGTAGAGAATAGTAATTGCAAAAATCAAGAAAATATATTTACTTGCAATAGGAACCAATCCTATCAAATTTCCTAGAGCAGTGAAAGGAACTAAAATTCCAATCAAAATCAAAGAAATCGAAGAAATATAAACAGCTTTGTGAGCATTACTTTGAATAAAAGGCAGTTTAGCAGTTCGAATGATATGCATTCCTACTAAATTAGAGGTAATACTGTAACTAAACCAAATAGTTTGGAAAGTTGCAACATCCCTTACATGGAAAATAAACCAAAGAGAAGCAAATACAAGCATATCAAATGCAGAACTTAGTGGTCCCATAAAAAACATGAAATCTTTTAAACTTTTAATAGAAAAAGTTTTTGGATGTTGTAACGATTCTTTGTCTACATGGTCAAAAGGTAAAGTCAGTTGTCCAAAATCATATAATAACCCTTCTACTAATAGTTGAATAGGAGTTTCTGGTAAGAAAGGCAATAAGGCACTTGCAATTACAACAGAAACGACTTCTCCAAAATTGAAACTAGTAGATAGTTTAATATATTTCATTAGATTTACATAAGTTCTTCTTCCTTCTGTCACACCATCTAATAAAACATTTAAGTCTTTTTCTAGTAAAATAATGTCTGCTGCTTCTTTGGCAATATCTACAGCAGTATCCACAGAGATTCCAACATCTGAGTTAGTAAGAGAAGGGCTATCGTTAATACCATCTCCCATATAACCAACTACATTTCCTGTTTCTTTTAGTAATCTAACAATTCTTGCTTTTTGAATAGGAGAAAGTTTGGCAAATATATTCGTTTTTCTTAATAAACGTAAAACAGCAACATCTGTTAATTTATCTAATTTGTTTCCTAATATAATGTTTTTAGAATTAATGCCAACTTTATTACAAACACATCTAGTAACTTCTGCATTGTCACCAGTAAGTACCATAACACGAATGCCAGCTTTGTTTAATTTTTCAATGGACTCTTTGGCACTTTCTTTTGGAGGATCCAAAAATCCAATAAATCCTAGAAGTACCATATTCTTTTCATCAGAAACATCAAAAGTTTCAATGGATGTAATGTCATTTTTTTGGCATACAGCAACAACTCGTAAGCCATCTTCATTTAATTTTTTACTAATTTTTCGTATATTTTCTTTAATGTCTTTTGTAATAGGAAAGACATTTCCCTTATCATCTACCATAGTACAAATATTTAAAATTTCTTCAACAGCACCTTTGGTAATCAATTGTTTTTTATTACCATCACTTACAATTACTGATAAGCGCCTACGAGAAAAATCAAAAGGGATTTCGTCAAGTTTTTTGTAGCTTTTAGACAGTTCACCTAAATTATTTTCTAAACCTCTTTTGATAACCGCTTCATCAATATTTCCTTTTAAACCAGTTTGAAAAAAGGAATTTAAAAAAGCATGTTTTAAAATTCTAATATCTTCATTTCCATGAATGTCCAAATATTTTTCTAGTACAATTTTGTCTTCTGTTAAAGTTCCTGTTTTATCAGTACATAATATATTCATGGCACCAAAGTTTTGAATAGAATCTAGTTTTTTTACAATCGTCTTTTTCTTAGACATTCTAACAGCACCTTTAGACAAACTAGAAGATAAAATAACAGGTAATAAAAGTGGGGTAATTCCAATGGCTATTGCTACAGCAAAAGTAAAAGCAGTTACTATGTCATGTTTCCAAGCATTTAATAAAAATACGATAGGAATCATAATTAGCATAAAACGAATTAATAATCTACTAATATTTTCAATTCCTTTTTGAAAAGCTGTTTTTGGTTTTCCAACAGTTAAGGTATGTGCTATTTTACCAAAATAGGTCGAATCAGCTGTTTTTATAACACATCCTTTGGCACTTCCAGAAATTACATTAGTGCCCATAAAACAAATAGTATCTAAATCAGCAATACTATCTAGTTCATTGATAGATAATTGGCTTTCTACTAGTTTTTTTACACTATCTGATTCGCCAGTTAAGGAAGATTGACCAACATATAAGTCTTTGGATTCTAGTAATCTTAAATCAGCAGGTATCATACTACCAGCAGAAAGAACAACAATGTCTCCTAAGGTTACCTCACGAATGGGAATTTGTATCTCTTTTCCATCTCGTATGACAGAAGTAGTAGTCGCTACTAGCTGTTTTAGTTTTTCAGCTGCTTTGTTGGAACGATATTCTTCAAAAAAGTCTAATAGAGTACTTGCTGTAACTAAAATAGCAATTACAATAATATTGGCATAACTAGGAGTAGGTGGTAAGTAAATATCGGTATAAATTAAAATGGCTACAATTCCAAGTAAAATGCAGTTAAATGGGGTAAATAGACTTTCTAAAAAATAGTGATACCATTTTTTGGATTTTGCTTGTTTTATTTCATTATATCCTAAGTTACGCAGTCTTTCGTCAGCTTCATTTGTAGATAGACCCTCATTTTTTACATGATATTTTTGAATAAAGTCTTCTTTTGATAGGGTGGCTTCTGTTCCATATAATTTACTGACATTTACCTCTTCTTTTTGTGTGTTGTTTGTCAAAATAATCATCTCCATTCTTTTGTATCTTTATAGATTATACCACTATTTTAGAAATTTGAAACGAAAATTAAAAAAAATTTTAAATTATAATGAAGAGTAACCATAAGAAATTGTTATAATGTAGGGAAGGTGACTAGTCCTAATCCAAGTCGAGGAGATCCCTTACATGGCAATAAAAAAACACCTCAAAGTTTTTTATCTAACACTTGTTAAACTTTGAGGTAATGATATTATAAAATAATATGATACACTAAATTGGTGCACATACAAACCATAATACCACAAACAGTAGGAAGTAAGAAACTAATAGCAGTCCATTTCCAGCTACCAGTTTCTTTTTTTATTGTCAAAAGAGTAGTGGCACATGGATAGTGTAAAATAGTAAATAACATAACATTAATAGCAGTAATCATCGTCCAACCATGTG
>CASUIT010000051.1 GCA_949455995.1 uncultured Clostridia bacterium
TATCCATCTCCTGTTGAACCAGTTAGGGGATAGCTTTTTCCACCAGTTGCTAAAATAACTTTTTGCGCTTTTATTTTTCCTTGGTTGGTTTCTACTCCCATAACTCTACTATTTCCTTGTTTATCTTCTTGTACTATTATTTTTGTTGCTTGTGTTTTGTATCTTATATCTACTTTTAATTCTTTTAACTTTTTTGTAAAACATTTTAAAACATCTTGTGATCGATTTGTGATTGGAAAAATTCTATTTCCTCTTTCTTCTTTTACTTCTAATCCTTGTTTTTTTAAAAATTGAATGATATCTTGGTTTGTAAAGTTTTGATAACAACTATGTAGAAACTTTCCATTCCTTGGCGTATTTTTAATAAATTCTTCCATATCTAAAGAAGATGTAACATTACATCTTCCTTTTCCAGTAATTAATAATTTTCTT
Organism: uncultured Clostridia bacterium; assembly: GCA_949455995.1. Taxonomy (GTDB): domain Bacteria; phylum Bacillota; class Clostridia; order TANB77; family CAG-508; genus CAG-269. Next base: position 433 of record CASUIT010000051.1, read on the forward strand.
CCTAAAGTTTCCATTTTTTCTAATAAGATTACTTGGTGTCCATTTTGTTTAGCACAAATTGCTGCCATCATTCCACTAGGACCTCCTCCTATTACAATTACTTTCATTTTTAATCGTCTCCATTTAAATACCCTATATTGTTTTTTTGTGCTTCTTTTATATATTGCTCTAATTTATCATTTGGATTTTCTATTTCTTGTTTTTCTTCTTGGGTTTCTTCTGTAAAAAAGAATTCTATATTAGGTTCTTCTTCTACTTTAGACTCTTGTTTTTTTGTTTCTTTTTTTGGTTGTCCTTTCTTTTTTGGCTTTTGTTCTTCTTCTTTATCTCCTTCAAATAAAAATTGGATATCTTCTTCTTCTTTTTCATCTTCTGCATTACTTGTTTCTTTTGCCACTTTGTTTAATAACTCTCGTTGCATATTGATATAATATTCTTTACTATATTTTTCTGGTACTTCTTCTTGTGGTGTTTCCTCTTGTACTATTTCTTCTGGAACTATTTCACTTTGTAGCATTTGTGATTCTATTTGTGGCATTTCTTCTTGTAATTTTTCTTGTAATTCTTCTTGTGCTATTTCCTCTTGTTGTTGTTCTTCTTCTGTTTGTATTTCCTCTTCTTCTTGTGGTAATTCTTCTTGTGCTATTTCCTCTTTTATTTGTAGTTCGCCTTCGGTTTCTTCTCCTGGTCTTCTTAAAATATCCACATACTCATCTGGTTCTTTTTGAGTTTCTTTCTTTTTCTCTTTCATTTCTTTTTTAGCTCTTTTTATTGCTGCTTGCTTTTCTTTTTCTATTTTTTTATTTTCTTTTCTTTGTCCACTACCTCCTAATATTAAGATTGCTATTATCAATATGATTAAGACTGATAAAATACTAACTACTAACATTTTTTTCTCCCTTCTTTATTTTTTCATATGTTCAATTGCCTTTAATATACCCAATTTTCCATATTCGTATGTTAGTCCTCCTTGCATATAAGCAATATAAGGTTCTCTAATTGGTCCATCACAACTAAGCTCAATGGTAGAACCTTGTGTGAAGGTTCCTGCTGCCATAATCACTTTATCATCATATCCTCCCATCTCTCCTGGGTATGGAATAACATCTGAATCCATTGGTGATCCCATTTGTATTCCTTGACAAAATTTTATTAAATTTTCTTTTGTACCCAAATGAACAGTTTGTACAATATCTGCTCTTTTTTCCTTATATTTTGGTTCTACAAAATATCCTAATTTTTCTAATAAATAACTTGCAAAGATTGCTGTTTTTAAACTACTTGCTACTACACTTGGTGCAAAGAATAAACCTTTTATGAGTAATGGATTTTGGTTAAAGGATGGACCTATTTCTTTTCCGATTCCTGGTGAAGTTAACCTTTCTGCACATAATGCAATTAGTTTCTTTTTTCCTACAATATATGCTCCTGATGTGGCTATTCCTGCTCCTAAATTTTTCATGAGTGAACCGTACCACAATATCGGCTCCTACTTCTATTGGCTCTTTTTCTTGCACAAATTCTCCATAGCAGTTATCTACCATAATAATAACATTTTGATTTACTTTTCTAATGGCTTGTATTACTTTTTCTATTTTTTCTATGGTTAAACTTTTTCTGGTAGAATATCCTCTTGATCTTTGAATTTCAACTAGTTTAATATCTTGCTTTTGAAGTCTTTCTTGAATTTTTTGAATATTAAAATCGTTTTCTATTAATTCTATTTGTTCATAATGAATGTCAAATGTTTTTAATGAGCTTGGACTTTCTTGCTTTCCTATTCCTATTACTGTTTTTAGCGTGTCATATGGCTCTCCTGTTATACTAATCATAGTATCACCTGGTCTTAATAAAGCAGATAGTGTAACTGCTAAAGCATGAGTTCCTGATATAAATTGGGTTCTTACTAAACTATCTTCTGCTCTAAATATATGAGCATAGATTTCTTCTATTTTATCTCTACCTACTTCATTAATTCCATAGCCTGTTGAAGTGTTTAGATGTGTTTCTTGTAATTTACATTTTTGAAAGGCTGTTAGCACTTTTTGACTATTTTTTTGACATATATTGTCTATCTCTTCTAAGATAGGTTTTATTTCTTGTTCTGCTTTTTGGGATAGTTCTATTAAATTTTGATTCATTTGCTTTTCCTCTTTTTATTTTATTATATTACAAATTTCTTAATGAAAGCAATACCTTCCACTATTATTATTGATATTATAAAGGCTAATGCGAAATAAATTCTTATTTGACCTGTGCTAATAGATACCATAACTTTTGCATCATCTGTATCATCTTCTTGTGGCTTTTGATTATTTGGTGTGGAATCTTTGTCTGGTACTCCATATTTATTATCATCTTTTGTTATTTCTGCTATATTATTCATTAATCCCATATTATTTTCATGATTTATCCATGTAAGTATTATTTCTACATCTGCATATTGTCCTGGTTGTAATAATGTATTTTCTAATGCCTTTGTGGAAACTCGATTATTTTCTCCTTGTGTCCAGCTTGGATTATCGTTTGCTTCAAATTTTAACCCTTCTGGTATATAGTCTGTAATTTCTTTTGCATATCCTTCGATGTCTCCTTCATTATATACACGTATACTATACTTAAATTTAACCATTACTTGGTCTAACTTTTTTCTATGTAATTCTATTTTAACAATTGGCTCTTTTTCATCTAATGGATCATATCCTGTTTGTGTAACTGTTTGCTTTTGATCTTCTATTACAATAGCTTGTGTCACCCATTTTTTTAATTTTAAGTCAAAATAATTTAACTTAATGTCTTCTTTGTCTTGATCATCATCATCTTCTTCCCATTTTCCTGGTGTAGAATCTTCGTCTTCGATATCTTTTCCTTCTTCATCTGTGTTTTTTGAAATTTGTGCTATGTTACTAATTATTTTTCTATCTTCTTGATTTTTTACCTTAAAAGCTACTTTTACTTCCTTATGATCTGGATTGGTATCTGATAATTCTTGGTTTGGTATAAAAGCTTTTAATAAGTTTGGATTTTGTGTTAATTCTTTATCTTCTTCCATGATTAATTCGCCATGCTCTTTTGATAAATAATTGGTAACAATAACTTGTGCTTCTTCTACTTTGCTTGTTTTTACATAAGTAATACCGTCTTGTATTATGATGTTTTCTTCTGGTTGTTGAATTTCTTCTCCTTGTTTTTGCTTTCGATACATTTTCCAGCCGTAATTTGTATTGGTTTCATTTTCTGGTAAAAATTCTAGTCCATCTGGTATATTATCCAATATTTGTGAGGCATAACCATTTATTCTTCCTTCGTTATATACTCTAATTGTATAGGTAATTGTATTTCCTGCTACTACATCAACTGGTTCTTTGGTATGTTGATAGGTTAATTCTCCTTTTTTTATGTCATATTTTACTTGTGGTATACGTGTTTCTATCATTTTATCATCTATTTGTGTTATAAATTTTTTAAGACTTAAATCAAACCCTTGTATTACAATCTTTTCAAAATCATCATTATCTTGTTGCCCTGGTACATAGTCTTTTGTTTGTTCATCTTCTTTGTAATTTGGCAAATCTTCGTCTTTTGGAATTTGTGTTTCTTCTTCTTTTGAATCTCTATCTACTGCAGGTTCTTTATTGGTATCTAAATATTTAGTAATCATTGCAATATTAGTAATGTTTTCATTTGCTTTTGCTGTTGTTTTTATTTTACACATAATAGGAACTTCTTTGTAAGATAATGTTTCATTATTAACTATTTTTTCTATTTTTTCATTTTCTAAATATTTTGTAGTTACTTCTCTTTCATTTTGTGATAATTCCCAACCATATTGTTCATTAAACTCTCCTTTTACAAATTCTAAATAAGGTGGTAAGTAATCTTTAATTTCTCCTGCATATCCATCTACATTTCCTTCATTATATACTCTTAACATGTATACAACGATATCTCCTTGTTTTACTACTAAAGGTTCTTTGGTATGATTATATTGACTTGTTGTCATTATTTTTCCATCTTCTCCTTGTTGGTTTAACTTTGATGTATCTACAACTGGCTCTCTTTTAAAGGTTCCATCTTCATTTTTTAAATAATCACTTTCTTTTAAGTCTGTGTCTTTACTAATTGCTACGATAAATTTTCTTAATGCTAAATCAAATATTCTATCTTTATCCTCTGGTTTTATTGGCTCTTCTGGTTCTACTATAACATTATCATAGTCTTCATCATCTTCATATTTTACCCATTCTTCTGGTTTTGAGTCTCTGTCTTCTACTGGTTCTCCATTTGGATCTCCATTTTTAGTAATAGCTGCTTCATTTCTAAGGATAGATTCTTCATTTTCATTTGCTATTACTCTAAATTTTACCGCTATTTCCTTGTAATGTAAATCTTGTTGGGTTTTGTTTCCATCATTTTCTCCAAATGCTTTTATTAGATTTTCTCCTATGGTTGTTTCTTTTTCTTTTGATAAATAATCAGAAGAAATACGAATGATTTTTTGTCTATTCTCATCATATACAAATTTCCCCCATAGGTATTTTTGATTAAATTCAATAGCTTCTTTTTCTTCTTTTGTTAGATTAGGATCTTGTCTTAATTCGTCTCCTACTTTATCAGACCAAATAAATTCTAATCCTTCTGGTATCTCTTCTGTTATTTCTTGGGCATATCCATCAACCATTCCTTCATTATATATTCGAAAAGTATAGGTTATAATGTCTTGTTTTTTTACTAGTAGAGCTTCTTTGTTTATTTTATATTCTGCATTTGTGATTAGTTCTCCTTTTTCATCTATGGTGTTTAATTTACTTACATCTACTTTTTCAATTCTTTCTGATACTTCTTGATTATTAATTGCAGATACTTTTTTTACTAATTTAAAATCTACTAGTGTTGGTTCCTTTGGTATTAATTCATTGGTTATTTGTAGTTGTATTATTCCATTTTGTAAGCTTACAATACTTTGTGTTGTTGATTCTTGATTGTTTATCTCAACATTTGTTATTTGATAACCTTCATCTACTATAGCTTTTGTTACTTCTAAATTTAATGTGCCATTTATTTTTTGATATCCTTGTGGAGCACTAGTTTCTTCTATTTTTATGGTATCTACTCCTGTTTGTGTGATTTCAATTCCTGAAATATTGGCTATTCCCTCTTGGTTGGTTGTTACTGTTTGTATGTTTCCATTTGCTAAGGTAATTTTAAAGGTTGCTCCTGCTAATTTCGTGTTTGTATTGTCTTTGTCTACTTTTACAATTTGTAACTGATAATTTCCCTCTAATTTTTGGTTTGGTACTGTTACCGTTACGATATTGTTAGCTACTGTAGCATTTACTCCACTAACACTTGTCGCTTGATAACTTCCATTTACAATGGTTTTTGTTACTTGTACATTTAATGTGCCATTTATTTTTTGATATCCTTGTGGAGCACTAGTTTCTTCTATTTTTATGGTATCTACTCCTGTTTGTGTGATTTCAATTCCTGAAATATTGGCTATTCCCTCTTGGTTGGTTGTTACTGTTTGTATGTTTCCATTTGCTAAGGTAATTTTAAAGGTTGCTCCTGCTAATTTCGTATTTGTATTGTCTTTGTCTACTTTTACAATTTGTAACTGATAATTTCCTTCTAGCTTTTGATTTGGTACGATTACCGTTACGATATTATTTATGACACTTGCATTTGTTCCATTTACATGAACTATCTTACATTCTCCATCTACGATATCTTTTGTTACTTCTATCGTTATAGTTCCTATCGTTTTTTGGTAGCCTTCTGGAGGTGTTATTTCTTCAATATTTATGTTTTCTGTTCCTATTTGTGTTATATTAATTCCCGAAATAGTAACCATTCCTTGTTCATTTGTTGTTAATGTTTTTATCGTTCCATCTGCTAAGGTAATTTTAAAGGTTGCTCCTGCTAATTTCGTATTTGTATTGTCTTTGTCTACTTTTACAATTTGTAACTGATAATTTCCTTCTGCTTTTGGTAATATTAATTTTTCATAATCATCATCATCTTCTTGTCCTCTTTCATAGTTTTCTAAATGATCTTTATCTACTTGTGGTACATTTTGTGTTGTTGAATCTCTATCAACTTTTTGTCCATCTTCATCTATGGCATCTGCTATCCAAGCTACATTGGTTAATATTTTATTGTTTCCGTATATTGGGATTTCCTGTTACAGTACATTCAATTTCTATTGTTTCTTCTGCTGGTTTACCTCCATTAAATTGGTTTAAATTAGTGGTATTTCCTGCTTTCCTTCTCAATATTAATCTATTTGTATTTTCTTCATAGCTTTCTATTTCAAAGTTTCCACTTTTTACTTGGTTAAATGTTAGTCCAGTTGGTAATTGATCTACTACTTTAGTAGCTCTTCCAGCTTTTTCTCCTTCATTGTATATGGTTAATTGATAGGTTACTTTATCTTGTATTTTTACTGTTACTGGATCTTTAGTATGAACATAGCTTGCTGTTGTAATTTTGTTTCCACTTGAGTCTTGTGTATTTAACTTGGTAGCGTCTATTACTGGTACTCTTGAGGTTCCTACGTTTTGTCCGTTTATTTTGGTTATATATTTTCTTAAGGCTAGATCAAATTCTTTTTTTGGTTCTTCTACCTTTTTTGTTAATTCCATAATATCTTGTCTATTGGTTTTATGAGCTTCTACAAGTGGTTGTTCTGTTTTGGTAGTAGAAGCATATAGCTTTAGTTGTTTATCATGATAATCTACTTTAGTACTTATCGTAATAGTGTCTAATTGCGCTTTTGGAATAGAAATATAAAAATTTCTTCCTACTAAATCTTTTATTGTTTGTCTGGTTTCTTGTTTATTTTCATTTAACAATTTATAGTTAGTAATGTTTGTGCCATTGTTTTTTACCGTAAGTTCTACTTCATAAGGTACTACTCTTAAAGATGTCATATGTATAGGTCCTATTATACAATTTTCTCCAGATATTTCACTTTCTAATTGTTCATTGGTTGTATCGATTCTAATAGGACTTCCTGTTAGAATTCCTTGATCATATAAATGTGCCTTTTCTTTTGCTTTGTCAATCATATAATGATATAACCATTTTACTTGCATCCCCCTAACTGGTCTATAACTCTGGAATGAACTATAATTATTTCCATCTTGTGTATATAAAAACCATAAACTAACATCTGTTTTGTCAAAGGATTCATCTTCATAATTTGTAAAATACCATATAACAGCTTGTTGTACTGCATTGATATCTTCGTCTGTTAAAGGATCTTCCATTGGATTGTCTGCTAATATATCGATGTACTTATCATCTGGGAAATTATCTATGGCATAATCAATTACTTCATTTATTAATTTTTCTTTTTCTTCTTGTGTTGATTCTCCTGGTAAGTATAACATATCCATTACAGCTAAAAGTGCACTATATCGATTAGATCCTTCAATATTTCCTTCTACTACTGGTTTTAAGACATCTCCTTTTATGTTTTTTATATTTTCTCTACTTTCTGTTTTCATATCATAATAAATATTATAATTTGCTCTTTGATAACTTCCTCCTGTGAATCCTATTTTAGCTTTAATACAATATATATTTTCATCATCATACTCACTAGAAGTTGATGATTTATATTTTATAATATTCCATATTTGTGCTCTTCTACTATCTGAATTAGTATCTGTAATAGCATAACCAATCTCATCATTCATTAAAGGAATAATACCCATACTTACAGATGTACTAATTGGTGCTGCTAATGTGTACTTTTCCCCTGTTACCATCATAATTATAAAAATTATAATCATTATTATTGGTTTTATCATTTTTTTCATCGTTTCAGATTCCTCCTAAAGTATATTATTGATACTTTTTTAGTATATCATATTTATTTTCTAAAACAATGGACTTTTCTTCCTTTTTATTTGCTTTTACCTCCTTTTTACTACGGATTTTGTACTTTTGTACTTTATTACAATTTTATGTTTTTTATATTTCAATTTGTTGTATAGAAATATTGATTTCTTATACAATAAAAAAATTGCCTAAAATTTAATTTTTGGGCAATTTTTTATAAATTTATGATAAAATAAACTTTTTAATTAGGGCTACTCCACTTGCAACTGTTATTAGTACAATAAATCCTAGTGTAAAATAGATTCTTATTTGACCTGTACTAACAGATAACATAACTGGTGCATCATCTATATCGTCTTCTCCTTGCTTTTTATTGTCTGGTGTTGAATCTTTGTCTGGTATTCCATATTCATTGTAGTCTTCTGATATTTCTGCAATATTATTCATGACTCCCATGTTGTTTTCGTTGTTAATCCATGTTAACACTACTTCTACATCTGCATATTCTCCTGGACGTAATAAAGTATTTTCTAATTGTCTGGTTGATATGATATTATTTCCTTCGTCTGTCCATCCTGGATTATCACTTGCTTCAAATTTTAGTCCTTCTGGTACATAGTCTGTTACTTCTTTGGCATATCCTTCAATTTCTCCTTCATTAATTACTCTAATAGAATATCTAAATTTTACAGTTACTTGGTTTAATTTTTTTCTGTGTAATTCTACTTTGACAACTGCTTCTGGATCGTCCCAAGGTTGATGTCCTGTTTGTGTAACAGATTGTTTTCCATTTTCTATGACAATTGCTTGTGTTACCCATTTTCTTAAGGCTAAGTCAAAAGTTTTTATGATTACTTTTTCAAAATCATCATCGTCTTGTTGTCCTGGCACATAACTTCCTGTTTCATTATCTTTATATCCTGGTAAGTCTTTGTCTTCTGGAAGTTTTACATTATCTTTTTCTGAGTCTCTGTCTGTTACAGGATTTTTGTTTTCGTCTAAGTATTCTGTAATGTCTGCTATGTTTGTGATTTTCTCACTTGTTTTTGCTGTATTTTTTATTTTACACATAATAGGAACTTCTTTGTAAGATAATATGATTTTTCCGTTTTCATCTGTTGTAGCTTCTGGAATGATACTATTTTCTAAGTATCTGGTTGTTACCGTTCTTCCATCTTCTGATACTTCCCAACCATATTGCGTATTGAATTCACCTTTTACAAATTCTAGATGTGGTGGTAAGTGATCTTTAATTTCACTTGCATATCCACTCATATCTCCTTCATTGTATACTCTTAACATATATACTATCATGTCTTCTTGTTTAACAAGTACTGGCTCTTTGGTATGGTTGTAAATGGCTGTTGTGATTAATTTTCCATCTTCTCCTATTGTATTTAATTTAGAAGTATCTACGATTGGTGCTCTTTGGTAAGTTCCATCTTCTTTTTTTAGGTATTCATTGTTTTCTATTGTTTCGTCATTACTTACTGCTATGATAAATTTTCTTAGACTTAAGTCAAATGATTGTAGTGTTATTTTATCATAGTCTTCGTCGTCTTCATATTTTTTCCATTCTTCTGGGTTGGAATCTCTATCATCTACTGGTTCTCCCTTTTCGTTAGCATCTTGTGTAACTGCTGCTTCGTTTCGTATTACTGTTCCTACTTTGTCTTCTGATATTACTTTTAATTTTACTGCTAATTCTTTATAGTCTAAGTCTTTTTCAGTTTTATTTCCATCATTTTCTCCAAATGCTTTTATTAGGTTTCCTCCTACAGTTGTTTCTTTTTCCTTTGACAAGTAATCTGAAGAAATGTGAGTGATTCTTTGTTTTGTCTCATCGTCATATACAAATTTCCCCCATAAGTATTTTTGGTTAAATTCAATTGCTTCTTTTTCTTCTGCTGTTAGGGTAGGATCTTGTTTTAATTCGTCTCCCGTTTTCTCAGACCAAATAAATTCTAATCCTTCTGGTATGTCTTCTGTTATTTCTTGGGCATATCCATCTTGGTATCCTTCGTTATAAATTCTAAAGGTATAGGTTACAATATCTCCTTTTTTTACTCCTACTGCATTTTTGTTTAGTTGATAGTCTGCTGTTGTTATTACGTTTCCTTGTTCATCTATTGTATTTAACTTACTTACATCTACTTTTTCAATTCTTTCTGGCACTTTTTGTTCATTTACTGCTGTGATACGTTTGATTAGTTTTAAGTCAAATGGTAGTTCTTTTGGTAGTAATACCAATTTTTCAAAGTCGTCGTCGTCTTGTTGCCCTTTGTAG
>CASUIT010000052.1 GCA_949455995.1 uncultured Clostridia bacterium
AACTGGCAGTTCTTGTATGGCTACATCATGAATGACTTGATCATAGGCTCTTTGGTAAAAAGAAGAATAAATAGGTACAATTGGAATCATCCCTTGTTTTGCCATTCCTGCTGCCATTCCAACGGCATGTTGCTCTGCAATTCCAATATCAAAAAATCGTTCGGGAATTTCTTTGGCAAATTGGGCAAGTCCTGTTCCATCTTTCATAGATGCTGTGATGGCAACTATTTTTTCATTGTTTTTGGCAAGTTTTACTAGTTTTTCTCCTAATACTTTTGAATAATCTTTTTTCTTTTCTTTTTTGCTTTTTCCTGTTTTGATATCAAAAGGTCCTGTTGCATGGAATTTATCTGGATTTTCTTCTGCTATTTTGTATCCTTTTCCTTTTTTGGTTAACACATGAATGAGTACAGGTCCTTCTAATTGTTTACTAATTTTTAACATTCTTTCTAATTCTTCGATATCATGCCCATCTACTGGTCCTAAGTAACGAAAACCAATATCTTCGAAAAACATTTTAGGAATGATTAATTGTTTGATACTTCTTTTAAGCCTTCTTACCACTTTTACTATTGTTTTTCCTATTCCAGGAATTTTTAAGATGATCTCTTTTATTGCATCACTAGATTTATTATATGTTCTTTTGGTTCTTAATTTACTAAGTAACATATTCATGCCACCTATATTTTTAGAAATGCTCATTTCGTTATCGTTTAATAAAACTGTCATTTTTGTTTTGCTAAATCCTGTATCATTTAAAGCTTCTAATGCCATTCCTCCTGTTAATGCTCCATCTCCTATTACTGCTAATACTGCATAATCTTCTTTTTTGATATCTCTTGCTCTTGCCATACCAAGTGCTACTGATATAGAAGTACTACTGTGTCCTGTATTAAAACTGTCTGTATCGGATTCTTTGCTTTTGGGAAATCCTGCTATTCCATTTCGCTTTCTTAATGTTTTTAGCTCTTCTCTTCTTCCTGTTATGATTTTATGTACATAGGTTTGATGTCCAACATCCCATATGATTTTATCTGTTGGTAGACAAAATACACTATGCAGAGCGATGGTTAATTCCACAACACCTAAGTTAGATGCTAAATGTCCTCCATTTTCAGATACAATTTCTAGTATGTATTTTCGAATTTCTTCTGCTAGTTTCTTTTTTTCTTCGGTGTTTAGTTTTTTTACATCTTCTGGCGAGTTTATTTTTTCTAACATTTTTATCACCTATTTACTTTTTGTTTTTATAAGCATATTATACCATGTTTTCTCGTTTTTGCAATCTTCTTCATTAAAAAAGAGAAAGCTATCATAAAAAAAATCGACTAAATAGTCAATTTTTTAAATATTGTCCTTAAAAAATTCTTTAAAGTCTTGTTCATTTATTTTTTCTTTTTGTAATAATTCTTGTGCAATTCTATCTAATTTATCTCTATGTTGTCTTAATAATTCTTGTGCATCACGATAAGCAGTATCAATTAATATTTTTACCTCTTGCCCTATTTTATCTCCTATGTTTTCACCAAACATTTGTATTTCATATGGTTCTTTTCCTTGAAAATCAATTGGTCCTAAAGTGTCACTCATTCCATATTTGGTTACCATATCTCTTGCTATTTTAGTTGCTACTTCAATATCATTGCTTGCTCCTGTTGAAATATCATCTAATACTAATTTTTCTGCTGCTCTTCCTCCTAATAATGCAATTAGCTTTTCTTGCATTTCTGTTTTTGATATATAGTATTTGTCTTCATCTGATTTGTACATGGTGTAACCTCCTGCTACACCTCTTGGAATAATCGATACTTCTTTTACATCATTTTGCGTTGGTAAATATCTGCTAACTACAGCATGTCCTGCTTCATGATAGGCTGTTAGCTTCTTGTCTTTGTCAGAATAAACTCTTGTACGTTTTTCAAGCCCTACTGTTACTTTTTTTACTGCTTCTTCAATATCTTCGTTTTCGATATCTTCATTTTTATTTTTAGTGGCTATAATGGCTGCTTCATTTAAAATGTTGGCTAGTTCTGCTCCTGTAAAACCTGCTGTATCTTCTGCTATGCTTTCTAAATTTACGTTATCTGCTATTCTTTTTTGTGCAGAGTGTATTTTTAAAATTTCTAATCTTCCTTTTAAATCTGGTGTTGGTATTGTTACTTGTCTGTCAAATCTTCCTGGTCTTAATAATGCCTTGTCTAACATTTCTGGTCTATTGGTTGCTGCAAGTACAATGATAGTTTCTTCTGAACTAAATCCGTCCATTTCTACTAATAATTGATTTAGGGTTTGATTATTTTCGGTTTCGGCTCCACTGTTTGAACTTCTCCTAGAACCAATAGCGTCTATTTCGTCAATAAATACAATACATGGTGATAATTTTCTTGCTTTTTCAAATAGCTTCCTAACACGTGATGCTCCAAGTCCTGCAAACATTTCAATAAACTCCGATCCACTCATGGAAATAAATGGAACATCTGCTTCTCCTGCAATTGCTTTAGCAATTAAGGTTTTTCCTGTTCCTGGCTTACCATATAGTAAAACACCTTTTGGAATTTTAGCTCCCATTCTTGCAAATTTTTCTGGTCTTTTTAAAAATTCTACAATTTCAATTAATTCTCCTTTTTCTTCATCTAACCCTGCTACATCCTCAAATTTTACCTTTGTTTTTCTTTGCATGTCATCATATACTTTTCCTTTTTCCCCTAGTCCTTGCATTTTAAATATCATGATAAATAATGCAAGCATTATGATAGTTGGTAAAAATGATATGATAATCGATGGAATTTGTGCTAACATACTTCTTGGTTTTTGTATTAGCTCTATTTCATTTCCTTGGGCTACTTTTTCTTGTACTAATTCAATAAAACTTTCGGTATTAGGTATTACTGATGTTTTTTCTTTTTCTTCATTTTTTTGCTTTACTTTAATGGTAGTACTTCCTACTGTCATTTCTATTTTTTCTATATTTCCATATGATATTTCTTTGATGAGATCGGTGTATGCTAGTGTGTTTTCATCTTCTTGGTTTTTATCTTTCATATAAATAAATGTAAAACCCATTAATAAAATAAGTACTATTACTAAACCTATCAAATAAATCCAAAGTTTTTTATTTTTTTGTTTTTCTTCCTTTTTTTTACTCATTAAATTTTACTTCCTTTCTTTTAAGCATTTGAACCTTGTGGTTCTCCATCCTCTGTTTGCTCTTTTTTCTTCTCCTTTTGTTCTTGATCTTCTTTATCCTTTTTTTTCGTTTCTTCTTTTTCTTGTTCTTGTTTTTCTTCTTGCTCTTTTTCTTCCATTTCTTTTTTTATAGTTTCTTGCACTTCTACAATTTTCATTAATTCTAGTTGTTGTTTCATAAATTCTGTTTTTAATAGAAAAATGGCTGCTACTAAATAAATGGCTGCTACTGAAACATACATTACTTGGAAATATTCTATATTAAAATCAATAAAAATATTCACAATGATATAAATTATATTTAGTAAAATAGATAATGTCATAGCATAGATAGACATATTAAATACTGCTAAAAATCTCATTTTAATACGAGCAATCCAAGTTGTTAAATAACCAAATATGCTTAAAAATGCTACATTTGATAATGTTGTAACAAGGTATATCATAAAACTATAAATAAATATCGTAATAAAAATACTGATATATACTACTATTATTTGAGTGCTATTGGCATAATCTATTACCTTTTGCTTGTCAAATTGTGTGATCCCTATTTGCTCTAAAAACTCATTATAACTATAGTTAATGGTTCCTGCCACTGCTGTATTTTTTAAAATGACTTTGTCTTTTAAAAAGATGACTCCTCCTTTTGCTTTTTCTATTTCATGGATATATTGATTTATGATTTGTTCTTCTTGGGTATTGGTATCTATAATGGTTCTTCCTACATAAGAATCGTCTTCTGAAATAGTAAGTTTTTGCTCTGAATTAACATGCAATATACCATCTTGATAAGTAAATTCTGGAAATTCATTTTGTAAATAACTAATTCCTTCTTGTAGTATTTGATAGGTTTGAAACATCATACTCATACCAAGTACAATGGAAAGAATGGCTACTATTTTGCACAAATACGTAAGTGCTTTTGCTAAACCTTGTGCTGCCATATCTGGATATTTTTCAATTTTTGTGATAGAGGTACTTACTTTTTTGAAAAATCCTTGTTTTTCTTCTTTTTCACTCATTTTCTTATTTATACTCCCTTCTTACTTTTGGGTCAATGAATTTGGTATTTACTGAAAAAATTGCAGTATCTCCAATTTTTACATCTTTTTCATCTATTTGACATACGACATGATAGGTTCCTATTCTTCCTAGAATTTTACAGTTATGATTATTTATTTTTACATAAATCGCTTGTTTTTTGAAAAATGCTTTGATACTTTGTACAAGATATCTTATTTTGTCAATGGTTCGGAACATGTCTTTATCGTTTTTTACATTAATTCCATTACTATAGCCACATGGAATGATGGCTACTTTCATTTTTTGGGGCGTTTGATAAATATTAGAATATCCTATGTTGAATCCTTTTGGTAGTTCCTTTATTTCTGCTACTTGTGACTTTAAATATCCTATTTTTTTTAATCCAATCGAATTTTGAAAGGATAGTCTTCCCAAAAATGCTGACCCAATTCTTACAGCATTTAAGTGCATATAGGGAAATTTTAAAAATGCTGAGGAATTACAAATATGAAGCATTCCTGTTTCAATGTTATTCATTTTTAAAACTTCTATGGTATCCATAAATCGCTCAAATTGTGTTTTCGTGTATTTGTCATCATAAAAACTAACAGAAAAGTGTGAAAAGGTTCCTTCTATTTTTAGATGTTTTGCCATTTTTAAAGTTTCTATCATTTGATCTCGATTACTATAGATAAAACCATATCTTCCAAACCCTGTGTCAATTTTTAAGTGTGCTCTTATTGGTTCTTTTTGTTGTTTTCCAATTTCTTCTATTATTTCAACATCTTCTTTGGATCCAATGGTGAGAATAATATTGTTTTTTACTAATGTTTCTATGTCTTCTTTGATAGCTGTACTAGATAATATTAAAATATCTTGTTGTATTCCTGCTTTTCTTAATTGTATTGCTTCTTCTACATTTGCTACTGCAAAAAATGAAATTCCTTGGTCAATTAAAAATTTTGTGTATTCTATTAGTCCTAATCCGTATCCATTTCCTTTTACCACTGCTATTATTTTTAATGGATTTCCGTTTATCATCTGTTCCACTTTTGCTTGCAAATTCTTTGATTTTTTCTATGTTATGATTTAAATCTTTTTTTTCAATTACTAAGGTATTCACAATTTTTCATCCTTTATCTTTTCTTTAATTTCATTTTTAATTGTCTTATGGTTCGAAATGCTTTTTCTGAAAATCGATACATTTTATAAGTAAGTGGTTTAAATGGCATGTAGACTTCTCCAATAAATTCTGTAAAAGTTGCACCAAATCCTTGTTTAAATCGGTATAATCCATATTGTGGGTGCGTTTGGTCTATTACCCCGAGATACCCCTCTAAAGTCATAGATGTCATCTTTTCTTTCTATTGCCATTTTGATCATTTCCCATTGTAATAAATAGTTTGGCATTAAGTTACGATGAGAATTACTGCTTGCTCCATATAAATACCATGTTTTGTTTCCATAAAAAATTGGAATAACTCCTGATATTGGCTTGTCTTCATAATATGCCATTAATATTTTCATGTGGTTTGGTCCTAAACAATCATACATTTTTTCAAAATATTCTAATGGTCGAATGATAAAACCATCTCTTGTTCCTGTTTCTATCATTATTTTGTGAAAGTCTTTTAAGTCTTCTTTGGTTCCCTCTTTGATGGTGACATTTTTTTTGCTTGCTAGGCGTATATTGTATCTCCATTTTTGTTTAAAACCTGCCATCACTTCTTCTTGTGTTTTTCCTTTAATGTCTAATCTAAATACATATCTTGGTTGAATTTCATCTTTAAAATCTTTTGCATCGTCTTTGATTTTATATCCTAAATTGGCTACTATTTTTCGAAAATCTTGATCATCACTTACAATATCTGGTTCTATTCTCAATACAATTGCTTTGTATTTTTTAGCTAGTTCTTTGGCTCCATCTGTTAATTGTTTCATAACAGCCATATTATGAATGTCACATACAGGACCTCTTGATGAATACATAATGTTTCCAAAAATTGGCATTTTACGAATCCATACACACAGTGATCCTATAATTTCTCCATTGTTTCCTTCTGCTAAAATAACTTCTGGTTTCCAATTTGGCTTTTTTACTTCTGCCCATTCTAAGGATTGTTGAAAATTACATCTTTCATGCTTTTCTAAAAATTTTTTATATTCTTTTTTGGTTTCTTCACTATCTACAAATTTCATCTTTTCTCCTCTTATATCATTATTTACAATATATTGGTATTTTACACTAAATCTAAAAAATTTACAAGTAAATTTATTCAAGTTTTCATAAATACGGATAGAGCAACCATTTTGACAATATAAATTTAAATAGTGAAACGAAATACATTACAAATATTTATCGTTTCACTATTTTTACTTATTTTTTAATAATTCTTTCTATCTTGCTGTTCCTACATATAATAAACTTGATAATTTTGAAACTGGCATGGTTTGTAACCAAATGGTTCCTGGACCTTCTAATGTTGTCAAAAATAGCCCTTCTCCTCCAAATACAATATTTTTCATTCCTTTTACGGTTTCAATATCTAGCTTTACATCTTTTGTCATTGCTGCTACATAACCATTATCTACCTTTAATTTTTCACCTGCTTGTAATTCTCTTTTTACAACAGAACCATCAATTTCTAAAAATACTTTTCCTGGTCCTGTTATTTTTTGCATAATAAAACCTTCTCCTCCAAAAAATCCTGCACCTAATTTTTTGCGAAATTGCATGGATATGTCTACCGTATTTTCTGAACATAGAAAAGCTCGTTTTTGTGCTACTATGGTTTCTCCTTCTTTTAAATTAAATTCTAAGATTTGTCCTGGAAAACAAGATGAAAATGCAATTTCTGCTCCATCTTGTTGCGCTGTATATACATTCATAAAAAGTGATTCTCCTGCAAATGCTCTTCCTATTCCTTTCATGACCCCACCATTGGTAGTTGTTTTCATTTCAATTCCACTGTCCATCCAGCTCATTCCACCATTTTCTGTTAGGATGGATTCTCCTTTTTGTAGTTTGCAAATAACTGCTGGTAATGTTTCTCCAATTATTTTAGTTTCCATGATTTTCCTCCTCTTATTTCATCTAAATGTATTATACAACTTTTTTTTATATGATTCAAGAGTAATCTTTCATTTTTAAGTTTCCATTAACTTTTGTTTTTATTTAAATATTTTTGATATTTTTCTTTTTAAATACAATAAAAGTTGGGATTACCATAGCTATAAAATATAAAATACATATAATGCTAGAAAATCCTGCTGTTGTTCCTTCCATTTTTGGTAAATTTCCAAATAGATATCCATTAAATTCCCAGTTCAAACTAACAAAGAATTTCATAAATTCTACTTTAAATTGTATCACTAACATGTTTATTACATCTGCTGACATATATCCTAATAATGGTATTGCAATCGATACAGCACTATTGGTAAATAAGGTACTACAAGCAAATGCAAGTGTTGCTAATAATACTATTTTAGGTAATTGCGTTATTATTTGAATTCCTAGATAAACAAATATGTTAATACTCTCTAAACATTGTGTATTAAAATTATATGCTAAAATTGGTACTGACAAACTATCATATCCAAAAATGATACCTCCTACGAGTAATTCCATTATCATAATAGACAAAATGGTAAATATTATCATAATAAAAACAGTAATAAATTTGGATAGTAGTATTTTATTTCTATGATAAGGTTTTACTAATAATAGTTTAATCGTTCCTTTATTAAATTCTTCACTAACAATGGTTCCTGCTATCATAACAATCATTACAATAATAAATAGTCCATATTCACTAAAGAAATTTTTTAAAATACCTCTCACATTATTTTCTTTATTAATATCTACATCATTTTCTATAATATATTGACTAATTTCCTTATTTTCTATACTTTTATTATATTCTTGTTTTTCTCCATATTCTAATTTTTGATTACTATGTTCTACACTTATTATATTTTTGGCTTCTCTTTGATAGCTATCTAATGCCCTATTTTTATAGTCACTACCATATTTTATATTTTTATCTAATCTATCTTTTGCAACTTGTTTGTCTATTTTTGCATTTTCAATGGATATTTCTAATGATTGTAGTTGTTGCTTATCTTGTGTATTCTTTTTTTGTTCTTCTAATGTGTTTAAAGCTTCACTTGCTTTTTCTAGCTCATCTTGTGCAAAATATTTCCAATCATCTTGGTCTAGCTTTTCTAAAATTTTGTTGATTTTTCCTTCTATTTCTTCTACTTTGTTTTGATCTTTTTCTTCACCATATAGATAGGTATTTTTTTCATTGATATAACTATACATTTGGGTTTCTATCATACTTTTTTGCCAAGCATTTGAGTCGTATTTTTTACTCATATCATAAATTTCTACTTGTGATTTTAATTCTATATACATTTTGGTGTCACTTGGCTTGTTGGGATCTAATTTGGCTAGTTCATCTTTGGTATATTGAATATAGCTGTCATTATATTGATGATAACTTCCTTGATAGAAAAATTTATATATACAATTTGTTAAAATAACAAAAGCAAAAACAACCATTAATGTAATGTAAATACTTTTCTTTTTAAAAATTTTTGTTAATTCGTTTTTTATTAATTTTCTCAAATTACATTCCCTCCTGTCTTTTCGAAAAATGCTTGCTCTAATGATTTTTCTTCTTCTTTTACTTCATAAATTTTGATGTTGTTTTCTACTAATTTGACAATAATTTCTGGTATTTGCTCTTTTGCTATATCCATCTTAAATTTATTAGTTTTTATTATTTCAACTTGTGGAAGTATTGTTTTTACTTTTTTGTTATTATCTACTTCAAATATTTTAAATTGTTTATTTTCTTGTTTCTTAATTTCTGAAATATCACTTGTTTCAATAATTTTTCCATTTTTGATAATACATACTTTATTACATAAATTGTCTAATTCTGCTAAATTGTGGCTAGATATTAATATTGCTATTTTTTCTGTTTTTGCTAAATTTACTAATAATTCTCTCATTTCTTTTATTCCTTCTGGGTCTAATCCATTGGTTGGCTCATCTAATATTAATAAATTAGGTCGGTGTAGAATTGCTTGTGCAATTCCTAATCTTTGCCTCATTCCTAAAGAATATTTGGAAACTTTTTCTTTGATCCTGTTTTCTAATTTTACTAATTTTACTACTTCATCTATTCTTGTTTGGTCAATGTTTTGATACATATTGGATATTAATTTTAAATTTTCATAGCCAGATAAATACATATACAAATCTGGATTTTCAACAATTGCACCTACTTTCTCAATTGCTTTGGTAAATTGCTTTTCAATATCATATCCATTAATGCAAACTTTTCCTTGCGTGATGTTTTGAAGTCCTAGAATTAATTTTATGGTGGTAGTTTTTCCAGCACCATTTGGTCCAATAAATCCCAAAATGTCTCCTGCTTGCATTTGGAAAGAAACATCTTCTAGTATCTGTTTCTTTCCAAATTTCTTGTTTAAATTCTCACATTGTAATACTACTCTTTCCATTTCTTCCCCCTTTTAATTTTTTATTTAATGTATTTTATCATACAGATAATGAAATGTATATTGATTTTTTCTTAATTTTTTATAAAATTTATCTTAAAATAACATAATAATTTTTAGACATGTTATGCAATTTTTCCTATACAACAAAAAATCCCCAAGTTCAAAAACTTGTTGGGGATTTAATATTTTCTAATGTTTGCTTAAATCACGATATACTATATTTTCTACAAAAATTTCATTTTCTTTTAAATTCTTTCGAATGGTAGTGGCACTAATTGGGTATTTTTCTCTTTTTCTATCTACTTGCACTTCTTTAATTTTTAGGTCTCTTGCTACAAATTTTCCATATGGTTCACTATTGTAAAAATGTGTTACTTTTATATCTTTTATTAGTTGTTTTAAATAATCGATTTGTATTTTTACACTTTCTTCGTCTAGTCCATATTGACTTGGCGGATTTTTAGCAAAAATTAAGTTTATGGTTGGATATATATTTTTTATCCAACTTGCTCTTGTTTGAATAGGTACTTTTGTTACTTTTGTTTCATATATAATAACATAGAATTTGTCCATTTCTTTTAATGCTTTTTCTATTAGATATTGATGCCCTTTATGTAATGGAGCAAATTTTCCTATGGTAAATCCTATTTTCATTTTATCACCCCATTAGAATAGCTCTCTAAATTCAAAAAGCTATTTTAGTTGGCGGAGTGAGTGGGATTCGAACCCACGGGCCGATTTCTCGACTACTACAGT